>JBAWZH010000065.1:0-13302 GCA_037143135.1 bacterium
AACCGTATCGGATCAATCCGGATGGGAGATGACCGGCCAATCGCATCACGTTGGTGCGCGCGCTTCCGGGTATCTCAGTGCCCCCGACTTCCTGTCCTTTCTGGATCGTGCTGAAGGACGCGTCAAAGCGGGCGAAACATCGACCGGGTCTGTTGTGCACCGTATCAAGGCGGGATTTCTTCTGTTCAGCGATAATCCGCCCGTGTTTCTGGAGGCCCATGGCGTTTGGTGGACGCTACTCCTGATCCTGTTGGGAGGGCTTCTCTTGAACCTGACGCCCTGTGTGTTACCCATGATACCCATTAACCTGGCCATCCTTGGTGTTGGTTCTCAGAGCCGTTCCAAGGGTCGCGGGATAGTGCTGGGATCCGCTTACGGAGTGGGGATTGCCTTTGTCTATGGGGTTCTCGGTCTTGTTGTTGTTCTGACCGGAGCCCAGTTCGGAACGCTCAATTCCTTTCCTTGGTTTAATGCCCTGATCGGATTCCTATTTGTGGTTTTGGCCCTGGCCATGTTCGATGTCTGGGTCATTGATTTCACTCGTTTTCAGTCAAACGCCGTGGATCAGCCCGAGCGGAAGCGTGGCGGCATTGTGACTGCCGTGGTGATGGGAGGGGTTTCCGCACTCCTTGCGGGTGCCTGTGTGGCCCCCGTGGTGATTGCCGTGTTGTTGCTTTCCGGCACCCTTTTTGGACAAGGGGCGGTTATCGGCTTGATCCTTCCCTTCGTTTTGGGAGTGGGGATGGCTTTGCCATGGCCGTTGGCGGGGGCCGGGTTGACGGTTCTTCCTAAACCCGGGATTTGGATGAGGTGGATCAAGGTCGGTTTTGGTGTATTCATCCTGTTGTTTGCCTTCTATTATTTTTCCCTGGCGTATCGGGGTTGGCGGGGAGGGACAGCCGTTCCCGCTACAGAGACAGGAGTGTCTTCAATTTCCGTTACCGATCACGTTAAGTGGGGAGCCATTCTCAAGGATTCGGTTGCCGTGAATAAGCCTGTATTCGTTGATTTCTGGGCAACCTGGTGCAAAAATTGTGAGACCATGGAGTTGACGACATTCAGGGATGCCGCCGTTCGCGACCGTCTCTCCCGATACAGGGTTGTGAAGTTACAGGTGGAGAAGTTGACGGATCCTGCCGCGCGGCGGGTCACCGACTATTTTGAAATCAAGGGACTTCCGACCTATCTGATCTTGTCTCCGGGGACGGCGCCGTGACGACGAGAAAGAAACATCGCTGCCCGGATTGCCAGATGTGCCAGTGGTGTTCCGATTCGCGGTGCGAGGCTTGTCGCGGAGTCAAGAAACCCTGCGGAAAGGGCGGCGCAGGAAGGGGCGCTACGAATCCCGTCAGGATTACCCGCAAGAGCGGATGAGGAAGACGTGAACACGATGAGCAAGGATCTGAATCTGGGGATTGTCATTGTTGGCGCGTCGGGCGACCTGGCCCAGCGCAAAGTCATTCCTGCGTTGTTCTCCCTGTTCTGTCAGAACTACCTTCCGACGGATTTTCACCTCTATGGTCTGGCGCGTAGCACCCACGATCACGAGAGTTTTCGGCGAAAAATTGCCGAGACCCTGACGTGCCGATATGTACCGGGCGAATCCTGCGCCACGCTTACCGGCGAATTCCTGAGCCGGTGCTATTACTGTCAGGGCCAGTATTCGTCGGTTGATTCCTTTCTGGATCTCTATCAACTGATGCATCACGTTGAAGGAGGGGGGCAGGCGAATAGGATTTTTTACATGGCCATTCCTCCCTCCGTTTTCAAGGAGGTTGCCACGGCGCTTGGAGATTCGGGATTGGTAGCGTGTGGGGATGGGCAGGAATGGTCGAGAATCGTTGTTGAGAAACCATTCGGGCGTGACCGGGCGTCGTCCGATGACCTGGTGAAGGAGATGCAGAAGGTCTTTACCGAGGACATGACGTACCGGATCGATCATTATCTGGGGAAGGAAATCGTCCAGGATTTGATGGTTCTGCGATTCGCGAACCTGATATTTGAACCCCTTTGGAACCGTGATTACATTGAGAGCGTGAGGATTACACTGGCCGAGCCGATAGGAGTGGGGCAACGCGGTGGATATTTTGACGGTTTTGGCATCATCCGCGATGTGATGCAGAACCATTTGCTTCAGATTCTCGCCCTGTTGGCCATGGAGCAGCCGACAGATTGGATGGCTGGGAGTGTTCGTGATGCCAAGGTTAAACTGCTGAAACACGTATCCCCGGTGACCCTTGAAGACCTGGTTGTTGGACAGTACAGTGCTTCTCTTTCGGGATCGCAACCGGCCTATGTCCATGAACCCGCCGTGCCTCCTGATTCTCTTACCCCGACCTATGCGGCGACGGTTCTGAAGGTGGACAATCATCGTTGGGCCGGGGTGCCCTTTTTCCTTGAGGCCGGGAAGGGGATGGATCAGAGGCTGAATGAGGTCCGCATCCGTTTTCGCGAGGTGCCTTCCCAGAGGTTCGGGAAGAACAAGGTGTCTCTTCAAGCTAATGAGTTGATTATCCGAATTCAACCGGACGAGGCCATTACACTGAAGATCATGAACAAGGCGCCGGGTTTGGGGTTTGAATTGGTTCGCACAGATCTGAATTTGCGGTATCAGTCGGCGTTTAACACGGTGATTCCCGATGCCTACGAATGCCTGCTTCTGGATGTTCTTCATGGGGAGCGAAACCTGTTTATCCGGGCTGACGAACTGGCGGCGGCTTGGGATATCTTTACCCCGGTATTGAAACAGTCGGAAGGCCAGCGACTTGTGCCTGATCCCTATCGCTTTGGCAGCGCCGGCCCGGAACGCGCACGGGATCTTGCCCGTCGTCATGGTCTGACTGGACAATGAAGATCGACCTTAGACAATTTGAGTCGCAAGACGCGCTAAACCGGGCAGCGGTGGAGTGTCTCGTCGGCTATATCCAGATGACGGGTCAGGGCCCCGTGGCCGTGATGTTGTCGGGCGGCAGAACTCCGTTGGGGATATACGAGAACCTGAGCCATCGCGGATGCGAGGCTTCCGCCGACCTGACGATTCTGTATTCCGACGAGCGCCATGTATCGGCAGAATCGCCTGACAGTAACTATGGGAGCACGATCCCACTGATAAGAGCGCTGGGAATCCCGGATGCGCGAGTCCTGAGGGTTCGAACTGAAATCGGCTGGCGCGAGTCCGCAGATCGCTATGATCGGGACATTCGCGGCTTTCTGGCATCACGCGGAATGATCAAACTGGGACTTCTGGGGTTGGGGGCTGACGGCCATACGGCCTCGTTGTTCACGCCGGGAGATTGGGTTACCTCATGCGGGCGCTTCGCCGTGGCCATTCCCAAGGCGCAAAAGCCTGACCGGGTGTCGGTCACGCCAGACCTGATGCGGCGAATCGAACGGGTTATCATCCTGGCAGTGGGTTCGGAGAAACGGGAGATTGTCACGAAACTCATTCGGCATCCCGACCAGGTGGTCGCCGGTTTGGCCCTGAAGGATGCGCCTATCGTCGAAATCTGGCAGGCCTAGTGCGCCGAGCCCCTGCCTTGCGCGATGGTGATGCCTGACGTCGCCCTGTGAAAATAGTGGCATCCCGGGCGTCTTCCTGACATAATCCGCGCCCAATTCAGACTGTTATGAATGGGAACGACTTATGGACTACGCACAACACACAGCCAATGGGGAGATGATTATTTTGCCGTCGCTTCTGGCGGCGGATTTCGGGTATTTAGCGGACGGGGTCAGGCAGGCAGATCATGCCGGCGCCGATGGTGTGCATCTGGATATCATGGATGCTCACTTTGTTCCCAATCTGAGCATGGGGCCGGATGTGGTGGCCATGGCCAACCGCACGACGGAGATTCCGCTCAGTGTTCACCTGATGATGTCCAAACCGGCGGCCTATCTTGAACGGTTCATCAAGGCGGGAGCGGATATCCTGTTGATTCATATCGAAATTGAAGGCGATATTCCCGGCATGCTCAGGCAGATCCGCCAGATGGGCGCGCGGCCCGGTATCACACTCAATCCCGATACACCCGCCGAGGCCGTTTATGACGTGCTGCCGGATGTGGATGAAGTGCTGTGCATGACCGTTTATCCCGGTTACGGCGGACAGACGTTTATGGATAGTGTAGTGCCGAAAATCAGGAAACTCCGCACCCATATCAAGAATGAGGGACTGAGGGTTGATGTCAACGTGGATGGCGGGATTGATATGCGGACCGTCCGGTTGGCCGCCGCTGCGGGCGCCAATGTTTTCGTGGCGGGAACCTCGCTTTACCGGGCCGCAAACATGCCTGAAAGTGTTGCCGCCATGCGCGCCACGGCCGCACAACTCTATGACTCGATGAAGGATTAAGAAGGAACCGATGCATCTCCAGGACCAACCCAATCTCAGGACCATCCCCCTGATCAGGAACTTCTGCATTATCGCGCACATTGACCACGGAAAGTCCACGCTGGCTGATCGCCTGTTGCAATTGACCGGAACCATTGAAGATCGCGTGATGCGCGATCAAGTTCTCGACAGCATGGATCTGGAGCAAGAACGCGGTATCACCATCAAAAGTCATCCCGTCACCATGAGTTACAAGGCCAAGGACGGACTGGTCTATGAGTTGAACCTCATCGACACCCCGGGACATGTGGACTTTACCTACGAGGTCTCCCGCAGCATGATGGCCTGCGAGGGCGCCATCCTGGTGGTCGATGCGGCCCAGGGAGTTGAGGCACAGACCGTTGCCAACACCTACCTTGCCATTGAAAACAATCTCGAGATCATGCCCGTGATCAACAAGGTTGACCTGCCCGGCGCCGAACCGGATGTGGTCGAAAAACAGATCGAGGAAATCCTCTCCATTCCCGCCCATGATGCCGCGCGAATCAGCGCAAAAAGCGGACTCGGGGTGACCGATATGCTCGAGGAGGCGATTCTGCGCCTGCCGCCGCCCAGAACCTCCGACGACGGGTATGTGCGGGCGCTGGTTTTTGATTCCGTCTATGATGCCTTCCGCGGCGTGGTCACCTACATCCGTCTCGTGGACGGCGAGTTGAAGGCCGGTGACAAGATCAAACTGCTGGCCAGCGGGCTGGAAACCGAAATCAAGGAAGTCGGTCGGTTTCGTCCGAAAATGGAGCCGGTCTCCAAACTCCAGGCCGGGCAGGTGGGTTACATGATCGGAACCATCAAGAGCGCGGCGGATATCAAGATCGGGGACACGCTGACCATGCTCAACCGTCCGGTTCAGAAGCCGTTGCCGGGGATGAAGGAAATCCACCCGATGGTCTTCAGCGGACTCTATCCGGTGAATACGGCGGATTACGAGAAGTTGAAGCAAAGCATGGAGAAGTTGCGCCTGAATGACAGCGCTTTCACCTACTCGAACGAATCCTCGGTGGCGTTGGGTTTCGGGTTTCGTTGCGGATTCCTCGGGTTGCTTCACCTTGAAGTGGTGCAGGAGCGGTTGCATCGCGAATTTGACCTGGATGTCATCAGCACCTATCCGTCGGTGATTTATCGAGTTTACCTTCGTGATGGATCCATGGTGGAGGTCGATAATCCGGCCCATCTGCCCGATCCCACGCGTGTGGATCACATGGAAGAACCCATGATCAAGGCCTTTGTCATCTGTCATAACGAGAATATCGGAGATGTGCTCAGGATCGTGATGGATCGCCGCGGAGCCGTGGAAAAGACCGAGACGCTGGACACCAAGCGCGTCATGCTGACGGCCGGAATGCCGTTGAATGAGATTTTAATCGACTTCCATGACTGTCTCAAGAGCGTCAGTCGCGGTTACGCGTCCATGGACTATGAGCACACCGGCTATGCGCCCAGCGACCTGGTCAAGATGGACATTCTGTTAAACGGCGAGAGCGTGGATGCCTTTTCCTGCATTATCCACCGCGACAAGGCCGTGTTCCGGGGGCGGCAGATGTGTGCGGCCCTCAAAGACGTCATTCCGGCCCATCAGTTTACCGTTCCGATCCAGGCGTCCATAGGCAAGAATATTGTGGCCCGGGAAACCATCAAGGCCATGCGCAAGGACGTGACGGCCAAGTGTTATGGCGGCGATATCAGCCGGAAACGGAAACTTCTGGAGCGCCAGAAGGAAGGCAAGAAACGGATGAAGGAATTCGGCTCGGTCAGCGTGCCTCAGGAAGCCTTCATCTCGGTTTTGAAAACCACAGGTTGATTTGGAAGGCGGACTTATCATGACGGGATTCTTTGAGAAGCGCAGAATGCTGAAACGGGGTCGGGAATGGTTGCATCATGCTCTGGTCACCCGCCATATGCGTGAGGATAGGGCTCCCGCCGGGGCGCTGAAACAGTTGGACGAGGCGCGGGCCGGGCTGAAAGCCGTTCTCGAGGCGCGCCATGTTGAGCGGATCGAAAAGCAGTGCGAGATCGTGCAACAGGCGATCGCCATGATCGTCCCGCCGCGACCCTATGCCGGATTCAGGGAGAACCTGGAAGTATTGATCGTCGCCGTCGCCGTGGCCATGGCATTCCGGTGCTATTTCCTCCAGCCTTTCAAAATCCCGACCGGTTCGATGCAGCCGAGCCTTTACGGCATTCACTATTCGGCCCAGTCAGAAAAGGGGTTGATGGATCAGTGGCCGTTGCGTGCGGTTAAATGGCTGGTGTGGGGTGAATGGTATGGGGAAGTCACGGCCAAGACGGCGGGCACTTTCCGGGGACCGTATAAAATGCAACGCACCGGTGATGGAACGGCGATTGCCTATTATGACATTGGCGGACTTGAACACGCCTTGCCGGATGGAATGCCGCTGACCGTTAAGCACGGAGATGAGGTTGTGACCGGACAGGTTATTGCCTGCGGCAACACGATTAACGGGGATCACCTCTTTGTTAACCGGGTGAAGTGGAACTTTATGAAACCGTCCCGCGGTGAGGTCATGGTGTTCCGCACCGATGGCATTCCCATTCCGAGGCTTACCGAGAGAACCCATTACATCAAGCGTATGTGCGGACTTCCGGGCGACACGCTTACCATCCGCCCCCCCGAATTGATTGTCAACGGGCAGGCCGTGCAGGAACCCCGAAGTATCCGCCAGATTGAGGATCGGGTTCCGGGCTACTCGGGCTATACCCTCGGGGAGGGGCCGGATGCCTTGTTTATTAATTCAGTTCGCGATACGATTCACCTTGGAACGGGCCAGTATCTTGCTCTGGGTGACAATACCCGAAACAGTCTTGACGGACGTTATTGGGGCCCCGTACCCGTGGAGAATCTGGTCGGGCCAGCCATGATCGTTTACTGGCCGTTTTCTAAACGATGGGGTTGGGTTCGGTAGTGGCGGATCACTCCGGTGTTAGTGTCTGGGAACATGTCTGCAACCGTCAGAATGAGATTGGCGCAGATGGAAGTCCTGCCGGGACGTCCGGTGGACAATACTGAAAAAATACTGGCCCGGATTGCAGAGGCGCGGGCGGCGTCCGTCGACCTCATCATCTTCCCGGAAATGGCCATTCCGGGTTATCTGCTGGGGGATGAATGGGAACGGCCCGCGTTCCTGCACGAGTGTGAAGTCTGCGGAGAGGAAGTCCGCGCCGCCGCCGCCGGGATCACGGTCATGTTCGGCAATGTCGGTTTGGACTGGCAGCGCCGGAATGAAGATGGCCGGGTACGGAAATACAACGCCCTGTTTGTCGCCGAGTCGGGCTGTTTCGTCAGGCCAGCGGGATTCCCGTATCCTTTCGTCATCAAGACCCTCTTGCCTAATTACCGGGAGTTTGATGACAGTCGTCATTTTTACGATACCCGGAAACTGGCTGCTGAACTCGGAGTCGGGCTAAAGGATCTGGTTTCCCCTGTGTCCACCTCCGTCGGGAGGATAGGGGCCGTCTTGTGCGAGGATGCGTGGGATCTCGATTATACCGTGTCGCCCATCGGAATTCTCGCGGAGAAGGGTGTTGATTTTGTTGTCAATGCTAGTTGCTCGCCTTTTACCTTCAACAAGAATGACAAGCGTAACCGGGTGTTTGCGGCCGTGGCATCGCGTTTGGGATGTCCCCTGGTCTATGTGAACAACACCGGTATTCAGAACAATGGCAAGACCGTGTTTACGTTCGATGGGGTCTCGTGTGTCTATGACGGGAAAGGGGGGTGCGTTGGAAGCCTGGCTCCTTTTGTCGAAGGGGTTATCGATTGCTCTCTGCCTTTGGCCGGAACGTCATCGACCGGGGCAGCCGTGATCCGTCACGATGATATGGGCACGCTCTTTGAAGCGATCCGCTATGGAACAGACCGGTTCATGAAGGTGTGTGGCGTGAACTGTGTCGTCGTTGGGGTTTCAGGGGGGATTGACTCTGCCGTCGTTGCCGCAGTGTATCGTTGTATTCTGCCGCCTGACCGGCTTCTTCTCGTCAACATGCCCAGCCGGTTCAATTCCAAAACGACCATCACTCTGGCTCGTGAGTTGGCCGTCAATCTCGGGTGCGGATGGCTTGACATTCCCATCACGGAGAGCATTCACCTGACCCGCGCCCAGATTGACGGGGTCGAGGTGCAGTGGCCTGACGGCGTCCGGCGAATCGTTCTGACCGATGTCCAGATGGAAAATGTGCAGGCGCGGGATCGTTCCTCGCGTATTCTGGCTGCCGTGGCGTCCGCGTGTGGCGGGGTTTTTACCTGCAACGCAAACAAGTCTGAAATGACGGTCGGGTATACCACCCTGTACGGGGACTTGGGTGGATATTTGGCTAATATCGCCGATCTTTGGAAAGGCGAGGTGTATGCGTTGGGGCGTTATCTGAATGAACGGGTTTTTGACCACCCCGTCATTCCCGAGGGAATTTTCGCCCTTACGCCCTCGGCTGAACTTAGCGCCGCGCAGGCGGTGGACGAAGGGAAGGGAGATCCGTTAATCTATCCCTATCATGATTGTCTATTCCGCGTCTGGGTTGAGGAGTGGAACCGGAACACGCCGGAAGAAATTCTGGAGTGGTACGCGGCGGGGACGCTGGAGAAACGCCTGGGGTATGCCGGGCGTGTCAGTGATCTCTTTCCGACACCGGCGGAGTTCATCGCCGATTTGGAACGCTGGTGGAATCTGTATCAGGGGATGGGCGTTGCGAAGCGAATCCAGGCCCCGCCGGTGCTGGCTGTCAAACGCCGTGCCTATGGATTTGACCACCGGGAATCCCAGATGGGGGCACGTTACACGCGGCGCTATGAGCACATGAAATCCGGGTTAACTGTTCCTTCACATCCGCCATCCGGATGACCCCGGGAGTGGCCGTCAAGGCGTTGGCGGCTCCGCAGGCCAATCCCAGTTCCACAGCGGACTCCAGGGTTTGTCTGCGATGCAATCCCACGGCGAGGCCGGCCAGCATGGCATCCCCCGAGCCGATCGGGTTTACGGCCTTGATTCGCGGTGGCATGACAGGCCACGAAGAGGAACCGTCAAAGACCACGGTTGCCTTGGTTCCATTTGAAATAACGACCCGTCTGGCGCCTCGTTTCATTAACTTTCTGACCCCGCCAGCGATATCCGAAATGCCTGTGGCGGCGGACAATTCTGCGCGGTTGATCTTGAGAAGGAGGGGGCGTTCCTCTGCGAGATGAAGCAACTGGAGTCCCTGTGTATCTGCCAGGACAGGCAACCCCCATTGCCCCGCCTCCTTTGCCAGTCTGGTATAAAAAAAGTCACCGCATCCCCGGGGCACGGTTCCGCTCAAAACGACCAGCGAGGCGCGCCGGATCAATTTTGAATATTCCGAATAGATTGCCTGAACGTCTTCAGGAGACAGGGACGGAGCGTCCTCGATCAGTTCGGTAACCCGATTTCCGGCGATTATGGTCTGGCACAGGCGCGTTTCCTTCGCCATCGGAATGATCCTTGCCTTCACCCCGCTGAAGGCCAACGCATTCCGAAGGAGGCGGCCGCGCGTTCCTCCTGCCACGGTCAGAAGGCAGTTCGGGGCGCCGAGGATGGTTGCGGTTCTCGCCACATTCACACCCTTTCCGGCGGCGCTTTCAAGAACATGCGATGCGCGGTTGACCCCGCCGTGAACGTAGTCATTAAAGAAAGACGTTCGTTGCCAGGCTGACGACAGGCCGACCACGAGGATCATCGGGTTGCTCCTAGTATTGATAGTCGCTACCTCCTATGAATTCGCGCAGGAGTGAAGTGCGGGGAACGATGGAATCATCGTCAACGGCCTGAATCGGCGCCAGCAGGTCATGGATGCGTTTTGCCCGGACATAGGCATCCTGCCGGTCAGGATCCTGGCGGAAGCGATCCAGGGCCTCCGGAATGGACGACCAGAGTTTTGATTTGAGCAGGGGCAGTTCGTAGGGCAGGGCGGTATTCAGGACGAAATCCGCGTCTCCGATGAAGGGGATGATGAATTTCAGTTCACTGCGCCGGACGTAATGCCAGTGCGTCAGGGTTCCCATGGGTTGAAGGTTGCGGTGATCCTTGTCGCGAATCATCCGTCGCAACAACCGGTTGTCGGCCCAGCGCATAAAGGTTCCATCCGCCGCCCGGAGTTGTCCCAGGGTCTCAACATAAAGCCGGTATTTCCGGGATGCCGGAACGGCCCGTGTCATGTCGCCATACAGGCCGTGCAGACTGTCGAGCAGGAGTATTTCATTGTCGGCCAGGCGGATTTCATTCACATCCAGGGTGCGAATGCCGGTCTTGAAATTGTAGAAGGGAGTCTTCACGGATCGTCCCGCGAGCAATTCTCCAAGGTGGAAGTTGATCAGTTCAAGGTCAAGGGACTGGGGGCTTTCGTAGTCGTAGTCGCCGAATTCATCACGGGGATGTTTGACAAGATCAAAGAAATAGTTGTCGATATTGATGGCCTTAAGGCTTAGACCGACCGATTTAAGGGCGTCCCCGATTTTGATCATCGTGGTGGTCTTCCCGGAGGAGGAGGGGCCGGCGATGATCACCAGCCGCAGATCATCGGCCCGTGCGAGCATGGCGGCGGCGGCCACTTCAACCTCCTTTGCGTAGCGGAATTCCGAAGCCCGGATTAATTCGGGAAGAGAGCCCTTTCGGATCACGGTATTGAGCGATTCAACCTGTTCGCAGTGATGCCCCATATTCCATAGAAGCACTTCGTATATCTTTTTGTAGGGGATGGTGTCGGTGACTTCGAAGGAGTATGCCTTGGTGGCCCTCAGCATGGCCCGTTCGTGGCGGTAGGCAATGTAGTTCCGGGCCAGTTTAACCTGACGATTTTCAATGAGAATCTTTTCGACAATGTCCTGGATATCCTCCACGGAGGGAAGCATCTCGCCGCGATAGGATGAAACAAGGGCCGCTTCAACCTGCGCGGCGAGAGCATCGGCCAGGTTCCGGTCCGGGGTGTGGGTGGAGCAGGTGGCCTTGAAGATGGCCAACGCGATGCGTTCCCGGTCATAGGCAACCAGATTACCGTTTCGCTTGACGATTGAAGTGAGCGCATCAGCATTTGCCATGGACAGAGGAATACAAAACGTTACGCGTGAATGCAAGCGGGGAGCGAATGGACGGGCGTGAGCGAACGGGACGTTCTTTCTGAACTCTAAGAACTTGCCCCGAGTCGCTTTGTCTGGCAGTATCCCCCGCCGCTGTATTGGGAATTCGCCTCTTGCTGATTGGAATGACTGTGTGATTGCAACATCAAAACTTACGAAGAGATTTGGGCCGGACGTATTGTTTGAGGATGTCAGTGTCCAGTTTACCCCGGGGAACTGCTATGGCTTGATCGGAGCCAATGGATCCGGAAAATCCACCTTTATCAAAATTCTGGCGGGTCTCATACCCGCCAGTCAGGGTGAGGTCACCATTGGGCGCGACTGCACGCTGGGATATCTGCGCCAGGATCACGCTGAATTTGACGAGGTCTCGATTCTGGACACGGTTTACAGGGGGAACCGCAAACTCTGGGAACTCCACCTCGAGCGTGAAGTCCTGTATTCCAAGACGGATTTAACCGATGCCGAACATGATCGGAGCGGCCTGGTTGAGGATGAATTCGGGCAGGCGGGCGGGTACACCATGGAGGCCGATGCCGCCAAACTGCTGGACGGCCTCGGGTTCACGGAGGATGTCTTCACCCAGGAAATGCGCACCCTGCAGGGCGGCTTCAAACTCAGGGTTCTTTTAGCCCAGGTCCTGTTTGCCCATCCCGATGTGCTTCTGCTCGATGAACCCACCAACCATCTCGACTTGGAATCCATTGAATGGCTCGTTGAGTTGCTGAAACGGTATGAAGGCACGGTCATTGTCATCTCCCATGACCGGTACTTCCTGAATCAGGTGTGCACCCATATTGCCGATTTGGATTACCATGAAATCCGGATGTTTACCGGGAATTATGATGATTTCACGATTGCGAGCCTGGAAGCCCGCGAACTGAGGGACAAAGCCAATAAGAAGCTGGAAAAGCAGATTCATGACCTCAAAACCTTTATCAGCCGATTTAGCGCCAATGCCTCCAAGGCCAAGCAAGCGACCTCCCGGCAGAAGTTATTGGGCAAAATTGAATTGGAGGAAGTCAAGCCGAGTTCACGGGTATCGCCGTATATCCGTTTTAACCCAAAACGGCGATTGGGCGACAAGGTGATTCAGATTAAACACATCACCAAAGGGTATGATCGTCCGCTTTTCTCCGACTTTTCCTGCAAAATTGCCCCCCGTGAAAAAATCGCCATCATCGGGAAAAACGGGGTCGGCAAAACAACGCTCCTGAAAATCCTGTGCGGCCAAATGCGCGCAGACTCGGGATCCGTAATCGTGGGCGATACCGTTGAATTCAGTATCTTTCCGCAGGATCCGGCGGAAGTGCTGGATCCCAGTTCGCAGGCGATCTCATGGTTGCGTCAATTCTCCGACGACAAGACCATATCGGAAACGGATCTCCGATCCTTTATGGGGCGCATGCTGTTCAGCAAGGACGATGTGTTCAAGCCCATCCAAGTCCTGAGTGGCGGCGAAAAAGCGAGGCTGATTCTCGCCAAGATGATGTTGGAGGGGGGGAATGTGGCTGTTCTGGATGAACCGACCAATCATCTGGATCTGGAATCCATCGAGGCGCTGAACTTTGCCCTTTCAGAATCCGGCAGCACAGTGATTTTTGTTTCCCATGACCATCGGCTGATCGGCTCCCTTGCCACGCGGATTCTTGAAATCAAGGAGGGGACGATCCTGGATCGTTCCGTCAGCGCAGATTCCTGAAGTCTTCTCTGGACAAGAATCCCACTTCTGAATAGAGTTTCGACCGTGTTGATTGCGCGGGAGTAATTCAGTGGTAGAATGTCAGCTTCCCAAGCTGAACGTCGTGGGTTC
>JBAWZH010000066.1:0-13116 GCA_037143135.1 bacterium
CGAGGCGCTGAAGAAGTTCAGAGTTCTGCCTGTGTGCTAGAGAGATCATTCTTGATACGCTTATAACACCACAGTCGGCCACACGTTCAAACCGTGTGGCCGACGAGAACAACAATTTGAAGAAAATGAGTTTTACAACAAAGAACAAGGGCAGATTTCCGGCCCGAATCAACGACCTTTCTGCCAAAACCGTTAAGAAACGCCCACCCACGGTCAGTGTCACTTTCGACTTGACGGTCGATTGCCAGGAGTTGATCCACGTCCAAAAGAAATACACGATTACAGAATCGAGTCCCCCCGCATTCAAGCGCGACATGGCTCAGTTTTTTAACAAGGCAGAGATCAAAAGCATCGTTGAGGGACTGCTTTCTAATCAGTCTAGCGCACTACTTGCCGGGTTGTTAAACACGTTCGTCGAAGCCGATATTTCTCAGCCTATAAACTTGGATCCGGGTAGTCCGCAACCGAAACTGAAGGTCGGCAAAATCTACAAGGCGGCTGCGGTGGGAAATGACGTCCACACGCTTGAAGGGGGCCAGCCTGCTCCCGTTCCAAATCAACCCTGACCATTATGAGCAAGCCGCATCTCCGGGTCTTTGAGCAGCACACAACGCCAGCCGTTATTTCTCAAAACAACTTCAAATTCAAATCGTTATCAAATTGGGGATACAATATCTCCTACGGATGCGTTCACGGATGCAGCTTTTGCTACGTTCCGGAAGTAACCGCGATCAAAGCGGAAAAGCGCCTGGAAAAGTCCGGCCTCATCCCAGAGAAGTGGGTGGAAGAGCGTGAACAGGACTCTCATTGGGGGGAGTTTCATTGGGGGGACTACTGCCTGCTGCGCACTTGGGACGAGGATGCTTTTCGGAAGAGTCTCAAGGCCGCCGAAAGGGCGAAGAAGGTCGCTCCAGACAGCAACCGGGCGATCATGCTTTGCACGGCAACCGATCCGTATCAAACCCTCACCGTTCCGGGTGATCCCCAGAAAACGAAGCTCCTGAACGATCGATGTGAGGGGCTCGTAACCAAAGCCCTCGAAATTATTCTGAAGGATTCAACGCTGAACGTCCGAATCCTCACTCGCTCACCGCTTGCGAAACGGGACTTCCCACTTTTCAAGAAATTCGGGGACCGACTCGTATTCGGAATGAGTATTCCAACCCTTGATGACAAGCTCAGCCAGATCTACGAACCCGGTGCGCCGGGTCCGACAGTCAAGCTCAAGGCGCTCCAGGAGGCCGTAGCTGCGGGCCTGCATGTTTACGTCGCCCTTGCCCCCACCCTGCCAGACGACGGCGAGGAGGGGCTGCGCAAAACAATGAAGGCCGTCGCGGATTTGAAGCCGATCACGATTTTCCATGAGCCCATCAACATTCGTGCGGAGAACGTCGCGCGGATTGAAGCCAAAGCCAAGGAAGTTGGGAGACCGATAAGAAGCGAGGTGTTCGCGTCAAGGGAACGCTGGCGGGAATACGCGTTCGACCAATTCGCGCTGTCGGAAGAAATCGCCCGCGACCTGAAAATTCCCGAGGGGGTTTTGCACCAATGGCCAGACGAAGTTCTTGAAAGCAAGGGCGGTTATCTGAAAATGCGCCGGATGCAGATGGAACGCGATTTTTGCGTTACCTCACTCACGGCTGCACAAAAAACTCAATGCGAGGAGGACTGGAAAGAGCAACAGGAGCCTTGGGTAAAATACTGGCATAGCCCGGAGGAGAGAATCAGCTCTTGGCCCGGGATTCGGATGCCGAAATGGAAATAATACAATGATGCCACCAACACTCGTCCGCAAGCAGCAGCCCCCTGCCGCACTGGCTCCCTCCGACCAAAAACTTTTGGCGGAGTTGGAAGCAAAAGTCGAAAACTCCATGATGGGCTTCTGCGTTGCTCTTGCCGAAATTCGAGATCACAAGGACGGGGTGTTTTGGAAGGATAGATACACGTCCTTTCAGGAATACGCCCGCGCCCGGTTTGGTTACGGCGAGCAACATACCGGGAGGCTGATTGCCACAGGCGGTTTTCTTTTGGAACTGGAAAACTCGAAGAGCAAAGCGCCCAAGCCGGTTCGTGAAAATCAAGTCCGTCCGCTCCTGAACAAACTCCCGGCGGAGCATCAAATTCCATGCTGGGAAAAAATCACTGGGAAGACTCCTCCAGCAAAATTGACGGGGGACATTATCGAGGCCCAGGTTGTCCAGTATCGGAAAAGTATCCCGGCAGCGGAATTGGCCGCAGTGAAGCCCGAGCGGGGGCCGAAGAAAAACGCCCCTCTTCCCGGTGAAAAGGCCAGAGGGAGGAGCCATGCCTGGCTCGAAAAACTCAAAGCCTCGACGGCGGGGCTTCCTCAAGCCGAGGCCATCGGAAAACTTTTGGACCAGGTGGCGGGCCTCGTCGACCGGAAAAAATAGCCGCTATCCATTTGGATAGTGCGGCGGGCGGGGCGGTGAATCTGTTGGCGCTCTGGTTGTTTCACCAAGAAGCACTTTGAAGCGTCCGTGCCGTCCGAACCTCCATTACGGCCTGTAGCACCCGCCCCCCGCGATTTTTTCGGGACTCGACAGAGTGTGGCGCAGAAATAATGCAACCAGTTGCAGATTTTTCTGTACAGCCCCAACCGCCGGGTGGTTTAATCCCTGGATGCCAACGGGAATATTCCAACTTCGATCCGACCTGCTCCAAGCAGAGCCGGGCCAACAGCCGTCGATCCAGACCGCGCTGCGTCCGTATTCCGGAGATCGTCAGATCGTGGAATTCCCGCCTGCCCGTTTCACCGGGTTTGCCATCAAAAACGATTTCGGACCGAGATCTCGCACCCAGCGAGCAGGAGGTCCAGAGAAACCCGATAACCAAGTCCTGCTGACGGGAAAATCAGCGGGCAGTGCAGTGAGAAAGTATGAAAAATACAGAAGAACCGGCGCCGGGCGAACCTCGACCCGCCGTCATACATATAGAGGCCGACAGCTTATACGAACCTGAGACCGTTCCGGCCATTGATCCCAGCCCCGATTGTGGGGTTGAGATCAGCGGCGGTGGAGCAGCAGGCAACGCGATTCAAGACATTCAACATCTCCTCGGAGAGGGCGTAGTCCTCCTTCCGATACGTCGCGGGGAGAAGGGGCCGCTTTTGCCAGGTTGGCAGCTCACGACCATCGAAGCCATGCACGATGCCTCGTATCGAGAGCAGCTTGGCAGAGGCAACATCGGCGTTCTGCTCGGCAGGGCGTCTGGAGGACTCTGCGCCATCGACATCGACACGGATGCCGGGGTGGAGCCATTCCTCGCACTGAACCCCCAGTTTCGCGATACGCTGGCCAGCAAGGGTGCTCGTGGCGTGCAGTTGTGGGTGAAGATCGCTGGAGAATTCCCGGCGTTGACGAAGATTAAAACGGAAGCCGGGGCAGATTGGGGCGAGTGGCGCGCCGACGGCGGGCAGTCCGTCATATACGGGCAGCACCCGAGCGGCATGGAATACCGTCGAATCAACAATGTCCCGCCAATCACCGTGGCATTCGACGAGATCAACTGGCCGGGGGATCTGAAGCTGCCTTGGCTCAAGGACGCATCCGATCTGCTGACCGAGGAGCACGGCCCGGCATATGCCGTAAAGCCTGGGCTCCAGACGAACGACTACTTCTTCGCCGCACGATATGCGGCGGAGCACTTGGTGCTCTGGGAACCGCTGGAGGAGGAGTTCTACCAGTATGGCCACGAAAAGGGCCTATGGGCGGTTACCTCCACGGATGCGATCAAATACCAACTTGGGCTCGATTTCAAGCGAGTGGCGGATGAGACAAAACTCGACGAGTTCCTGTGGAAGAGGACGGACGGGAAGCTCGCCTCGTTGGTCAACATTCTACGAGGCATGGTCGAGAAGAAGAACGCATTCGAAGACAGGCTCTCGACGATTCACTTCGCCAACGGGATGCTAGACTTGAGTTCCAGCCCACCCATGTTGATGTCGTTCCATCCGGACTACTACTCCAGGAACATCTGCCCTATCGCTCTTGATCCCGAGGCCGAGTGCCCAAGGTTTATAGAAGAGTTGCTGCGCAGTGCCCTGGACGAAGACGACATCGAACTGCTGCAGAAGTGGTGCGGCGGCGTGCTACTGGGAAGAAATCCGGCGCAGAGGTTTCTGCTGCTGACGGGGACTCCGGGCGGGGGGAAATCCACGCTGATAGAAATCATCGAGAAGGTTATAGGCGAGCAGAACGTGGCTCAGTTGCGCACGAAGTTTCTCGGGAAACAGTTCGAACTCTACCGATACCTCGGGAAAACACTGCTGACGGGCAAGGATGTGAACGCGGAGTTCCTGAGCGAGCAGGACGTGGATGTGCTGAAGGCTTTGATCGGAAACGATCTGCTCGACGCCGAGAAAAAACACGGGAACGAACAGTTCCAACTACGCGGCATCTTCAATGTCGCCATCACCTGCAACTCCAGATTACGCCTGCATTTGGAAGGCGACGGGGGAGCATGGAGGCGCAGGCTTCTTATCGTGGAATACAGCAAGGCCAAACCGGAGCACAGGATCACCGAGTTTGGAGACAAGCTCATCAAAGAAGAAGGCGCAGGCATTCTGAATTGGATGGTCGAAGGCGCAATTCGATACTTGGCGGAGATCGAGGAGTTCGGCGACATCCAGCTTACGCCGGCTCAGAAAAATCGTGTTGAAGTGCTGCTCCAGGAAAGCGACAGCGTGAGGCAATTCGTTCAGCAACGCGTGGTTGCTGCCGAAGGGTCCGACACCACCGTTCAAGAGATGCTGAAGGGTTACACGGATTTTTGCGAGGAGATGGGCTGGCGTGCCTTCCCCCCGCGAGAATTCCAGGCAAGCCTGCCGGATCTGATGTTGGAAATCCATCGCGTTGGCAAGAGGCACGATCTCGCGCGCGGGTTTGAAAAGGCGCGTGGCTTTGGGAATGTCCGCATCGAAGGAGGGCTCTAAAATGGCGCTCGACATCAAGAAGCTCACAAACGTGAGGGATGGGTTCGACGGGAAGGTCACAGCCAGATGCCCCGCCTGTGCGGCGGACGGGGCGGACGCCAAAGGTGAACACCTGGTAGTCTTCCCCGACGGCAAGTATGGGTGCGTCGCCAATGAGGGCGATGACGAGCACAGCAAACGCATCTACGCGCTGGCTGGCAACGGGCAGAAGGTCCCCCATATGCCGGTCAAGATCACAGTTGAAGCGTTCGTGCCGCCGAAATCCGAGGTTTTGATGGATCTCGGACGCTTCGGACGCTTCTCAGCCGCCTTCCAAAGAAAACCTGCGGTGCCGCCAGCTCCGATTATCCCGGCGGTTCCAGTGCTTGAAGATATCATCCCATTGCTGGTGCGCGAGGAGGCCCAAGGCGTTTCTTCGAATGGCAGCTCGGAATGTGGAGAGGGGCCAGCTCCCAAAAGAATGTTGAGGAGCAACTTCAAAAACATTCCACCCCGCCCGTACTGACGGGAGGGTAGCTCGTGGATCGGTGAAGCAGATGGCCGGTGGATCGAAGGGTTCACCGGCCGTCTGCTTTTTGCCGTTCGTGGATCCAGCACTCGATGCGGTCCGCATGGAATGGGTTCTCTCATTGTGCCGTGGCGCAATGTTTCGAACCATGCGCATCAGATTTCAGTTCGCCAGCCGATTGCGCCCCGGCTTGACGGCGGCCATTTTCTCAACTTATCCTGCCTCGGTGAGTTCCCTCCGGCCATGCGGCACTCCACTTTCAAGCCGGTCAATGCTTCGGCGGTGGGGGACGGGCGCATGGTTTGATCGAAACTCCTTCAAAAAAATCCGATTATGAAAACAAACACATGGATATGTGACGTGTGCGGCGGTGAAATCACTGAAGCTGATCGCGGCTGGGTAGAATGGCTGCTCAGAACCGAAGGGGAGAAGAAAATCGGTCGGGGGCTTCGCTTGGTGCATGCATGGCCACACAGCCCTCGCAAAAATGAACCGCGTTGTCAGTATGATCAGGCTGTTGAGCGGGGGAAAGACGGCTCTACACTTCTCGACGGCTCTCTCAGTGAATATGTCGGTGCAGGAGGTCTAATGGAGTTGTTGTTTATGCTTTCAGAGCATGAACTTCCTGAAGACGAGGTTATTGAGATTATCAAACGTCCGCATATCCCAGGATACGAACACGCGCGAATGCATTTCAATGCGGCTATTGCGGAGCAGGTCTTTGAGCCGAACACCAAGCCTGGATTCTACAAAATGGCAGATATCAATGCTACGCTCGCTTGGTTGGGAAAGAAAAGGCCGGAATAACTGGGCGCTCTCCTGATACTCTGCGTGTGGGCAAGAGTTCCCCAAATATCTTGCGCGGACGCCTCGGACGGTATTCTCACACGTCTTTAGAAATCTTGGGGTGATTTCGCATTGTTGGGGTGATCATCCGAAAGATGCTCCTATACCCTATGGGTATTATATATTTTTTTATTTCTGACATATAAAAAAGAGAGTCCGTAACGTCCGTTACAGGATATAGGACATAGTATGTCCTACCAACACCCCCTATTTAGATGAGAGTGCAAAAACACGATTGGCACTGTCAGATCCACAAACAAGTCGCGAAATGCCGTCCGAAACGTCCGTGATAAATTCAGAGAGCACTCCATGCTAATACCAGAGGTTGCCTAAGTCGGACTGCAACCTCAACATCTGCCTATTCTTAAGAATTGAGTGGGACAATTGCATGCTCTGCGGTTCAACTATTGACATCTCATCCTAATGGTGAGACAATTACTTAACGGGATTGCTCGGTTACAGTCGGTAGCCTCATTTCCTTTTGAGGTGGGAGAGTCAGTGCTCCTCCTACAAGTTGTGATTTTGCCTCCTAAAAGCGTCCGTGGCGTTTTTTTTTCAAAATCGAAAACGCCAACATTTTTCATCTGCGCAGCGTATCACGCTGTCATACAGGAAGATGCAAAAACACAACACCCCGACAAAACCCGGAAAAATCTGAATACTTTTCGCCTTAAGCGCCCGTTTTTTTATTTTTTTAGTAGAAAAGCCCCCTTTAACGCCTGTTTTGGCTGAAATTGTACGCGGAACCCAATCAAGACGGGCCGTTTTCAGGCATTTTCAGACTTAGGAGGCTATTCAGGTAATCGGAAACGCATGAAGCAGACCCTTGCCAAAGAGGCCTGCGAGGGCAGCGGGATGTCGAATGACGCGGGCAGCTTCCCGGCCAGTCCAAAGCAGTCGTTGGTCCTCTCCTGGCAAATCCAGTGCGCGATACGCAAACGGCACATTCCGAGTTCAACCGTAGATTCAAAAGCCGACGAGAAACGCTTCTTGGCAAGCTCCCTGGCAGCCTTGTTGCTGCGCAGAAAACGAAGTTGCGGGACATGTATTTTCACCCGTCCAAAGCTCTTCAGTGATTCCAGGACGATGTCTGCAGAGAGCCGATCAATATCAGGGGTAAAGCTCACGACTTTGCCCTTCACCTCAAGCAAGTGGTTGATGTAGGGGATGACGATGTCGTCAGTCACAGTCAGACGAAAATCCTCGCGGGCATCATCGGTCATCTGCTTGATCCGATTCTCGACTGCATCAATTATCCCGTTCAGTTGCTTTCTGTTTTCATCGCTGGGATCCTCGTCTCTCCACTTCAACATCTGAGAGCCCAGCCAATCTATCGTGGGCTTGGACAGAACCCAGAGGGAGACTGTGGTATCGTCAATATGGAGGTCGGTGCGCCCCGCGACGACAGTTTTTGGTAGCGGCAGATCTGGCAATAACCGAGCTGTGTAGATTGGCTCTCCTCGGTGAATGACGGGAGGTGTCGGTCCTTCTACCTCGACGGGGACGCGACCCGAGGGCAATGGAGCATTCCTGTCTTTCATGGGAGCATTTTCGACCTCTGGAACGTCGGAAGCAACTGGAAAACCCTAGCCGAATGGAAATCATGATGTCGCTTTGATCTCAATCCCCGGCTTTCAGTTCCTTAAGTTGGTCCTCCATTTCCTTCGAAGCCCAGGCCTTTCTTTCTGAAAATGAAAGCGGAGTAAGCCTGTCAAGCGCCTCTTTGGCCATTTCACTGCCCTTTTGAGCCGCGCTTCGTATTGAATCCATGCCTTTGTTTCCCTCATCTCCAAGCCACAATGTAATCCAGCCAGATTCAAGTTCCGCAACACCAATACCGCCATTTCCCGCTATCATATAATGGGATATTGCCAATAATAACGTGCTTCCTCCATTATTGCATTTCAGCTCGCCTTTTGCATACATTGTCATATATTGTGTTGCCGTGTAGAAGCAGGCCGTCGGATCATTGTTTTTAAGGTCTTTACTTAGTTGGCCCGCATTAATGTTTTTAGCGTATCGCATTGCCAGCAAATACTCCTTGCGATCATGAGGACCTAGTGAGGTGAATGCGGCTGGTGCTCCGTTTGCCACTTCTGGATGTTTTATTTCCGAAGTTCTGTTCGTGCTAACCTGTTCGTTCTCTTCATTTAAGATGTCTAAGGCAGGAGGATCATTTTTAGTTGCCGCCAATCTCAAAAGTCTTAATCCCTCATTTTTGTCTGTGGGAACTGCTAATCCTTTCAAATACATTATCCCAAGAACTGTTGCAGATCTTGCGCAACCGTTCTCGATAGACATATTCAACCACCTAATTCCTTCTTTCAAGTCCTTCTTTCCATCCGGCAAGCCGCGAATATACATCAGCCCAATTATACCTTGATCTACGATATTTCCATTTTTTGCTGACAGTAAGCATTTGTCGATTTCCTTGGCATCGGATGGCAGATTAAATGCGTTTTTATTTGATCCCAGTGATATATTCTTACCATCGATATGCCTTTTTATCAGATAAGATGAAAGCCATGATTGGCCGAATATACAACATAAACACACTGATCCGATTACTGTGAGAAATATTGCAGCGTTACGCAACGAAGCATAACGGAATACGTTGAAAGCAGCCAAGTTCAGAGATTTTTGAGATGAATGATCTGATGCCACGTTGCCGTATTCAGCTTCAAGATTGTTGATTTCAGTTATAGTCTGCCTGAGCTCATCTAATTCATCTGCGATTTCTGGTGCATGTTCCTGTTGTGCTGCCTTTTCCCCTAATTGAGTAAATAATTTCTTAAATCCGAGTGCGGACGCTTCAGAAGTCGCTACTCCAACTGAGTTTTTGGCAGCAGTTATTAATTTTTCGAGTGCGGTAGCATGATCAGCGACAACCGCTTTACGTCGTTTATCTTGTACTAACTGCTTGAGATCCTCAATTTCCTTGAATTCGGCCGAGATTACTGAAGCAAAACATCTAGTCTCATAGCATTTCCGTCCGATTGCGTAATAACAGGTAGGCAGGGTTATGTGTTTCGCCTTAGTCAGTCTTGCCTTCAATGCAGCCAAGCGAGCAAGTCGTTTGGATTCAGTAAAAGCGGTTTTGCCGACATTCGCAACTTTAGAGGCAAGCCTTGAAAGCGGCTTCGAAAGCTGCGCTTCTACTTTATCTGGGTTCTTCTTATTTGATGGTTTCTGTGTGGAAATCCGGAATACTGCTTCTACTTGTCCGAATTTTATGATGTCCTCACGCCTCAATTCTTTTTCTGTTATGGGGCGACCATTTACCATGGTTCCGTTTGTTGAATTCAAATCCCGCAAGATATATCTGTTATCATCTACAACTATCGAAGCATGATGTGTTGAAACTGAAAGATCCTCTATGACAAGCGAGTTATCAGGATGACGACCAATTGTGACTGAATTAGCATTTAGTTCGTGAACAACATCTCCGGTACCATTCCTGATGATAAGTGTCGGCATAAAAGCTTTTGTATATTTACTGATAACCATTGCAATTCAGTTCGCTTTTTGACTTCAACCGCTTTTCAACATTTAGACGATTTCCAGGAATTCTGGCCGCTTCTCGCCAATTTCATTTTTGGGGTGGGCTTTGGCGATCTCGCAGATCATAAAAATATTTCGGGTCACTTGGATCTGTTGTTAGCTATTCCTCAGAATCATAATCACTTTTTTCAGGAATTGCAGCCAACTCCACGTGGAGAAGATCCGCTGATCTGGAAGAAGTAACTCCCAAAAACCACCCATCATTGCTTTTGTAACTGACTTTAAGATTTGTGCCACTAAGTCTAGGTATATTGTAGTTGTCAGTTATTGATTGGCATAGGTCTCTAAATGCGGTGTTCTTGTCCGGGATATTAAATATCTTTTCAAGAGCTGGTCGACAAAGAGTGAAGGCAACCACTACAGGCGGAGAACCGATAGACACAACACTAGCATCCAAAGAATACAACCCTCCCCCCCAATTTCGCTCTGGTGAAGCAAAAAGATCCCAGAAAACGTACCCTCGCGACACGCCAACCAATCCACCGATGTTAAGAGGCGATCCCTTTCTAACAAAACCTGTGTGTGGGCAAATAATTTTTAAATTAGAATCAAATTCCTCGCGGCTCATGCCAAGTTGAAATCCATGAATAACAGGTCCCCTTCTGTTCATTTTGAAATCAGGGTATCTCGCTTTATTAACTGGTGTGCTGGAGGTAGTCTGTGTGTAATTATTGGGTACAGAGTCTTTTGCCGCAACCACATGTTCAGACTTTTCTTGTTGGTCTGCTGTGTTAGTTTTGTTCTTGCCGCTTACTGAATTCGCATTCTGCTCAATCTCGCGAAGTTCCTGTTGTGCTCTCTCACTGCCCTGCGCACCAGCCTTTTGTAACCATTTAACTCCCTCTGCTTTATCATACGGAATACCCCAGTCAAAAGGTCTTAATAGGTATATATTCGCTAATCGATATTGAGACGGGGTATGTCCGTGGTCGGCAGCTTTTTTTAACATATCAACTGCAACATTCATTGCCTGCGGCCTCATATCTTTTGGATATTTCTCTTCATCTTGAGCATTGTCAGAGTAACTAGACCCCATTAAAAACAGCGCTTCAACATTACCGCCCTCAGCATCCTTATCCATCTGTGCAAATCCTGCCTCAACATCTTTCCCATATTTACGATCAATTGATGCCATATATGCATCTATTTTATCTTCAGCGACCTTATCACAATTGTTTCTGCTTGATTCGACGGGTGTATTCTTACTATCCTGTTGGCGCTTTTCATCGGCAAGTCGCTCTTGCTCTGCAGTAGCCAGATTTGCCATCACCTCAGCGGTCTTTTTGTTCTGTTCACTTCGTTCAAGCTGTTCCTGTTTAAGTTTGGCTAGGCGTTGCTCCTCGGCTTCTTTTACAATGCGCTTCTTCTCCTGATCAATTTGCTCAAGTCGATTTTTCTCCTGTTCTTCTTTCGCGATTCGTTCTGCCTCCGCAATCTTTTGAGCATCGACGGCAGCATTGGCCTTTTCGATTGCGAGTTTTACATCCGGCGGGAGACCAGTTAAGTCCCCCAAATCCGAGAGAGGAACGCGGCACATGCCTTCTGAATAGATCATCACTGCCTTGCCCTCCTCAAATCTCGTGATTATTACGTTTTTAAGCGTTTTCCCTGATTTTGTCCGTAGCACAGGAATCTCTGACCTTGCTCCATCTGAAACGAGTTTTTTCCCAATCGCGGATGGGGATGACGAAGCTACTGGAGGCGCTAGTGGCTGTGTTGTTGACACTTTGCTCACCTCCAGCTTTCGCTTCCAGAGTTCTCCGATACTTTGGAGAAGTGTCGCATACTGCGGGTAACGACCTGCGAACATTTCCGTCTGGTCTATCACTCCGCTTGCCTCCTCTTGGTCAACCTGAGCTCCAGATGATGGGTAAGGAATGTTGGCAATGATTCCATCTGATTTCACCTGCATCCTTTGGCCGCCCTTAACGGTAACATAGGAGAGGTGAGAAGATGGCGATGAGAACGTCTCATACTGGACGGCATTGACATATGGGGAACCGCCTGCGGTGTAGAGGAGTAGTCCGTTCGCTGCTTGAGCTGATTGGAAAGACAAAGCAGCAAAGAAGAGAACTAATATAGCTTTGGTTGTGTTTGTGGTCATTTGCAAATGTTCGGAGAGGTTAGAGAACCTTTGGAATTCATGCCGCCTTCAGACAGCAATTGTTTTTCAACATTTTGAACGATCCGCAGGAATTCCGGGCGCTTTTCACCAAGTTCATTTTGGCGGTAGGCTTTGGCGATGTCGCGGATGATTTCCCGTTCCTCCTGGGGAGAAAGCGGGGTGCCGGTCGGGTTGAAGAGAGGATGTTTCATGCGTAATACTCCTCTTGGTATTCGGGCTTCGCGGCGATTTCTCTCAGTTTTTTTGTCACTTTGTAAACGGTGTTGTCGATCACCCCTCGCTGGACACCGAGTTCGGCGGCTGCCTCCTCCGGGGACCTGCCCTTCAGTTTCACCAGTTCAAAAATCTCGAAATGTCTGTGTGGGATGTTCCCGCGCAGGTCTTCGACGAGGGTGGCGAGCAGGGCGCTTTGGAACGACTCTCGTTCCTCGGTGGATTCCGCAGGGAGGGATTCTGCAAGCGTGTCGCCAGCCGGATCTCCCGGATCGTCGAGGGATTCGTGCTGCAGAGGTTTTTCTTTTCTGAGCAGGTCCACCACACGCGCGTTGATGAGCAATCGCAGATAGGTGCGCAGGCGCCCGCGTGCGGGATTGAAACGATTCTTGCTGTAAAAATCCACGACCACGCCCGCGACAACATCCTCGATCGCACTTTGGGAGGGGGCCAACCCATTGCTGTGGACTCGATACAGATGCCCGGCCATCGACATAAGCGGTTGATGGTAAAGCTCAACGAACCGCTTCCAGGAAATCTGCCATGCAAGGGCATCCCCCTCATCGCGCAACCGTGCGAGGAGGGTTACCGATGTGTCTGGAAGTGCGATGGCCATCCGGTTCTCCCGTCCGCATTTTATACTGTTACGGGCGATGATTGGGCAAGGTTATTGCGGCGTGAAACGTCATATTCCCACTTTCCCCGCATCGGAAATCATGGTCTGGATTGACTTGTGCAGTTCTGTGCGCAAACGCGCATCCTCGCTGCTTGCCTCGGCAACAACTTCATCAAAGGTTTTCTGACGTGTGTATTCCTGAGGAGCCAGAAATCGTTGAAAAAGCGGATCGGTGGCAGTCCTGAGTTTATCCATCAGCTCACGCCGAAAGCGGAACTCATCTCGGGCTTCGTTTT
>JBAWZH010000067.1:0-12788 GCA_037143135.1 bacterium
GCCTCTATCGTAACAGTCTCCTCGTCCGGTCAGGGGGCGCGACGGGGAAGGCGGGGGGCGATCCTGGCCATAACGGGTCTGGCGGCAGCGGTTGCGGGGTGGTTATATACGAACCGTCATGTCATGGCGGATGCCGGCTATGGGTCGCAATTGCATCGCGCCCTTCGGGGGACCTATGGGGAGCGGGCGGGACTTCTGGGCGGGAATGCAGGCGATCCCCTGGCCCTGATCCAGTCGAATTGGAATACCTTTGCGGATGGCCTGGGCGACTTCAATGGGATCTGGCTGGCGTTCATGGTGTTCGGGTTGGGATTGGCCATGACGCGCCGGTTTCGCCGGTTTGGCGTCGTCACGCTCCTTCCCTTGGCGCTCTATCTCGTGTATTTCTTCAAATTGGCGCCGTGGGTCCGGAGTCAGGAATTCATGGTATTTCTGCCATTTATTGCCGTCTTCATCGCCTTGGGCGTGCGGCAAACCTGGGGTTGGGCCGGGCGGGTTCGCCATCCTTTTATGGCCAGGGGTTCCGTGGTGGTGTTGCTGTTGGCGGCGTCCTTTGAAAGCGGTTGTGCGGCGGGTCGTTTCTCCAGTTTGTGCGGTTGGCCGGAACCCCGAATCCAGGCGATGAAGTGGCTGTATTGCCATGCCCCGCTTGCGGCGCGGGTGGGGGTTGAAGATTATACGGTGCCCGCCTGCCGTTTGTTCGGCAATGCCCGCGAGGTTTCCCAGATTGAGCGGGTCTCTCCACAGGCCTTTTCGACGGTCAAGATGGATTATCTGTTAAGAAATGAAACAGCCCAAGGACGTGGAACGGTTGATCCGCGAACGCGGAATTTGTATGAGGAGTATGCTGAAAACCTGGTGCAATTCCGGAAATCCGCACGTCTCCTGTGCCAGTGGGGTTCCGGGAATCCCCGCTACGCGTTTGTCGGGAACCGGATCGAATGGTGGAATACGAGACCCGTGTCGCCTGACTTGGAATTGGATTCCCTCCTGTTCCGCCCGGTGCGGATCGATGGAACCGATGCGATAAGTGTGCCGATGGATGGGAACGGAGTGGGAAGCGCGGCCGGGATGATGGTGGATACGGCGCCTCGTTCTTTTGTCGTCAGTGGCGCAGGGGCGTCTCGCCGCACGTTATATGTGGTTTTGCAGACCGAGGAACGTGGCGGGACGATTGTGGTCAATGGCATGGGGGACAGGCAGACGGTGGATATGCCGCCGTATTCAGTCCGTGTGGTTACGGTATGCCGGCCCTGGTATTGGCCGCGCCTGTCGGAGTATGATGTGATTACGATCCGCGCAAAACCCCGTCCGCATATACGCTATTTGCCCTGCTTTGCCCAAGTGGCGTTGGATCCGGGCGTCGTCGCCGCCATCCTCTACCAGAAAGGCTATGCCGACCGAGCGATGTCGCGCCTGGCCTCCGTTTCTCCGGAGTCCGAAAAGGAGAAGTGGCTCCGGTATGTCGGCGCCGTGGAGCAGTCCGACTGGGCCTTGGCGGAGCGGTTTGAACCGGCGGCGCGGCGCAGTCTTGAGCAATTTGAAGCGGCGCGGACAGTTCCCGCCGAGCGTCTTGTTGTGAATGGAGTCAGCGGCGCCTCCTATCTCGACCACGCGCGGATTCGACTGCCGGGGTTGGAGACCGGAAATGACGGAATACAGATGCTTGCACCGCCTCTTGCCGTGAGACTGGCGAAGGAGGAGGGACAGACGAATTTTACCGGCAGGATGACGCTCCCTGTGCGTTTGGCGCCGGGACGATATGGTCTGCGGGGATGTCTGGCGGCGAAAACGCCCTTTGTCCAGAATCCCCCGTGGACCATGGTTCTGGGTTATTCCTCAACGTCAGAGACGACTTCAGTAACGCTGTTGGCCGGCAAGACGTGTGGGTTTGAACTGACCCTGATGGTGGATCGGGAAAAAACCCTGGCGCTGACCTTTGCCTCGGAACAGGCGGGTGGCGAGGTCGATGTGTCGGATCTTGAACTCCGATGGAGGAGTGATGACCTGTTGTGGCCGGAACGGCGTGAATTGTACCGCGCCCTGGTGAGGAGGGCTTTCCATCGTGGAGATAACGCGGCCGCGATGGAATGGCTGAAGAAAGCCCGTGAGTCCATCGGAGACGAATCCGGGTGGTTGCAGGAGGAGCAACGCGGTCATGCCGGTCGAATGGAGTCAAAGCCGGGTGGCGTTGTCTTCTATCCCTGGCTTAAACTGGCGGGACTGGAAGGCACCGAAACCCGGGCACAGGTCAGGTTCGAGGCGCTCCGGGATTCGCCTCCTCCCTTGAAGGTGCGCGCATACAGGAACCAATGGAACGGATACAAGTTTATGTGCGAAGTCAAATTGCCCTTGCTGAATATGACGAAAGGCGCAAACGTGGTCGCCGATATTCCTATTCCGAAAGGCGTTGGGTTGGCCGACATTTCCATCCGGATTGACCCCGATGTCGAATGGGTATCCACGTCGTTGCGGGTTCGCGAATACCCTGACGGACGTGTCCCTCTGGGGCATTAAGGACTGATTCGGTCTTGTTTGTTTTCGAGGATGTATAGTATAACGGTAGCATTTAAAGGGAATAGACTAACGGAAGGATCATCGCATGAATAGGAATGAACGTGTTCTTCGGGGTTTACTGATGGTTGGTTTGATTGCGGGTATGATGGGGATTGCCAGCGCTGAGGAGCCTGCGATGAACATCCCGTTGCCGGTGGCCGCTCCGATTCTGGACAATGGGACGAATGCGCCCGGCCCGACCAATGCGTCGCCGGTTGATGTTTCCGTCATTCACACCAACGCAGTGAAGACGAATCATCCCCCGGCGATTCTTCCGCCGGTGGACGTTGCGGTGATTCCGGAACTGGATGAGAGCGCCGCGTGGAAGGCTGCGCAGTGGCAGGTCGGAACACGTTACACTCAGGTTAAACTCCAGGACAAGACGCGGGGTACGCCGGGGAACGGGTCGTTTTTTGGAACGATCACTGAAATTACAGAAAAACAGGATGGTTTTCCCAATAAAGTCTATCTCCAATACCGTCTCTTTGATTCGCCTGTCTGGTTCGGCGTGAGTTACGACCACGTCACAGCCCGGACGATGGATGACGGCAATGGTGACGGCATTCCCGACGCCTCGGGCGGCGATGGGGATGAGGAAATCCAGGGCGTTATTCCATATTTGCAGGCCGCGTGGGATAATTCGACACGCCTGACCCCCTATGCGCAGGCCGGTATCGCCTTTTATCAGGCCAAATTTCTCCCCAATTCCTGGGGTGACAACGGGATGAGATGGGTGTCTGCCAAGAGCAATGTGACGGGACTTGAACTGGGTGGCGGTTTGAATGTGAGGCTTTACAAGAACGTGTCCGCCGATCTTTTTGCAAAATACATGAAAGTCGATGATATCACCGGCGATTGGTATTACGCCCGGGGACTTCATGGCGGCCCGTTTGTCATGACCCTGAGTTATGTGGCCTACGGCGCCGGTTTGAGTTGCCGTTTTTAACGAGAGTGATCGAAGTCGGTTTGATTCCTTTGTAACCGGCCAACAAAGACAGTTGACTGGAGGAGTCTCCCCCGGTATTGTTCCGCCAGTTCTTTGAAAACCTGAAGCCGTGAAGTAAGTACGGAAGTCTGTGAAATTCAGACGCGGTCGCGCCGCTGTAACCGGTTACGAGACCCCGGAGCCACTCCCGCATGGGCGGGGGGAAGGTGGGGTAGTAGATTTGAAGCCGGAAGCCAGAAGACGTAATACTTCATGCTCAATGGATCGGTGACGCTTTTGCGTCATCCGTCTCTCTTTCGCGATGGAAGAGCATGAGGCATATAACAGACTCATAAGACCTTCGATTTTCCATCCGGGAGATCGAAGGTTTTTTTTGTTGATGCGTTAAAACGGTAGAAAAGGAGTCAAACTGAAGATGAAGACGATGATGATGGTGTTGGCGGGAACGCTGGTAACGGGCGGGGTGGTTGGGGCGGCAACGGGTACGAACGAGGTGGCCCGTGAGAAGGTTGTGGTTACGGCCACCCGCGTGGAGATGCCTCTGTCCTCGGTGGGCAGCGCGGTCACCGTGGTGGATCAGAAGCCAATCTCGGAGCGGCAGTGTTCCTCGGTGGTTCAGGCCCTGCGCGAAGTGCCCGGGTTGGATGTGGTTCAGAGCGGCGGCGCAGGCGGCACCGTCTCGCTCTTCATCCGGGGCGCGAAATCGGAACAAACCCTGGTGCTGGTGGATGGGGTTCCCCTGAATGATCCCGCCGGAATTGGACGCGGCTCGGATATCAGTCAACTTCCCGTCGAGAACATTGAACGCATCGAGGTTCTACGCGGGCCCCAGAGCACGCTCTATGGCGCGGACGCCATCGGAGGCGTGGTGAATATCATCACCCGGAAGGGAAGCGGTCCGGCCTCGGGCGAAGTCTCCGCCGAGGCGGGTTCCTTCAACACCTTCAATGAGAAGGCGGAGGTGCGCGGGGGCACGGCCCTGTACAACTATTCGGCGGGCGCCTCACGCCAGGATTCGCAGGGCATTTCCAGCGCCAATAAGAAAAATGGAAATACCGAGAAGGATGGTTACGGCCGCACCGAGGCCTCCGCCCGGTTGGGGTGGACGCCCGTTCCTGAATTCGAAGCCAATGGTGTCGTGCGGTGGAATCACTCCCGTTATGATTACGACAGCGCTCCGTTGGGCGTGATGATGGATACCGACGACCGCGGGGAGTCCGATTCCCTCCTCCTGTATGGCGAAGGCAAGGCCACGCTGTGCGACGGTCTGTGGCGGCCGCGACTGGGCGGGTCGTGGGTCAGCCAGAGTCGTGACGACACCTCGTCCATGGGTATTTCCACGTTCGACAGTCTGCTTCAGAAACTGGAATGGCAGAATGATGTGTATCTCGGCAAGGCGAACCTCGTGACGGCCGGGTTCGAGTATCAACAGGAGTCCGCCGAATCGACCTACGAGGCGCCGGGTTATGTGGATCGGTTCGACCGCAAGACGGCGCGCCATCAGAGCGCCTATGCGCAGGATGTGGTGACGGCCGGTTCCCTGACGACCGCGTTGGGCGGGCGGGTGGACCGTTATGACACGTTCGGAACCGAGACCACCTGGCGGGTGGCGCCGGTGTATGATGTGGCGGCGACCGGAACCCGGGTGAAAGGCTCCTATGGCACCGGTTTCAAGGCGCCGTCCCTGTTTCAGCTCTATTCCGTCTATGGCCGCACGGATCTGAACCCTGAGAAAAGTCAGGGCTGGGATGCGGGCGTGGAGCAGGACATCGGGAGCCAGGTGACGGTCGGGGCAACCTATTTTGAAAACCGGTTTGACGATATGATTGACTACGATTTCGTGACCTCCCAGTACGGGAATGTAAGCCGGGCCGAGGCCCGCGGGGTCGAGACGTTCGTGGTGGCGAAACCCGTCAAGGATCTTTCCGTACGGGCGTCTTATACCTATACGGACACCCAGGACAAGACCACGGACGCCCAGTTGTTGCGGCGGCCGCGCAACAAGGCCGCGCTCGATGCGACGTATGCTTTTACTCCCAAGTTCAGGGGCACGGTGGGTTTGGTCTATGTCGGCCAACGTCAGGACGAGGATTTCTCGACATTCCAGAACATAACCCTGAGTGGCTACACGCTGGTGAACCTTTACGCTTCCTATGACGTTTACAGGAATGTTACCCTTTTCGGTCGTTTGGAAAACGTGTTTGATAAGCAGTATGAGGACGTTCTGGGGTATGGAACTCCAGGCCGGGCCGGTTATGGCGGCGTGAAGATGACGTTCTGAGAAGAAGATTGGTATGACCACAAGACGGCCCGGAGAGATGAGTCTCGCCTTCGTTCTGGCGGTGGGGCTGCATGTGGCAGGGGTCATGTTGCTGGTTGCGGCCATTCGTTATTGGCCGGTTGCGGCGCGGGCGTTGCGACCGGCGCCTCTTGAATTGGACATGGCCGCCGCGCCGACGCCGTCGCCTGCGGTGGCCGTGCCACCGGTGATGGATCAGGTCATGGCGGCGATTCCTTCCGAGAGGCGTGCCCTGGCGATGTCCGCCGTCCCCATTCCCGAAGCGCGCCCGGCTGAAGTGCCGGAACCGGCTTTCCCGGTCTCCTCATTCAGGGAAAATCCCCAATCTGAAACGTTTCAGATCCCGCGGGAGACGGTTGGCGTCCCGGCGGTCTCTCCTCCCGCAATCCAGTCAGCCGTCCCGCAGGGTCGTGACGGGGCGGGGCGGCCCATGGCGCTCTCCGAGATCAAACCCTATTATCCCTATGCGGCCCGGACACGCGGCGAGGACGGCTGGGTGACGATTCACCTCCGGGTGTCAGCCCGGGGGGAGGCGGATTCCGTTGAGGTGAAGTCGAGCAGCGGCCATCCGTCGCTCGATGACTCGGCGCTTTCGGCGGCCCGGAAAGCGCGTTTCAAGCCGGCTGAGCGGGACGGGAAACCGGTTCCGGCCGAGATGGATCTTCAGTTCGAGTTTCGTCTTCAGGAGTGAATGACCATGGATGCACACAGTAGTCGTGAGGGAGTGAAAGTGATGTCCGCAGCGGCCATCAAGAGACGGCTGGGCGCGTTGGGAAATCGGGAGGATGCGAAAGTATTGCAGTGGTTCTTCAAGACCGGGCCGGGCGAATACGGGGAGGGTGATGTGTTTGCCGGAGTGCGGGTTCCCGTGCTTCGTAAACTGAGCGGGGAATTCGCCGGGGCGGATGAGTCAACCCTTCATGCCCTGTTGGAGTCGATGGTTCACGAAGAACGGTTGCTGGCGTTGCTCATTCTGGTGCGACAATTTGAGAAGGGGAACGAGGCCGGGCGAAGCCGGATTTACACGTTCTATCTGGCGCACACGAACCGCATTAACAATTGGGATCTGGTCGATCTCTCCGCGCCCCGGGTGGTGGGCGGGTATCTGGTGAACCGACCCCGGCGTTTGCTTTACCGCCTGGTGAAATCGACGTCCCTCTGGGAGCGGAGGATTGCCGTGCTGGCCACCTTCGCCTTTATCCGGCAGGGCGACTTTGCCGACAGTCTGGCGCTGGCCGAGCGCCTCCTCGGGGATCGTGAAGACCTGATTCACAAGGCCGTCGGCTGGATGCTGAGGGAAGTCGGAAAGCGTGACCTGGCGGTTCTGGAGACGTTTCTCAAGCCGCGTTGCAAGACGATGCCGCGCACCATGCTTCGTTACGCCATCGAGAAATTCCCCGAACCCCTGCGCCTGGCCTATCTGAGGGCGTCGTGACGGAATCCGCTTGTGTTGAATGGGGAGCGGGGATAGGCTTATAGGCAGAGGTTTAACTGAAAGGGAAGCGCTATGAAAATTTCATACTGGCTGGCAGGGTTTGTGTTGGCGGGTTTGATGGTTGGGTCTGTCCGCGCCGGAGAAGATGCGTATCTCGTCAAAGTGGTCGGGTTTGACCGCAAGGCGGAATGGGAGGCCATGTCGGAAACCGACTTCAAGACTCTGGAGAAGAACATCAAACTGGAACAAAAATATTATTCCAAGGCCCTTGAACTCGCCGCCAAGGAGTGGCGCACGGATGAATTGAACAAGGGAGTGACCTTTCAGGGATCCCGGATCTCGCCCCGCGCGATCATGCAAAAAGACAAATATGCGTCCCTTGATAAAGCGTCCGCCGCGATGGCGAGAATGCAGGATCAGGAGACGAAGAAAACCACAGGCAAAAAAGCAGTTCCACCCAAAAAAGGCAAAGGAACGGGTTCGGAGATGAAGGAAATCCAACTGGATCAGGCGATTGCCTTGCTGAAGAGCAAGTTGGACGAACTGGTGGCGAAGGCCGGGGGTGCGGTCAATGCGGCTGCGCCCGATGCCAAGGACGCGAAAATTGACAAAAAAGCGGACGCCAAAGAGGCGGTTAAAAAAGCGCTGTAAGCGTCATCGACTATGACTGTGCTGGTCAGCCTGTTATCACTGATGTTGTTGGTGATGCTGTTTCTGGGGCCGACGCTGGCCCGTCTCAACCCTTATGTCGGTGACGCGGTTCTCGCAGCGACGGTGTTTCTGGGTGTTGCCATCGGGCTGAAACTGCTGGATGTCCTGTTTTTTGATGTTCTCGCGCCCTGGCGCAAGAAATCCCAGGTGCCGCTCGTGATTCGCGATTTGGGCCGTTTGGGGGCGGCGGCCATCGCGTTCGTTCTGATTGTGCGCTGGTTTTTCCCGGGGGTAAACCTGAATGTGCTGGCGGTGTCGTCGCTGGTGGTCGGGTATATTGTCGGCAATGCCACGCAGGACACGTTGGGGAACCTGATCTCGGGATTGGCGCTCAACACGGAGCGGCCGTTCCACATTGGCGATTGGGTGACGGTGAGCGGCCAGACCGGCGTGGTGGTGGACACCACCTGGCGGGCCACGCGGCTCCGAACGCGGGAGGAGGATTATGTTGTGATCCCGAATTCCTCGATCGCGAAGGAATCGATCATCAATTTTTCACGTCCCACGCGAAGCCACGGGTGTTACCTCTCGATCGGTGTCAGTTATGACACGCCTCCCAACAAGACGCGTCGCGTGATCCTGGACGTCCTGGCGGAGTCGCCTGGCGTGTGTGCGACCCCGGCTCCGTGCGTCTATCTCACGGGATACGGAGATTTTACGGTCAATTTTACGATCAAGTACTTCGTCGATGACTTTGCCCGTCTTCCCCCGATCCAGAGCGGGATCATGGATCGGATTTGGTATGCCTTCCGCCGCGAGGGCATCTCGATTCCCTATCCGATTCAGGATTGCCGGGAGCGTGATGCGGAGACGGACGAGCATGAGACGCGGGCGGCGAATCGGAATTCCATACGCCAACTTCTTTCCGGAATTGATTTGTTCCAGTCGCTGTCTCCCGCTGAAACAGACCGTTTGGTGGAGGGCGCGAAACGCCAGATCTTTGCCGACGGCGAAAAACTATGCCGGCAGGGCGATGCCGGGGAGTCGTTTTACGTTATCCGGAGCGGTCACGTAGGAGTATGGGTTTCCGGGACTGAAGGCAACACCCCCGTGCCGGTGGCCCACCTGGGCGCCGGGGCCTTTTTTGGGGAGATGTCCCTGCTGACGGGTGAGCCCCGTTCCGCAACGGTCACGGCGGAGGGGGATGTTGACGTCGTCTGCGTGACCAAGTCGGATTTTGCAGAACTCCTGCTCGCCAATGCAGAACTGGCTGGAAAACTGGCCGCTGTTCTTGAAAACCGCATGGCGGAGCGTCACGAAAAAATGGCGGCGCTGGCCCCCCTGAAGGCGCCCCCCGAAACGCAATCCGTTCTGCTTGCCCGGATTCGACGTTTTTTTGGACTCTAACATGTCCACGCCTGTTAACCTTGTCCATTGTACCGACTATGCCTCCGTGCAGGTTGCCTTGTCGCGCCTGATGGAAGGGTTGGGAGGGATGGGGCGGTTTGTGAAACCCGGCCAGTCGGTTCTGATCAAACCCAATCTCCTGTCCGATCATACCCCCGAAGAAGCCGTCACCACGCACCCGGAGGTGGTTCGCGCGCTGATCAGGATGGTCAAGACCGTCGGCGCCTCGCCCTGGGTGGCTGACAGTCCGGCGTTCATTGCCGATCTGCGGCGGGTCTGGGAGCGGACCGGCATGGAGGCGGTCTGTCGCGAGGAGAATGTTCCCCTGGTGAACCTGGAGAAGGCCGGGTCAAAAAGTTTTGTGGAGGATGGCATCCATTTCACCCTTGCCAATCCGGTGTTGGAAGCCGATGCCATCATCACGGTGCCCAAGGTGAAGACCCATGTCCTGACCGGGCTGACCGGGGCGGTGAAGAACCTGTACGGCGCCGTGCCGGGGCTTCAGAAGACCTCCTTTCACAAACTGTATCCCTATCCCCGTGACTTTGCCCGTTTGCTGGTGGCGATTTACCGTCGGGTTAAACCCGTGCTGGCGGTGGCAGATGGAGTGGTGGGAATGGAAGGCAACGGCCCCTCCGCAGGGGCGCCGATTCAACTCGGGTTCCTCGCCGCCTCGGCTGATGCCATTGCGCTGGATGTGGTGCTTTGCAGGACGTTGGGCCTTGAACCCCGCAATGTGGTGCATCTTGAACTGGCCCGTCAGGCGGGATTCGGGGTGCGGGACTGGGCTGACATTACCACGGAGGGTGACAGTATCGGGGCGTTGGCGCTACGGGAGTACCAGTTGCCCGGAACAGTTCCCATCAACTATGTTCCTCGCTGGTTAGTCCGGCTCGTGCAACCCCTGATCTGGCATCGGCCAGTCTTCTCGTCCGCCTGCCTGTACTGCGAAAAATGCGTCAAGGCCTGTCCCGCCGCAGCGTTGAGCATGAAGCCTGCAACGCGCCCCATCCTGGATTCGGATAAGTGCATTGCCTGCTGTTGTTGTCATGAGATGTGTCCTGAGCATGCCATTGAGATGCGTCCGAGTCCATTTTTCAGGTTTGCGCGCCAGTTCACCAAGGGGCGCCCCAACTCATGAAATACAGGATCAAGCATCTGATTGAATATGGCGCATTGAGGACCGTTTCAGGGCTGGTGAATATCCTGCCCTACCGGGCGGCGCTCGCGATGGGGTGGGGCGTGGCCTGGCTGGCATTCCTCCTGATTCGGTCACGCCGGAAGGAGGCGGAGCGCCGCATTCGGGAGGTGTTTGGCGAGACGCATTTCACGGCAAGCGAGGTTCGGAACATTGCCTGGCGCTCCCTGCGCAACCTGATGTTCACGGCGGTCGATATCATGCGGACACCCGCGCACACACTCGAAACGCTCGATCGGATTTCTGATTATCAGGACTGTATGCGGATGATCATGGCCCACCATGCAACGGGGCGCGGGGCAATCTTTGCCGTGCCGCATATGGGCGCCTGGGAATTGCCAAGCCGTGCGATTGTCTTGCGCGGAATTCCCTTCTTCTCGGTGGCCGGAAAGCAGAGGAACCCGTTGTTTGACAAGTATCTCAACTCAACCCGGGAACGATCCGGAATGCCCATTCTTATCCGGGGCGCCTCGGCGCTGCGCGTGATTATCAGCCGACTGAAGAAGGGGGAGATGATGGCGATTCTCCCGGACGTCAGGATGCGGACGGAGGCCGTGAAGGTGAGGTTTCTCGGGAAAGAGGCCAATATTGGCGCGGGCATGGCCCTCTTTGCGCGTCATGCCGGGGTTCCGATTATTCCCGCCGTTATGACCCGGGTGGGTTGGGCGAGGCATGTCGCCAAGGTCTATCCGCCCATCGAGGCGGATCCCGCGCGGGACAAACAAGAGGACGTCAAAAGGATGACCCAGGCGGTGATGGATATTGTGTCGGAGGCCATTCTGGCGGATCCGGGCCAGTGGTTCTGGTACAACCGGCGCTGGGTGTTGGAGCCCGTGGAGGGGAGTGGTGCGGAGCGCGGAGCAGGGGGCGTGGAGCGGGGAGTGCGGAGAGAGAAAGGGGACACAGAGTGAGACCGTTTTTCAAGACGAAGTCGCAGGCGCAGATTATTGACGAAGTGGAGAAGGCGGAGCACCAGATGCATCGTGTGCTGGGGCCATGGCATCTGACGTTGTTGGGAATCGGGGGCGTCATCGGGGCCGGTATATTCGTGCTGACAGGGCAGGCGGCGGCCAATTATGCGGGTCCCGCCATTGCCTTGTCGTTCGTGATCTCCGGACTGGCCTGTGCCTTCGCCGGGCTTTGTTACAGCGAATTTGCCTCCATGATCCCCGTGGCCGGGAGCGCCTACACCTACTCGTACGCCACGCTGGGAGAAGGGTTTGCCTGGATCATCGGTTGGGACTTGATCCTCGAATACCTGTTCGGCGCCTCCACGGTGGCGGTGGGCTGGTCGGGCTATGTGGTGAGTTTCCTCAAGGACTGCGGCATCACCCTGCCTGCCGCCCTGATTAATGCCCCGTTTTCCTATACGCCCCAGACAGGGCTCCAGTTGACGGGCGCCTGGTTCAACCTGCCTGCCGTTCTGATTGTGGCGGTGGTCACCTGGCTTCTGGTGATCGGAATCCGCGAGTCGGCGAACTTCAACAACGTGATTGTGATCGTGAAGGTGACGGTCATTCTGCTCTTCATATTCCTGGGGTTGCATTATGTGAAGGCGGAGAATCTGACGCCCTTCATTCCCGCCAACACGGGTGTGTTCGGACAGTATGGCTGGAGCGGGATCATGCGGGGATCGGCGGTGGTATTCTTTGCCTACATCGGGTTTGACGCGGTGTCCACGGCGGCACAGGAGGCAAAACGCCCGCAACGGGATGTCCCGATCGGCATCCTGGTGTCGTTGGGTGTATGTGCCGTGCTGTATGTGGCCGTGGCGATCGTGCTGACCGGTCTCGTTCCCTACCCGCAGTTGAATGTTCCGCATCCGATGGCGGTGGGCATTGATGCGGCGGGGCCGGCCCTTGCGTGGATGCGGCCGCTGGTCAAACTGGGCGCCATTGCCGGGTTGAGTTCGGTGATTCTGGTCCTGATGCTGGGTCAGTCCCGGATCTTCTATGCGATGTCGCGCGACGGCCTGCTTCCCGCGAAATTCGGCGCGATCCACAGCACCTTCAAGACCCCGTGGCTGGCGACGACCATCACGGGCGTGGTGTCGCTGGCGATGGCCGCGATATTTCCCATCGGATTCCTCGGGGAGTTGGTCTCAATTGGCGCCCTGCTGGCCTTTATTATGGTCTGTGCCGGGGTCTGGGTCATGCGAATCACCAAACCGGAGGCACATCGTCCTTTCCGAACGCCGTGGGTGCCTGCGGTGCCGATCCTGGGAATCCTTTTTGCCGGAGCCCAGATGGCGGCGCTTCCGCGTGATACCTGGATCCGCCTCGTGCTCTGGATGGCC
>JBAWZH010000068.1:0-12753 GCA_037143135.1 bacterium
AATCCCTCCCTCTCCGCCATCCTTCGCTCTGCGCCCTGAGGGGCTTGAGCTACGGATGGTCTCCGACCAGGAAGATGAGGCGCAGAGCGAAGGAGGCGCCCTTCGTAGCACAAGGCGTACCCGCCGCAGGGCAAAGTAGGGTTATTGACGAACGCGGCGAATGCCCTGAGCAATAAATGGAGCGGGCGACCGGGCTCGAACCGGCGACCATCTGCTTGGAAGGCAGAGTCCATTTTAATGATTAGACAATAAATAATGTTGTGCTGAAGGTGCTGCGTGTGACGGGGAAGAATCGGGCGGTAAAACGACTGGGAGACTTGAGCACAGTCAGAAAAGGGGGCCTGCGGCGGGCATCGATCCGTGATTTCCACAGTATTCGTGTAACCTGGATCACGCTGGCGTTACTACATCGGCACGCTGTCGGTTCAGGACCCAACGGCGGGGTTCCACATCATTTCGAAAGACTCCGGGTTCGATGCGCTGATTAAACATCTCGCCGGAAAAGGCATCGTGGTGTGCCGGTCAGCCGGCATCGCGGGGATTCCCCGTCCGACACCCCACCCCGCGCTCGATGCCCAGGTGCAGACGGCAGTCAAAGATCTGATTCGACGTGCTGAAACCAGACCGCGGACAATGAAGACGCTCCGCAGTACGCTACATGCGCTTTTCCTGAAACAGCTTTCCGAACAGGAACTGACAGCCCTTCTGGATACTTTATGCAAGGAGGGAATGGTAAAGATCGACGGCACGAAGGTGGCCTACGAATTGCCGGGCAAGGTTGCTATTCCAACCACACCTTAAATCATCATTTTGCCGCCCATTTCGAGGCTTCTAGGGCCAGTTATTACACTCATTCCCGTCACAACTCATTCAGCACCAATGAACTTTTATGGCGAAGCCACGCCCCTCAACGTTATGGCGAAGCCACGCCCCTCAACGTTATTTGTTGCGGTGTGGCCCTGCCCCTCCCGAGGAGCGCGAATGCGACGCCGGGGACAGTCCCTACTGAACCGTAACCTGTGTGTCCCCATTCGGACCGGCTTATTCCTCGCCTGACCAGCAGTGGGTGCAGATCTTGTCGCGCGGCAGACCGATGGCTTCAAGAAGGTCATCGAGCCGCTGGTAGGAAAGCGTGGTGAGCCCCAGTTCCTTGCGGATGACCTCGACCATGGCGGCATGTTGCGGCGTATCGGAATTCTTGTAGAGCTCGAGGTTTTTGGAGTGATCCCCCTCCAGCTGCTGCACGGCCCGGCGGCCCGCCAGGTCCAACTCGGTGCGCGACCGCGAGAAGTTCAGGTACTTGCAAGGAAATAGCAGCGGCGGACAGGCCGGCCGCATATGGACCTCCCGCGCCCCGGCGCTGAACAAATGGCGCACCGTGTCCTTGAGCTGCGTCCCCCGCACGATGGAGTCATCGCAAAAGAGCAGGCTGTTACCCTTGATAAGCGCCCCGATGGGAATAAGCTTCATGCGGGCGACCAGGGCTCGCTGGGTCTGGTCGGCGGGCATGAAACTGCGGGGCCAGGTGGGCGTGTACTTGGCAAAGGGGCGCTTGTAAGGGATGCGCGACTCGTGGGAGTAGCCGAGCGCATGGCCTGTTCCCGAATCAGGAATACCGGCCACCAGATCCGGCTTCACCGTGTCCCGCTTCGCCAAGGCCCGGCCGCAACGGTAGCGGCAATCCTCGACGTTGATGCCTTCATAGCAGGAGGCGGGGAACCCGAAATACACGTAGAGGAAGGCACAAATCCGCATTGTGGACTGCGGCTTGACCAGCGACTCCACGCCGTCGGCGGTGATGCGCACAACCTCGCCCGGGCCGAGATCCCGCTCCACCTCGAAGCCGACGTTCGGGAAGGCGCAGGTTTCCATGGTGACCGCCCACGCCCCGTCCTTGCGGCCCAGGATGACCGGGGTCCGACCGAACCGGTCACGGGCAGCATAGATGCCGTTGCGCGTGAGCAGCAGGATGGAACAGGATCCCTCGATGACGTTCTGGGCAACCTGAATACCGGCCTCCAGGGAGGCTTCCTGGTTGATGAGGGTGGCGACCAGCTCGGTGGCGTTGACCCCGATCCCGCTCATCTCGCAGAAATGGGTGGAGCGCTTGGCATAGGCGCGGCGGATCAGCTCGTCCATGTTCTTGATCACGCCGACCGTGACGATGGCGTAATCCCCCAGGTGGGATCCGATGATGAGGGGCTGGTCCTCCGTGTCGCTGATCACCCCGATGCCGGAATTCCCCTTCATGCGCCCGATGTCGCTCTCGAACTTGGACCGGAACTGGGCATTGGTGATGTCGTGGATGAACCGCACGATGCCGCCGTCATCCATGCTTGCCAGCCCGCCCCGCCGGGTCCCGAGATGGGAGTGATAATCAGTCCCGTAAAACAAGTCGTTTACGCAACCCGTCCTGGACACCACACCAAAAAAACCGCCCATGATTATGTCCTCCCCATGCTCGCTCGACCAAGCCTGTTTGAAACTACAAGAGCAGACTATAGGAACTTTCCGGAAATAAACAATAAATGGATGGAGGGGTACAAGGCACTGACGGGGATATGAACCTTCGGGGGAATCCGTGGAGGGGGAATCCGTGGTCTATCCACGTCAAGTTGTTGTGCCGCAAACCAATACACTTTAAATCAACTTGATTAAGGACCTTAAAGGCCTGTATTGACCCCTGAAGACGAGCCATAAGAAGCGCCTGCTTCATGAACAGTCCAGGTTGACAAGCCGGGCGAGGGACCCACTTCCGCATAAGTGAATTTCCTGCGGCTCACATAGATAGAGCCCACTCGCTCGATGAACTGAAAATTCCCGACTGCCAGAGCTTCCGTCCATTCTGCCTGCCGCGTCAGTGCTCGTCGCCTGATGGTCTCCTCAATCTCCTCCTCATGAACGCGGCGGTAATCTTCAAGGCTCGACATCCCAAGACTCTCAAGTAGCCGATCGAAATCAAGAATCCGGTATCTCAGGCGCTTCCCTGCCAACTCGTCATAGCCACACCACCGCCACAACGCAGGATGAGCCACTACTCCGGCACGGACCATATTCAGATCCACATATCGAAGACAGTGGAGCAGATGCTGCCCGTCCTGGATGATGGTGCATTGATAGGGGTGTTCCCAAACCGCTCCCTCCTCCCCTTTCCGTCGATTCCTATGCGCCGCGAATGCTCCCGACACCAACTGTATCATCCGCCCCACCCGCTCCGGATCATCAACATGGACCACCAAGTGAACATGATTGCTTGTGATACAGAATCCGTAAACAGGTATGCGATAACGATGGACCGCCACTCGCAACCATTCACGATAGACCTCACGATCACGCGCGAACTTCAGCAGGAATCGCCGATCATGACACCGGTGCGTCAGGTGAAAGGTATACCCCATCCTAAGATATCGAGAAGCCCTGGGCATAGCACCCAAGACTCTGCCACACACTATACTTTAATTAAAGCTATATTTTAGATAGCAAAAGCGGCTTTTAAATCATTTTCACGCCCCATTTTGAAACACAACCGATTAATGTCTAGGCACTTACTGTGGATAGACCACGCCCCCACTACTCCCCCACCTTAGGCACTTACTGTGGATAGACCACGCCCCCACCTCTATCCCGCCCAACCAATGTGCTGTTTCACAGGCGATCCATGACCTTCTACCAGGTTTGACATCACCTGGCCATTTTCGCACACTGCCATATCGGGGTTGACTGGCAACTCTTCATGCTCATGAGTAGACACCCATTGATCTCATTGTTCGGGGATTTCACCCAGTGGCAGGTGTTTGCCTCCGGACACGCTGAAGGAAAACTATCGCGACTCGTCGCGCCGGACGGAACTCCGGGCTTACGCTTGGAGTACGATTTCCGCGGGGGCAACGGGTTCGTGGCCATTCGACGGACTACAGCGTTCACCTTGCCGTCCACTTTTGAAATCAAATTCCTCCTCCGTGGCAAAGGTCCGGCAAATCACTTTGAACTGAAGGTGGCCTCACCTGGCGGCGCCAACGTCTGGCGTCACACATGCCAGAGTCTCACGCCGCCGACCGACTGGAGTCCCCACCGCCTCACTGAACGTGATCTTCTCTTCGCATGGGGACCAGCCGGCGGCGGCGCACCTTCGGAGGTCGAGGCTGTCGAATTTGTCATCGTCGCCGGCCCGGGCGGCAAAGGCTCAATTGAACTCGCCAGTCTGTCCTTCGAGGATCAGACACTTCAGGCGCCCGCCACCATTCGGGTCTCCAGCCAACAACCGGGATCTTCCCCCGCGTCGGTTTTTCCCGGGGACTCCCGATTAGAATGGCGGGCGGCGGCCGATGACGCACATCCCTGGTGGGAAGTTGACTTCGGAAAGCCGCAGCGCTTCGGCGGACTCGTCATCCGGTGGCCGGAGGCGCTTCCTCCACGAGCCTACTCGGTAGAGTTATCCGAGAATGCCCACGACTGGCGAAGCCTCTATCGCTCAACCTCCTCTTTTGGCTCACACTCGCATATTCCGGCACCCAACGCCGAGGCGCGCTACCTGAGACTCACTTTTGCCAACGCGTCCTGCGCGGCCCTGAAAGCCATCACGCTCCGTCCGGATGCCTTTTCGCATACGCCCAACGAGTTTATCCACTCTATCGCCGCCGATTTCCCGCGAGGATATTTCCCCCGCTACTGGTTGCGTGAACAATCTTACTGGACCACCATCGGCACTCCCGAGGGAACACGCCGGGCGCTGATCAATGAAGAAGGCATGGTCGAAGTCGATGAAGCCGGATTCTCCCTGGAGCCATTTATCCTGTCACGGGAAGAACCCATCACGTGGGCCTCGGCAAAAAAGACCGTCTCGCTACCCAAGGGCGGTATCCCCCTGCCCTCCGTCCGATGGAAATCCGGATCCATCCAGTTGGACATCCACCCATGGATCGACGGCAGCGCAGAAAATCTCACACTCCACACCACCTATCGTCTCGCATGCCGCAAGCCTTCACCGGGAATTCGCCTCGTCGTCGCGATCCGTCCGTTCCAGGTCGACCCGCCATGGCAGGCGTTCCGCAATCTCGGTGGACGCTCTCCGATCCATCACATTGACTGCCATACGGGCCGGTTGACCGTGGAAGGTCGTACAATCGCCACCACCCCACCGGCCGATGAGCAGGGAGCCGCCGCATTCGAGGAAGGCGAAGTCCCTTCGGTGCTGACCACCGGCAATGTGCCACGAAACGATCACGTTGATGACCCATCCGGCCTCGCCTCGGCAGAGATGGCCTGGAATCTCCCCGCGGGAAAATCCACCCTCAATGTCACCGTTTCGGTTCCCTATTTCGGCACGACAAACGTTCACACGAAGAACGCCCGGGCCAAAGCCCTTGCCCGCTGGCGCAGAACCTTGGGAAAAGTCAAATGGCAGGTTCCATCCTGCGCCGCACCGGCCTTCGACTGTTTTCGTACCGCCGCCGGTCACATCCTCATCAACCGCGACGGACCAGCACTCCAACCCGGGCCCCGGCGCTATACCCGCTCCTGGATCCGAGACAGCGTGCTCATGGGTGCCGCTCTTGCCAAAGCCGGTCTCCCTGAAGTTTTGCAATCCTTTCTCTCCTGGTATGCCCCCTTCCAGCGCGAGGACGGCTTCGTCCCCTGCGTAGTCGATCGCAATGGCGTCGATTGGTTCGTCGAACACGATAGCCACGGTCAGTTTCTCTGGGGTCTCCGCGAGGTGTTCCGTAACAGCGGCAGCAGGGTTTTCCTGAGGCAAATGCTTCCGCATGTCTGTAAGGCCGCCGAATATCTGATTGCCCTGCGGGCGGAATGCATGACCGCGCATTATCGGAGTGCCGGACAGGCCACCTGCTTTGGTCTGCTTCCCGAGTCTGCGAGTCACGAAGGCTATCTCGCCCATCCCGTACATTCCTACTGGGATGATTTCTGGGGCGTGCGCGGCCTGGAGGCCGCAGCGGAACTCGCCAGCGCTTCCGGCCAGCCGCAGGACTCCCTTCGTTGGAAGTCCGAAGCATCGCATTTTCAGTCGGATCTGCTTCGGTCCATCGGGAAGGTCATCACGGACAACACGCTTGCCTACATCCCGGGCTCGGTCGAGTGGGCTGACTTCGATCCTACTGCGACCTCCAATGCCATCGCCGTGCTTGATTTTGCTGACTCGCTTCCTGAAGCGCCGCTGCACGCCATGTTCGAGACCTACCTTGACGGCTTCCACCGCAAGCATCGCGGGGAGATGCCATGGAATAACTACACCGCCTACGAAATCCGGATTATCGGAGCCTTCGTTCGACTCGGAAAACGCGACATTGCGAATGAATTGCTGGCGTTCTTCCTGTCCGACCGTCGACCGCGCGAATGGAACCAATGGCCGGAGATCACCTGGCAGAACCCCCGCTCGCCCGGCCATCTCGGCGACCTACCCCACACCTGGATTGCAGCCGAATATATTCTGGCGCTGGCCTCCATGGTCGCCGCAGAACGCGATGAATCGAACTCTCTCGTTCTCGCTTCCGGGATGCCGTGGATCTGGATTTCAGAGGAGAAGGGGTTTTCCGTAAAAAGCCTTCCCACCCGATACGGCCCGCTGAATTTCACAATCCATGCGGAGAGCGAAGCGTTGATCCGCGTGAGGATCGGCGGCTCCCTCACCCTGCCATCCGGCGGACTGACCATCGCCCCTCCTCTGCCTGCCGGGAGACACATCATTTCCGTAGAGACCCGGCGAGAAGGAGAAGCATCCGTCGACCACGCGGGAGCCGTCATTACGGTGAAGAACTTGCCCTTTTCCGCCGACCTACATCTCAGCAAGTAATGCGACTCACCTGATCCAGATAGTCAGCCGGTTGGCGCCGGTGACCCGTAAGTCTGTGATCTTATCCAGTCCGAGCCGGATTCCTCCGTGGCGGTACGGATTGTGCGCGCGAGTAAAATCAAGGTTCACCCCGTTGAACTCGGCGCGTACAGGACCACAACCCTTCAGATGGACATGATAGGTCACGTCAAGGAGGAGGTCGCCCAAGCGCAGGGACACCTTCAATCCGTCCAACGTCTGCGGAATAACCGGATCCACCACGAGTGAGGCGACTTCCAGCCGAAGTCCCAGGAAGCGCTGGATGATCAGTCTCACACCAATACCTGCACCACTGGAATAGACACGCCAGCCACCTTCGAGCGCCACCTCGCCGCGATTCACCCGGGCATAGTGATTGAAGGCCTCATAGCGGTCGGAGAAGGCCGGATCGGAACTCGAGTAGTAACAATTCGCCTGGCGCAAACCGGCGGAGGGGACAACGTCGCGAATGGCGATCGGATTAAGCTGGCAAAGCGCACGGAAAAAGCCGTCGGCATCGCCGAAGCGGGCGAGCGCCTCGCCATAGCGAAGATGGGCATGCATGTACATGATGCCGATTTCCCGCCCGAAGTAACTGGCGCTCTCGGCTCGCTGGAAATAGGTCTGCCGCCCCCCATGGTAAGCCATCGGCCGATCAAAAAGATGCGCCCCGTCGGGCCCCAGCAGGTGTTCACGGATCAGACCAAGGTGGGCCGCCGCCTGTTCAGGCGAGACCATATCGTTGATGATGGCGTGAATCATCGGCAACAGACTGTAGGATAAACCGGTCGCTCCATCCCGTGGATGGAGCAGCGTGTCGGTCTTTCCTCCTTCATGAAAATAGACCAAACCGGCCAGGACGTTGTCCGCCATGAGGATGCGATGAAACTCGTCGAGGATCGTTGTGGCCTTTGCTTCCAATTGGGCGGCACGACCTGCGAGGCCAAACTGCCTGAAGGCGGCCGCCAGAGTGATAAAGGTCTGATAGTTGAGCGTCACCGTCCATGATGAACAAAGACGTTCGCGCATGTCGGGCCTGGCCGGCTGGAGGGAGTCGTTCCAATCGCCGTGGCCATATGCGGTGAGGACCGTTCCCTCAACGACCCGGCGAGAGATCAAAGACAAGGCACAGTCAACGTGCTCAAGAATGGTTGCCTTCCCTGCCACCGAATCCCCGTCCGGGTGGAAGAATGGCAGGGATTCCTCAAGCAGGCTCGCGTCGCCGGCGGCCTGGAGATATTGGGCGAGGGCGAGCAACGGCCAGAAGACAATGTCGCCATGCGAATCCACCGGGCGGATGTTGCGCTCGCGATCGAAAAACATGAACCACTGCGGCCAATCACCGTCGGGGTTCTGCTGCCGGAAGACCCGGCAGAGAAGGTCCCGGACCGGCTCGAAACGGCCCAATGCGAGCAGCAATTCCACCGGTCCCTGGCAGACATCGCGCGTACCCCAGCCGCCACCCGAGTATTGCTCCAGGCCCCGCGGGGAGAGGTAGTGAACAAGCGCGTTATGAATGAACCAGGGAACGATATCGCCCGTCCGCTCCGCGGCCGGAGCCAGGGGACTCGCCTGTGGCGCGGAGATGCTCATGCCTGAATTGATGGAATTCCAAAACTCCCCGCCGTGCCCGTCGGCGGATTCAACCAGCCGCCCATGGATGGTCAGCCCCGCATTCGACGTGGGTTCCGTCACGAAACACAGGAACGGCTGACCGTGCGAAACGCCATCAGCGAATAGCAGTTCGTCACCGCCGACTTTTTCCACAAGCGTACTCTCTGAGGGCGCGATGACAAATCCGCCTTCCGGGAAACGGCGCCCCACGTCGCTATCGGGCACAGTTCTAACCAATACAGAATGGCCCTCCTGTTGCCACAGCACAGGCTCGGAAGTACTGCCATCATCGCCATTAAGGGCGATATGGTGAGAGATCAAGAATCGAACCGGTGTACCTTTCAGGATCGACAGGGTTAGGAGCAGTTTATGCCGGTCATCCGGTGCTGAAGCCACGACTTCGATCAGCCCTTCCTGGTGCTTGTAGATCCAGCGGCAAGCGTCCGGCTGCATTTCAAAGGCTGAGGGGATGCCCAACAGGCGCCAGGTGTCGCCGACTTCAACAAAGACCCGCTGACCATGACTACGGAAAAGTCCGAGATAGCTGTGACATGTTGAAAGGAAGCGGTTGATACTCACATGGCCCTGGGTGACCATCGAATGGAATACGCCCCCCATCCACACGGTGGAGGTCAGCGCAGCCTCATCAGGCGTGAGCGATCCCCCTGAGCGCAGGAGATGTCCATGGGGCCGAAGCACCTCTAGTTCCTTCGCCCGGAGCACCACATGACTATTCCCGCCGCCAAAAAAGGATAACAGCCGTCCGCCATCCCGCTCTGGATGGCGCCGGGTTGAACCAAAGAGCAGGTTCGTCTCCGTATCATCAAGATCCAGTGCCTCCACCGGTTGAGCGCTGGCGAAAAAGCTGACTGCGGGTTTTGGCCCAGCCGGTTCCGACGGCCATGTTGGGTAAACGGCTTCCGGCAAAGCCAGAGCGGCATCGATCACGCGAACATCTTCCGCAGCGGTTGGGGTGGTCTTATCCGCTTGAAACCAACCAAAGAACCCGCGCTGCGATTTCGCCCCTGGCCCCAGGACAAACGGCTCGTCCTGAATGGCAACCAACGCATGTTCATGCTGCAACCGTTTGCCGGCCAGTCCAGACATCAGGGCGACAGGAGTTCCTCCGGTGCGCATGGCGAGACCGTAGAACTGCAGGGCATCTGTCGAAAAACTCACGCCGTTCCGAAGCGATCCGATAACGGCCCAGGGGCACCGTCCACCCATCAACTGGTTCTGTCGCGATGCTACCACCGTGCCGATGAGGGGATGTTCGAGCGGGGTATGGTCCACATAATGGCACACATAGTACTCATTAAGCCTCACCGCTCCGTAGTGCGCAAGGGCAATGTCCTGCGTATGGATCAAATCGCAGGCGACCTCCTCAGAACCCGTGTTTTCAACTTCCACGTGCCAAAACCATGCGGGAGCGGACTCCGCCAACACCAGCCGCAGACGGAAGGCCAGAGCACCCCAGGAGCCGCAGGCGCTCATGCCCCGGTCACCGGTGTGGAACGAGGCGGGACTACCGGGGCCCAGCAGGGGAATCGATTCCGCCTTCACTCCGAGGCGACGCAGGTGGAGGTTCACCGGACCGCCCTCGGCTTCGTTTCCGAGAAAGAGATTGACCATGATATCGCCACAATCCATCCGCCGGACGGAGCCATTCGCATTCAACTCGAGGCTTACGCCCGACGTGCTGGCCACGCGGAACGGGATATCCGCAGAAGTTGGCTTGTTCATAACCCTTCGCCAATTTCGGCCTGATGGAGTTTCTGTTCGCACTGCTCCGCCTGATCCGAGAACTCGCTGAGCCGCACGACTACTGACGCATAGGACGAGATGGCCTGAATCTGGGTGATAATCAGGGAGAAGGCACCCAGCAGGGTGGAGAAGGCCATCGCGGACTGGCCGATGATACCGAATTCCACCTGCCCCCCGATAAAGAGCGGAGCGACGATGACCACGGGAATGAGTTGGATCAGATAGTTGTAGCCGCCCGTGAAGTAGTTGAGATAGCGGTTGACCGTAATGATACGACGGAGATTCCCGAACAGTTTGTCGAGGTGCCCGGAGAGTCGATTGCGGGTTTCGGTTTCCTTCCCGCCAGCGGCGATCTTCTCAGCGTCCTCGCGGGTATGGATCAGTTCAGCCCGAAAATTCGCCTCGAAATCGGATTGCTGGTAGTTCAGCCGCACCAGTGGTTTGCCCAGCCAGATAGCCAGAATGGAGCCAGCCAATGCATAGACCACCGCGACCATGAAAAGCTTCGGACTGATCGACCACAAGACGCCCGAGAACGAGAAGACGGTGATCGTGCCGTTAAGCATCATCAGAACAAAGGAGAGCGTCGCGGTGGTCAGTTGCCGGATGTCTTCGGTGATGCGCTGGTCCGGATTGCTCAGGGTATCGCCCCGGCCCATGCAGAGATAGAGGTGGTGCTCGATGTAGACCCCGATGATACGGCGGGTCAGCCACTCCCGCCACAGCATGCCAAGACGTTCCTCCGAGTACCGGAACAACGCGCCGGCAACCGTAGAGGCGGCAAAGACGATGACAAAGAGCCAGGCAAAGCGGACAAACCCGTCATAGTCCCGGTGTTCGATGGCTGACATGAAATAGCGGCCCACGTAGCTATTGATGACATTCAGCCCGTTGAGGCCCAGCATCAGGAGCAGCAGCCCGGTCACCAGAAGGCGCGCCTTGAATCCCACGGGCGACTTCAGAAGATCGCCAACCGCCTCGGAGAGCAGGCGAAGTTGCTGGCGACTGATGTTGATATTATGCCATTTCATGGAGCGTTTTTAAAGGCACGCCCCCCTGAAGTCACGCAAAAATCCTCCTATTCGCCAAACTTGTCAGTCCGCCACGCTTCCGGCAGGTTGTTTGTCACAACAGGGGACATCGGGCACCCACATCAAGAGGATATGCAACCTGATCAGCCACTAGGCGTAGGAACCAAACAAAATAATACGCTCCGGCTTGAATTGTTTGGCCAAACGCCGGTTCCAATCACGAATTTGTCTCATCTGAACCATGCCGTTAAGCTATCACTGTCACAAGATCTGCGAAAAGCATGTGGTGTAACGGTAGGGTTACACCCCATAGCAAAGGTTCGTCCCACCGCGTAACGTCATGATTGAAGACATGGGAACTGGTGAGTTCCCTAGGAATTGAAAGGAATCTACAAATGAATCTTCTATTCTCGCCCGTTTTGGCCAACCTCTATTACATAGGCGGTGGCGGTCTCGGCCTTGTTGTCGTCATCGTTCTCGTGGTGCTCTTGCTTCGTCGTTAGACACAAACAATGAGAAAGGATCATGCCATGAAAAGAACACTATCATTACTGGGTGTTGCGCTGGTTGCTGTGGGAGCCATGGCGGGGCCCAAGCCCCTGCAACTTAGCCTTACTCCGGGTATAGCCATCTACGACCGGAACGAGAAGATCGAAGGACTGACCATCGGCCTATGGAGCGAGAACCCGCAAGCCGCATTCGCTCTTGGAATTGTGAACGGGTCAACCGGTGACAGCGCCGGTTTGAGTTTGGGCATCCTGAACTATGCGGACACCTACAAAGGCCTTCAGTGGGGGCTGGTCAACTACACGAAGGGCGATCTCACCGGTTGGCAAGGTGGTTTCTGTCTTGGTCTCCTTGGCAGCGTCGTGAACTACACCGGAGGAACGATGAAGGGCTTCCAGTGCGGCGTGGTGAATTATGCCGAACGCCTGACCGGGTTGCAACTCGGCATCGTCAACTATGCGGCAACAGCGGAAACCGGGCTCCAAATCGGGGTGCTGAACCTCATTCCCGAGAACCACTGGTTCACGGAGTTGCCCGACGAGTTGGCGCCCGGGATGGTTCTCGTCAACTGGAGATTCTAAATATGAAGGGAGCGGAAGCATGAGCATTGGAACGATACTACTGATAGTCCTGATTCTCTTTCTCGTGGGCGCTTTGCCCACCTGGCCCCACAGCAAGAACTGGGGTTACTATCCAAGCGGTGGGCTGGGCCTCGTGGTTCTGATCCTGGTCATATTGCTTCTTTTGGGTCGAATTTGAAGGACGAACACGACGGATCGCCGGCTTGGGTAAACAAATTGCGGTCATGGACCGCCAAGATTACGGATGAGGAGGACTTATGAATACGGGAAGGAACATGTTTGCCGTAGCAATGCTGTTAATGCTGGTTTCGGCCTGCCTGCTGTGTTCGGGATGTTTCATTATGGGCGGCTGACCACTTTCTGTGGTTCTAGTAGAGCGACAGGATTATTCTGCAACATAATGACGGGATAGTTTTTTGTCGGCATCTTG
>JBAWZH010000069.1:0-12523 GCA_037143135.1 bacterium
ACCCAGATCACCAAGAGCCTTGCCGGGTTGGACGAAACGGGGTTCCGGCACATTGTGGTGGCTTACGAGCCTGTGTGGGCAATTGGGACCGGGCGCACGGCAACCCCGGCTCAGGCGCAGGATGTCCATGCCCTCATCCGGCGTGTGCTTACCAAACTGAGTAATCCAGGCGCCGCACAGGCTGTGCGAATTCAGTATGGCGGTAGCATGAAACCCGCCAACGCCAAGGAATTGATGTCTCAGCCGGATATTGACGGCGGATTAATCGGAGGCGCGGCATTGGATGCGGCGTCCTTTATTGCCATTGTTGAGGCGGCAGGCTAAAGTACACGGTCTGAAAAGGGAGGATATTCATGCTACATGGATTGTTGATATTTATTGAAGTTATTTCAGCTCTGTTGCTGGTAGGATTGATTCTGTTACAAAAGACTAAGGATGAGGGGCTAGGCCTCGCATTTGGCGCAGGAGTGGGCGAGACGCTTTTCGGCTCGCGTGCCGGGAATGTGCTGACCAAAATCACCATTGGCTTGGCCGTCGTCTTTCTGGCCGATACCCTGCTGCTGGGATATCTGTCCTCAGGTACCGTCTCCACCGGTTCGATCACGGATCGCTTGCCGACATCCATTCCCATTCAACGTAATTCGGGGTCTGTTCCCGGACTGCCTGCATCCATGCCAACTCCCGCAGCAATCCCGGTTCCGAGTGACGCGGCTGTGGAGACTCCGGTTATTCCGGCTCCGACACCCGCTCCGGCGCCTTCCACGCCTTGAGGACATGAAGCGAAACGGCAGGGGGCTTCCTTGGATCAATTCAGGGGGGCTCCTTTTTGTTTGTCTTGTTTCTGTATTCCCCGCTTTTCTTCCCGCTGAGACTGTTTTTCATGCCGAAACAAAACGGATTGCCGGGTTTGACCCTGCCAAAATCAGCGATCTTCCCTCGATTCAAGCCGTCAGCAAGATGTATGAGGGATTGGTACAGTACGCCTATCTTGATCGACCGTACCGTGTTGAACCGTGTCTGGCCGAGGTCATGCCCGCGATTTCCGAGGATGGAATGATCTATACATTCAGGATCCGGCGGGGAATCTATTTCCAGGATGATCCCTGTTTCACAAACTCGGCGGGAAAAGGGCGTGAACTCGCGGCGTCCGATTTTGTCTATGCGATCAAGCGCGTTGCGGATCTCAAAGTGGCGTCGCCGGGGTACTGGGTTTTTCGAGACCGAATCGTTGGACTTGATGAATTCCGGGATCACTCGGGTGCGGGGGACACGGACTATAACGTCCCCGTTGCGGGGCTTGAAACGCCTGACCCCTATACACTTCGGATTCATCTTAAACGTCCTTTTCCCGCCCTGCTTTGGATCCTCACCATGAATTACGCTTATGCGGTGCCACGAGAGGCGGTCGAATTCTACCGGGATGACTTTGTCTCTCACCCGGTGGGAACGGGTCCCTATATCCTGAAATCACATATTCATAATTACCGTTTGGAATTTGCCGCGAATCCGAAATGGAAGGAAACGGGACGACGGGATTTTTATCCCGGAAGCGGGGTGCCCGAAGACTGGGCAGCAGGTCGGCTGAACAGTGCGGGGGAACCGATGCCGTTTATTGACAGAATTGTGCAGGTCGTGGTGTCCGACGCCTCCACGCAGTGGTTGCTGTTTCTCGCCGGACAGTTGGAGGTGACGTCACTGACGCGTGACAATTGGGATGCGGTGGTGACAAAGGAGAGGAAACTGGTTCCACGGTTGGCCGCGCGTGGGATCGTGATGGATGCCAATCCCTCCATTGATACGGCCTACATCGGGTTTAACATGGAGGATCCTGTTCTTGGAAACAACCGGTGCCTGCGTCAGGCCATAGAGTCCGCCTTTAACCGGGAACGGTGGGTTGCGTTTCAAAATGGACGAGTCGTTCCCGCCGTAGGTCCGATTCCTCCGTCTCTAAAGGTCTCGGAGAAGAACGAGAGTTACTTCCCTTTTGATCTTGGGCGGGCCCGGGACTTGATGGTCAAGGCCGGATACCCTGGAGGGAAGGATCCCACAACCGGAAGGCGACTGAATTTGACCCTCGAACTCGGTGCGGGAGATTCTGAGACCCGGGAAATGGCGGAGGTGTTGGCGTCGTTTATGGAGCAGATCGGAATTGTCATCACCCCGAGTTTCAATAATTGGCCTTCCTTTCTGAAAAAAATCGACCAGCGGCGGGCTCAGATGTTCTATTTGACGTGGATGGCCGATTATCCCGATCCTGAAAATTTCCTGCAATTATTCTACGGTCCAAATAGCACGCCAGGTGCAAACCGGTGCAATTACAGGAATACGGAGTTTGACCGGCTTTATGATGAGGCCGTGTTCCTTCATGATGAAACGAAAAGGAATGAAACCTATGGCAGGATGGAGCGGATTGTGAAGGAAGACTGTCCATGGCTGTTTCTTCACCATTCCATGACCGTAATATTGCGTCATCCCTGGCTGGTGAACTATAAACCACATGATTTTCCGTTTGGGATGGCAAAGTACTATCAAATCGGCTCCCGGCCTTGAGAATACGGGCCCGTTCTTCCCTGTCTTTTCAATTGAGTTTGCGAATGAAAAACGCCAACATTCTGCACGTTTGGTTTTGATCCGGATAATCAACATAGAGGGTACCATGAGTGTGACAGAAGACATTGAACGAAGTGTGACTCAGAGTGCAGGGACAATTTCAGGATTGAAGGCTTTCTCGTCCGTCATCGCGGCTGCGGGGACTGGCATAGTGCAGGCACTCAAGTCTGGGCATAAGGTGCTTACGGCCGGGAATGGCGGAAGCGCGGCAGAGGCGCTCCATATGTCCGAGGAATTGGTTGGTCGGTTCAAGTCGAATCGGATTCCGCTTCCTGGGATTGCGCTTGTGGCGGATGCAACGGCCTTGACGTGCATAGGCAATGACTTTGGTTTTGATTTTGTGTTCAGCAGACAAATCGAAGGACTTGGCAAGGCGGGGGATATTCTGGTTCTGTTCAGCACGAGCGGGAACTCCGAGAATCTTATCAAGGCTCTTGAGTCTGCGCATAAAAAAGACATCCGGACGGTTTGCCTTCTCGGGCGTAACGGCGGCAAGTTGGCGGGTAAAGGAACTTGGCAAATTATTGTGCCAGGCGAGGAGACTTCCCGTATCCAGGAGGCTCATCAGGTCATTCTCCATATTCTCCTCGAAATGGTCGAAAAAGCTTTTGACACACCCTCATGAACGTGTTTGTTTCAGGCCCCCTGATGTTCAGGGATGTGGTCAAGGCGGTAACGGGCAAAACGTTTCATGTTCAATGCGGGTTATTGAACGGTTATGCCCAGTTTCTGATCGGGGATGAGGGGCAATCCGCCCTGATCCCATTTCCGGACCGCGTTGTTACCGGGGTTGTGTATCTCGATGTGGATGACACGTCCCTTCTGAAACTGGATGCGTTTCAGGGAGGGCGTTTCAAGCGCCGGGAGGTCTCGATCGAGGCCGAGAACGGGGAATGGCTTGAGGCCGAGGCGTATGAACTAAACTTGAACCACAAGAAATTGCTTGCGGTCCATGAGTGGGAAGAGGATGAGTTTCGGGATAAGCATCTCAAGAAGGTTGTGGCAGCGTGCCTGAAATAAACGAAAACAAAGGCGGAATGGTGTTCTCGGACAGCATTTCGGATCGTTTCTCATTCTCCCAGTTGTGCCGGAAGATAGGCCGGTCTCCTCACGCGATTCGCAATTGTCAAACCAAGTTGGGGCTCTATATCCCAAAGGACTCAGAAGGCTATTCCTGTGCGTATCGGATATTTCTGGAAACAATCATTATCCTAAGGGCATTTTCCGTCCCCCTGGAAGATATTGCCGAACTGTTTGAGGCGGAGAAACGGATTCTGAGGTTTCTCAGGGTCGATACACTGACGATGTCGCCGACCTGGTATCTGGATCAATGTGGACGCAATGATGAGTCCTCAAATCGGCTGCTACTTACCAATCAGGATCTGGGCGGTTCAATTTCGGAAGGTGGAGTGCAGTTCCACCTCGATTTCCGGGGCGCTCATGGAGAACTGTTCTCCGGAGCGGAAATGGGACAGGATGCCCGGCGTGTGATGGCGGCCTATGAAAACCGGCTGGAGAAGGTGCGGAGTCGGGTGAAAACGGAGGAATTTGTGTTGCGGCGTGCCCTAGCCTGGTCTGCGCAGTGGGAGAGTTGAGGCTGGGGGTGAATTCGGAAATCGGATGGGGAGGAATTTTGCAAAGATGGATGCGGTGAAGTCGGAGGTGTTCGGCAGGTTGGAAGACGGTCGTCAGGTGAATGTCTATACCCTGACCAACAGGGCAGGGGTCGAAGTTCGTATCATCAACTATGGTGGCATCGTCCTGTCTCTCAAGGTTCCGGATCGTAATGGAATAATGGGGGATGTAGTTCTGGGACATGACCGCCTGGATGGGTATGCCGAAAATAGTCCGTATTTTGGATGTCTGGTTGGGCGTTTCGGGAACCGGATTGCTGGCGGCAAATTCGTCTTGAATGGGAAGACCTATACCTTGGCCGCCAACAACGGTGTGAACTCACTCCACGGGGGCGTCAGGGGCTTCGACAAGAGGGTTTGGGCGGCAACCACAAAAATCACCTCCAATGGGCCGGCGCTTGGTCTTAACTATGTCAGCCGGGATGGCGAGGAGGGGTACCCTGGTACCCTGTCTGTTACGGCCGTTTATACGTTAACGGAGGATAATGAATTGGCGCTGGATTTCACAGCCGTGACCGACAAGGACACCGTGGTGAATCTGACGCACCATTCCTATTTCAACCTGGCATGTCAGGGACATGTTCTGGATCATGTTGTAACTTTGTATTCCAACCAGTTTACGCCGGTCAATGACGCCCTGATTCCGACAGGGGAGTTGCGTCAGGTTCAAGGGACTCCCTTTGATTTCAGAACGCCTGAAAGGATTGGCGCGCGGATCAGCGCTCCTGACCAACAGATCAAGTATGGCGGTGGATATGACCATAACTGGGTGTTGAACAAACCCGCCCGAAAGTTGGGGTTGGCCGCGACCGTTGAGGAGCCGGTCTCGGGTCGGATTATGGACGTACTCACAACAGAGCCAGGCATTCAGTTCTATACAGGCAATGCCCTTGACGGAACCCTGATTGGCAAAGGTGGCTGGATATACAAGGCGCATAGAGGGTTATGCCTTGAACCCCAGCACTACCCGGATTCACCCAATCAGCCATCTTTTCCAACCACGATCCTGAAACCTGGCCAGACTTACACCAACACCATTCTTTACCGGTTTTCAGCGTCACACAACTGCCGCAGACCCAAACCGGAATGAATCTGATTACTTCGCAGTAGCCTTGTCCTCAGGGATGCGCATTCCGTAGAACGACCGATACACGAAAATCAGGGCGATGAAGAAGATTACGCCGCCGATCATGTACTTCGTCCGCACATTGGTCATGGCCACGGCAATTTCAGTCGCGAGCAGGCCGAACAGGGTTGTGAATTTGATGATCGGGTTCATGGCCACTGAGGAGGTGTCCTTGAAGGGGTCGCCCACCGTGTCACCCACCACAGTGGCCGCATGCAATTCCGTTCCCTTGGCTCGCAGATCGACCTCAACGATCTTCTTGGCATTGTCCCAGGCTCCACCGGCATTGGCCATGAATATGGCCTGATAAAGGCCGAAGAAGGCGATCGAGATCAGGTAGCCGATAAAGAAGAACGGATTGAAAAACGCCAGCGACAGTGCAAAGCAGAAGACGGCGACAAAGATATTGAACATCCCCTTCTGCGCGTAGATTGTGCAGATCTTGACCACTTCCTTGCTGTCCTCAATGGACGCTGTTGCCGCGTTGAGATTCATGTTCTCCTTGATATACACCACGGCCCTGTAGGATCCGGTCACCACGGCCTGCGTCGCCGCACCGGTAAACCAGTAGATCACCGCACCGCCCATAAGGAGACCCAGCACCACTTCCGGTTGCACCAGCGATAGTTTGCCGATGACGGTGGTGATGCCCGCGGTGAGTTGCGAGGAGGTAAGATGCTCGCCAAGGGCGCTTCCCGCAAGGCGAACCGCCTCGCTTTTGCTGAGCATGATGATAATGCCGAAGATCATGGTTGTGGCGCCCACAACAGCAGTTCCGATCAACACGGGTTTAGCCGTGGCCTTGAAGGTATTGCCTGCACCGTCGTTGCGTTCCAGGTTCAGCTTGGCATTCTCAAAGTCCGGTTTGAACCCGAAATCCTTCTCAATCTCCTTTTCGATTCCGGGAATCGATTCAATGCGGCTCAGTTCGTAAACAGACTGAGCGTTGTCGGAAACCGGGCCGAAACTGTCGACCGCGATGGTCACCGGACCCATGCCCAGGAAACCGAATGCTACCAGTCCGAAGGCAAAGATCGGGGCCGCGAACGCATACTCTGCCGGTAACAGGGCAGACAGCGCGGGATTCAAGGTGGCAATCAGCACCGCAACCAGCATCAAGACCAGCATCGTCAGACCTTCCCAGAATGCCGAGAAATTGCCCGCCACAAACCCGGACAGGATGTTCAGGGAGGCGCCGCCCTGCTTGGACGCGGTCACGACTTCCTTCACATGCTTGGCGTTCGTGCTCGTGAAGACCTTGGTGAACTCGGGGATCAGCGCACCGGCAATGGTGCCGCAGGAGATGATCGTCGCCAGTACCCACCAAAGATCCTTGTGCAGGTCGGTATTACTCGCAAGCAGGAAGTAACTGGCCACGTAGGTAACCGCGATGCAAACCAAGGAGGTCAGCCACACCAGCACCGTCAGGGGATGCTCGGGATCAAACTCCTTGGCGTGCTTCAGCTTCGCTGTAAAATAGGCGTCGTTCGCAAGATAGGCAGCCAACGCGGCGATGATCATCAGGATACGCATCACGAAGATCCAGACAATCATCTGGGCGCAAAGAACGCCCGAACCCAGCACCAGGGCCAGAAACGTGATAAGGGCCACGCCCGTCACTCCGTAGGTCTCGAAGCCGTCAGCCGTCGGGCCGACGCTGTCACCGGCATTGTCGCCCGTACAGTCCGCGATCACACCCGGATTCTTAGGATCGTCTTCCGGCAACTTGAACACGATCTTCATCAGATCGGAACCGATATCCGCAATCTTGGTGAAGATACCGCCGCAAATGCGCAGGGCGGAGGCGCCCAGCGACTCGCCGATCGCAAACCCGATAAAGCACGGCCCGCGCAATTCGGACGGGAGGAAGATCAGAATGCAAATCATGAAGAACAACTCCACGGTGATCAACAGCATTCCCACGCTCATGCCCGAGCGCATCGGAATCGCCAGGGCATCCCAGGGTGTGCCACGCAGGGCGGCAAAGGCCGACCGGCTGTTCGCAAAGGTATTGATACGCATGCCGAACCACGCCACCCCGTAGGATCCCAAGATGCCCAAAACCGAAGCGGCAAGGATCAACGCCACGCTACTCATCGGCATTTTTTGGAGAATCAGGAAGTAATAGACCATACAGGCGCCGATCAGCACCCAGAGGATCGCCAGAAATTTCCCCTGCTGCGCCAGATAACTCTTACAGGTTTCCCAGATGATCTGGGAGACATCACTCATGGACTTGTGAACCGGCAACTTCTCGGTCTTGAAAAACTGAATCAACCCAAATCCAAGACCCAGGAAACAGACGGCGATTCCGATCAGCATCAGATGAGACCCGGACAGGCCGCCCAACGACGAGAACGTCACTCCGCCAAGGTCGGGAAGTTTCAAGTCCGCCTCGCTGGCCATCGCCACGCCGGCCCCCAGACTGAATAACGCCACCATGACCAACACGCCCAACCACCATCGTGACCGCAGACTCTTCATGAACTCCTCATCCCTTTCTCTAGCTGTTGCTGAATTTGGCACATCTCTATCGACTTCGACTCCAGGACATAATCCGACCGAACAGTGTCGGCAGGAATCAATCGCTTGCGAATGACGAAACAAAACGGGCCTTAAAATAGCGACCACAGTCCCATTTGCGCAAGAACATTGTTACACATTTTTGGGATTTTTTTGGGATTGCGGCCATCCGCCAGCCTTGGGAGTATGGCGCCATGAAAGCGATCAAAGTCTTTTCTCCGGCAACCATTGGAAATATCGGCCCTGGTTTCGATGTTCTGGGATTGGCGGTATGCAATCTCGGGGATGTGGTTGAGGCTACGCCACTGACCGGTGGTGAAATCCGCGTGACGGTCGATTCGGCTGTTCCGCTTTCATCGGATCCAAAAATGAATACGGCGGCGCTGGCGGCGGCCAATGTGTTCAAGTATCTGAATATCAGGGGCGGCATCGACATGGTTCTGCATAAGGGGTTGCCCATAGGATCGGGCCTGGGATCCAGCGCCGCTTCTGCTGCCGCCGGCGCCTTTGCCGCCAATGCCCTGTATGGGGGCGATCTCAGCCCCGAACAGTTGATCCTGGCGGCCACGGAGGCGGAGGCCGTCGTCTCGGGCGGATTCTTTGCGGACAATACCGCGCCTGCGTTGCTGGGGGGGGCGACTTTGACCCGTTGTTGCGTGCCGCTGGATGTCACCCGGATCGGATCCATCCGAAGTCTCAAGATTGTATTAGTGACTCCCCGCGTTGTCGTTCTGACCCGCGATGCGCGGAAGATTCTTCCGGCAATGGTTCCGATGGAATCATTCATTGCCAACATGGCCAATACGGCCCTCATAACCGCCGCTTTCGCAAAGAATGATTATTCGTTGTTTGCGCGCAGTTTGAATGATGTGATTGTCGAACCGGTCAGATCCCGTTTGATTCCGGGGTTTGATGAGGTGAAGAGTAATGCGTTGAAGGCGGGGGCCGACGGGGTGGCCATTTCCGGATCGGGGCCGACAATGTTTGCCATTACCGACAATCTTCGCAAGGCGAGGGTTATTGAAAAGCAGATGGTTCTGACCTTCAACTCGCTCGGAATCGCGTCGAAAAGCTGGGTTACCACCGTCGATTCGAAGGGAACACGAGTGATTGAATAGGCCGAGAGGCTTCTGACGTCACGGTTTTCCGATCACTAAGTGAATGCGGAAAACAGAACCCGACGTGCTCATTGTGGCGTTGGCTTCGCCGAAGGATCCCAGAACACTCGCCCAAGTCCCTGCCTGGTTCAGGGAGTCACGCGCCTGGATGACCTCTTGAGACGTGTTGAACAGAGCGGCTAGTTTCAGAACGCCGGACGTGGTTTTGACTGTCTGGCTGAGACTATCCAGTTGAAGGTGGAGGGTGGCAGACGGATTGGCGCAGGTTGAATCGATACCCGGCAACGCCACGGTGGGCGTGGATTCGAGAAGTTGTTTAAGGATCTGGGCATTGCTGGCCAAGATAAACCAGTCGTCCGCCATGGCATAGGCAACGCGTTCTCCGGGCTCAAAAGAACCGTAGAAATTCTTTCGCGATTCTTCAATGAGGGTGATACCGGTTCGGCCAGCCATGTCCCAGGGAATGGTTTTCAGCGTGAGGTTATAGCGGCTATTCAATCCGTCGATGACGTTCTGAACCCGGCGGTTGGCCTCCTGGGCGTTTCCCAGTTGCATGCCGATAAGCAGGGTGGGGGTTTTGACACCCTTGATGAACGCGCCCAGAGAAGCCCCCAGCGGTCCGCGAAGTCGTCCAGTATGGTTCTGATCAAGCAGGGCGAGGAAGGCCAGCGCATCCGGTTCACCCCTGTTCGGTTCCGCCAGTTGGCGGAAGGTCTGAATCCAAAGCGATGATGATTCGTCCGAGGTCATGGCCTGTAGCCAACTTAGAGGGAGTATCGCGGACAGATCGGACGTGGTTGAAGTAAAGTTGTTCGCCGTTTTCATTCCCTTGTTTCCTGACAAGGGGATGGAGGGGGGCATGGAATGCTGTCCAGTGAAGTCCAGTATTAGCGGTCCATTTCCGAGGGTTAACTGGTAGGCCACCAGGCTGCTGTTGGCAACAAACCATCCCCACTGCGGGGGTGTTTCCTGAAGCAGAGCCCGCGCGCGAGCAGGTTTGTCCGTGTCCAACAGGGAAAGACGTCCCGGGATACCCTCCGCCGTCTCCAGGAGACCCCTGACCGCGATGGGATCACTGGAGAGACACCCCATGATCAGTCCCTCGGACAGGGCGACCGAGAGACGGAGGTCTGATTTCTCAAGGTCGGTCTTAATCCGCCAGATTGTGAGGCGACCTTCATTCAGCGGGATCGGTTGAAAGTCGCGTGATTTGATCCATGCCGTCTGCCAGCGCAACAACCGGCTTTGGTTGCCGATCCAGGAGGCGAAGACAATGGCTGGTTTATGCTGCGCGCCTATTGAAGGGACATAGGCCAGGACAGACTGATCTGACGCGAGCCTTGCGGCCCACTTTTTGAACACCGGGTTGGTGGCAACACCGGCGATGTCACCATCCTGAATTCCTCCCGCCCGAAGGGCATTCAGAATAACCGGATTTCGGGCAAGGGCTTCCAGTTGTCCGCCGAGATTCTTCTGGACACTCACAAGGGTGGCATCGGCGGGGATGGCGGCCAGCACCCGATCCGGCCTGTAGGGGACATAGAGCAACCACCACACGCCGGCCAAGGTTGCCGCGAGTAGTACAAGCCAATATAGGATTCTTTGTCGCACGGTGATTGCTACCTTACTTGATTTTGCCTTTGGCCAACTGCGACATGAAATCAGCATACGCCCGTTTCAGTCCGACCTGCAGGGAAGTTGGCGCGGTCCAGCCGAGTTTGTTCAGTTTGGCGCAGTCAAGAAGTTTCCGTGGTGTGCCATCGGGTTTGGTCGTGTCGAAAATAATGTTCCCGGAATATCCAACGGTCTCCCGAACGAGATAAGCGAGTTCCTTGATGGAAACCTCGATCCCGGAACCAATATTGACGATTTCGCTGTCGTCGTAGTTGTTCATCAGGAATACGCAGGCATCGGCCAGGTCATCCGAGTAGAGAAATTCCCGCAGGGCCACTCCCGTTCCCCAGATGGTTACCGTTGATGCTTGGGATTCTTTGGCTTCATGAAAACGCCGGATCAGGGCTGGCAGGACGTGGGAATTCCGGGCGTGATAGTTATCATTCGGGCCGTACAGGTTGGTGGGCATGACGCTGATGAAATGTGTTCCGTACTGGCGGTTATAACTCTGGCACATGATAATGCCGGCGATTTTTGCCAGGGCATAGGCCTTGTTGGTTTCCTCCAGATGGCCGGAGAGCAACGCATCCTCCCTTATGGGTTGCGGAGCGAACTTTGGATAGATGCAGGAGGAACCCAGAAACATCAGTTTGCTGGCGCCAAACTTATAGCTGGAGTGGACGATGTTGTTCTGGATCTGGAGGTTACTGTAGGCAAACTCGGCAGGATAGGTTTTATTGGCATAGATGCCTCCCACCTTGGCGGCCGCCAGAAATATGAAGTCCGGACGCGTTTTCTCAAAATAGGCTTCAACAGCGGCTTGGTTGGTCAGTTCCAGTTCCTGATGGGTCTGTGTCTGAATGTTGGTATAACCCTTGGACTGAAGATTGCGGATGATGGCCGAACCCACCAGTCCGGAATGTCCGGCAACATAGATCCTGGAGTTCTTTTCCATATTCATCAGGAATGAATCCTAATGCTTCTCACGATCTCGCGAACGTTCCCGATCTTGTGGCGCACCAGATAATCACGGATGCCGTCAATGACCTGAAGGGAGGTGGACGGTTCGGTAAAATTCGCGGTTCCGACGGCCACGGCGCCGGCGCCGGCGATCATGAACTCAATCGCGTCCCTGGCCGACATGATGCCGCCCAGGGCGATCAGGGGGACGTTCACCGCCCTGGCGGCCTCATAGACCAATTTCACGGCAATCGGGTGGATGGCCGGGCCGCTGAGTCCGCCGGAATTATTAGCCAGAATGGGTTGTCGGGTCTCGATATCGATCGCCATAGCCGGGAATGAATTGATCAGCGAAATCGCATCGGCGCCGTTTTCCACGCAGACTTTCGCGAAGGCCCCGATATCCGACACATTGGGCGCCAACTTCGGAATGATCGGCAACCGGGTGCGGGCCCGGACGGCTGCCACAACGCGGGCGGTGGAGTCCAGATTGGTTCCGAACGAACTTCCGCCCGCCTTCACATTGGGACATGAGATGTTGATCTCCAGACCATGAACCCCCTCCACGTTATCAAAGTGCGCCGCTACCTCGGCGTATTCCTCAAGCGTCTTGCCCCAGATGTTGACGATGACGGCAATGTCGTGCTGCCGGAGGAACGGCATGTATTTTCCGATGAATCCTTTGACGCCAGGGTTCTGAAGCCCGATGGCGTTGATCAGTCCGCCGGGGACTTCCACCATGCGCGGGGTCTTGTTCCCTCCCCACGGGGCCAGACTGATACCCTTGACCACGATGGCGCCGAGTTGTTTCAGATCCACGAGATCCGCATACTCGGGACCATATCCGAAGGTGCCGGATGCCACCATGACGGGGTTCTTCATGCGGATACCGGCCAGATTGATTTCGAGTGAAGGATTCATGTTAAGCGTCCCAGATT
>JBAWZH010000070.1:0-11959 GCA_037143135.1 bacterium
ATCCTGACTCAAGACAACGATCTGCTGGCGCTGAATAAACCGGCGGGGCTTCTGATTGCTCCGGATCGCTGGGACAAATCGCGGGAGAACCTGATGGGACTTCTGCACACGGGCATTCACCTGAAACGACCCTGGGCGCAAGTCCATGGTTTTGATTATCTGGCCAATGTACACCGTCTGGACGCCGGAACCAGTGGCGTTGTTCTTCTGGCCCGAAACAAATCAGCCCTCGTTAGTCTGGCCAGACAGTTCCATGAACGGCACCCCCGAAAAACCTATCTGGCTCTGATCGAAGGCGCTCTGCCGGAGGCGGAAATGGAAGTCGACGTCCCTTTGGCGCCCAGTGTCGTTCGGCCCGGGTTATCGATCGTGGATCGGGGGCGTGGCAAACCGGCCGTGACGCGGTTTACGCTTCTGGAGAAATTTAAAAAATACTCCCTGGTGAAGGCCGAACCGGCCACCGGACGACTGCACCAAATCAGGATTCACCTGAAAGCCATTGGATGTCCCCTGGTTGCCGATCAGGACTACGGCACGGGGTTCCCGCTTCTGCTCTCCCAACTCAAACGGGATTACCGGATGAAACCCGAGGGCGAGAAACCCCTGATGGCGCGCCCGGCGCTCCATGCAGAACGCCTGGAGATTCTGCACCCGGTGACCGGGCAACCCCTTGTCATTGAGGCAACGCAACCCAAGGATTTCGCTGTTTCGCTCAAGTATCTGCTCAAGTTCGGACGGTGACCGGTCACCCGATGGCAACAGGCCCGGTTTCGCCCGTTCGGATCCTCTGACAATCCTGCATGTCGAAAACGAAAATTTTTCCATCCCCGGTCTGGCCTGTGCGGGCGCCCTGAACAATCGCGTCCCTGGCCTGTTGGAGAAATTCGTCGTTCACGGCGATTTCCAGCTTAATTTTTTTCAGGAGCGTACCGGCCTCGCGATGACTCCGGTAAACTTCCGAGATGCCTTTCTGCCGACCACGCCCGACAACGTTGGACACGGTCACCAGATGAATCTCCTTTTGGGTCAGCAGATCCAGCACGTCATCAAGACGATCCGGTTGAATAATGGCAATAATGTATTTCATGACTCTACCTCCTAATCCAACAGCGTATAGCCGGCCTCACGGTGCTGAGTCAGATCCAGGCCAACCGCTTCTTCATGCTCATTCACACGAAGACCTAACACGAAATCAACCACCTTGAACAGAATCAAAGACATGACAAACGAATAAACCATCGTCATCAGCACGGCTTTTGCCTGAAGCCAGAGTTGGATCGGATTGCCATAAAACAACCCATTCACCCCGGCCAGATTGACGGCCTTGGTGCCCCACAGACCCACCGCCAAGGTTCCCCATATTCCGCCGACACCGTGCACTCCAAAGGCATCCAGGGAGTCATCGTATTGATACTTGGCTTTGAGCGCCGTCACTGAAAGCCAACAGATGATGCCTGATCCCAAACCGATCCAGACGGCGCCGGACACCGCCACATACCCCGCGCCGGGAGTCACAGCCGCCAACCCCGCCACCGCCCCGGTAATCATGCCCAGTGTCGTCGGCTTGCCGAATTTCAACCAATCCAGAATGGACCACACCAGACCGGCGGTGGCTCCCGCAATGTGGGTGGCCATAAACGCGCTCACCGCCACATGATTCGCGGCCAACGCACTGCCTGCATTGAATCCAAACCAACCGAACCAGAGAAGCCCTGCACCCAGGACGGCCACGGGCAGATTATGCGGAGGCGAAATCGTGTTCGGAAACCCCTTCCGCTTGCCCAGCACGATGACGGCCGCCAGAGCCGCCATCCCCGCATTGATATGCACCACCATTCCGCCCGCGAAGTCAACCGCCCCCATCCCTCCCATCGCACCCAAAAATCCGCCTTTCCCCCACATCCAATGCGCCACGGGATCATACACCAGCGTCGTCCACAAGAGACTGAATACCACAAAGGCGGAGAATCTCATGCGCTCCGCAAAAGCGCCGATAATCAGCGCCGGAGTGATCACCGCGAACATCATTTGAAAAATGACAAAGGCCGTATGCGGTATGGTTCCCGCGTAATCAGAGGGCCCCATACCGACCGTCGCAAGCCCAACCCAATCCAGGTTTCCAATGATGCCTCCCAGATCAGGGCCAAAGGCAAGACTGTATCCGCAAAACACCCATTGAAGGCTTATGACGCACAGCATCATGAAGCACTGCATAAGAATCGAGAGCACATTCTTGCGCCGAACCAGACCGCCATAGAAGAAGGCCAATCCAGGGGTCATCAGCATCACCAGGGCCGCGCTGAGCAGAACCCACACCGTATCTGCGGCGCTGATTCCGGAGACCAGCGCCGAGGCCGATGTCCCCAGTGACGCCTCGTCCGCCCTCGCCACTACCGGAAGACATCCAAGCATGGCCAAACATACTCCCCCTATCTTCATACACCGATCTCTTGTCATGACCTGGCGCTCCCTTTCATGTTTGTCTCCTTATTGAGGCAAAATTATGAATGTCAGACAATAGCAGAGGCCATACCAACTCGGATGCGCCAGGGAGGAAAGGAACGCGAGACACGGCCTATCTATTTCGCTAATGACTTAAGAGAAAACAGGTTACGCGTATATATACCTTGTAATGTTTAACAAGAGAATTTTCGCATGATGACTTAAACAAAAACAGAGACACACAATTCTGTAATTCACAAAATCATCGCGACAAATTTGTGCCACTCATTAGGTCCGGTAGTCCCGAAGATGAATCCCAAGATGCTTGATACGGTAGTTGATGATCCGCTGCGTTGTTTGAAGGTGACGGGCGACGGCGGCCGCTATCCCCCTGTGGCGCTTGAGGGAATCGACAATGACTTCCCGCTCAAAGGATTCCACCATTGTTTCGAGACTGGCGCCGGATTCCGGAAGAAGCGGGGTATTGGTTGCATCACTGGTCTGCAAGGATGGCGGCAACGAGTACCCGTGCAACACTTCATCGGTGGACGTCAACACGGCCCGCTCGATGCAATTCTCCAGTTCCCGCACATTGCCGGGCCAGTGATAGGCCATCATCATGTTGATTGCCTGGGTGGAAATCCGCTTGATCTTCTTCACGTACGTCTGATTGCTTTTCTGGAGAAAATAGTCCGCCAGAAGCAAAATATCCGACCGCCGTTCCCGAAGAGGCGGCATATGAATGGGAAACACATTAAGGCGGTAGTAGAGATCCTCCCGGAACCTGCCGGAGCGAATGGCATCCTCCAGATTCCGGCTTGTGGCCGCAATCACCCGCACGTTGACGACAATCTGGCGGTCTCCCCCCACCCGCTCAAAGGAACGTTCCTGTAAAACGCGCAGCAGTCTCACTTGAACAGCCGGTGTGATATCGCCGATTTCATCCAGAAACAGGGTGCCGCCATGCGCCAGTTCAAAGCGTCCCTTCCGTTGCTGGGAGGCGCCGGTAAACGAGCCCTTCTCATGGCCGAACAATTCACTCTCGATGAGGTTTTCCGGCAAGGCGGCACAGTTGACACTGACAAACGGGTTAGCTCGACGCGCACTGCCAAAATGAATGGCCCGGGCAACCAATTCCTTGCCGGTTCCTGTTTCGCCCCGGATCAGCACCGTGGCGGCGCTGTCGGCCACCTGGGCGATCTGGTCGTACACAACCCGCATTCCCTTGGAGTTCCCGACCAGGTTGTGCGGTTGATATTTGTCGCCCAACTGGCGGCGCAACCTCTCGTTCTCCGCCTTCAACCCCTCCTGCTCGACCATCTGCTCGCGAATACTGGCCACGGCCTCGGCAAGGAGGTTGGCCACCAGGCGGAGAAACTCCTGATCCTTGCCTAACATCCCCTTCTCATCAGACGGACGATCAATGCTGATGGTTCCGATCACAATCCGATGATGCACAATCGGCACACAGATAAAGGCTATAGGCCCGCCCTTGCGGGAACGCGTCCGGTTCAAAAAGCGGGAATCCTTGCTCAAGTCCGGAACCACCTCAGCCTTTCCGCTTTTGGCAACACTTCCCGTAATCCCTTCGCCCAAACGGTACTGACCGCGTTTATGCTCCTCCGGCGTCAACCCCCGGGACGCCTCGATCACAAAGACATCTGTGTCCGGACGCCGTAACGTCAGCGTCCCGAAGGACATTCCCATGTCCTTCTCCAGAATATCGAAAACTTCCTGAAACAAGGCGGAAATGTCACGACGGTGCGCCACCGCCTGGGATATCCGGTACAGCACACTTAACTCCACGCTCTCACGTTTTTCCATTGTATCCTCACAAATTGGTTCAAAAACAGAAGAATTACAAAACTGTATCGCAACGTATTCTGTGATTCAAGAATGGAAGATTAACCAAGATGGTTATGATCCTGTTTCCGTATCCGAAGGCATGAGTTCACTCACGGTGATCAGGTTGCCCCGTCCCGAACTGACTCTGATCGTTTTCCGGATGAGTCGGGCGAAATTCTGATAGTCCTCGGGCATGCGGCTCCTAATGTCGTTCAGAAAGCGATGGCCGTCCGGCGCCACGACGCTGATCAAGACCATCGTGCCCGTTTGAGCGGCGCACATGAGGCCCTTATACTCTGTTGAGGTCTTCGGGTCCCGAACGTACATCAGGTCAGGCGCCAAAAAAAGACTGTTCTGAAGTCCCTCCTCAAGGGATGGGATATCCGTGCCCACCTCAACCTGGATGACAACCGAATTGCGATGCCTCAAAAGAAAGGAAAGGTTGTGTTCAAGAATATAAATGACCAGGCTTTTGGTTTGGTTGATCCGGGCAAGCGAGGCATAAAGAAGACGCGACAACGAGTCCGACGACGGGCCGCTAAACAGCACCACTCCTCCATCGTCACGACGCAGGATTTCATCCATTAATATCAATTGATCAGGATGGCTGAGCATACTATCAAGATCCGGAATGTCATAGGTCATGCGTTGAATAGAAAGGAACACACTCCCGCGCTGGGTCAGGTAATGGACTCTGAACCTGCCCAATTTCGGCATTCCGAACGCAAATACCCCGTGATTGCCCATATCCGCCGCCCCTGACCGGCGGGCATGACCCGAGAAAAATGCCAGGGTATCGCGGATATCATCGGGAGTCAGCACGACATTGATGACAATATGAAATGCCGAACCCTCCTTTTCAACGGGCGGCGCTCCCGCGACAAGCAGAACCTGAGAAAAGCGGTTGCCCTCACCAAGATAGGACAGGATCTTCGACGCATAGTTCATGACATCCCCCGAATTGGGCTCTGACGATAACTCCCTTTGCCTCACGATGCTGACTCGACTCTACGTTACCCGATAACCGGGGGCAAGGAATTCATTTACGCGCTTGATTATTACCCTGAATGATGCCAAGAACATCCCCATGGCGATCATCAGTCTAGACCACGTCAGCAAGGTGTATTCGGGGGCTTCCAAGGTTGTCAACGATTTCAACCTGGAAATCAAAGACGGCGAATTGGTCGTCCTGGTCGGGCCCTCGGGGTGCGGAAAATCGACGACTCTCAGAATGATCGCGGGACTCGAGGAGATTTCGGAAGGTACCATTCGCATTGGAGGCCGAGTGGTGAACGACGTGCCGCCGAAAGACCGGGATATTGCCATGGTATTCCAGAACTACGCGCTCTATCCGCACATGTCAGTTAGAGAGAATATGGCTTTTGGCTTGAAATTGAGGCATTTCTCAAAGCCGGAGATTGAAAGCCGAGTCAGCGAAGCCGCCTCCATCCTGGGACTCGAAGCGTACTTGGATCGCCGCCCGAAGTCACTGTCGGGCGGCCAGCGCCAACGAGTGGCGCTGGGGCGATCCCTTGTCAGAAAACCGGCCGTGTTCCTCTTTGACGAGCCGCTGTCCAATCTGGACGCGAAAATGAGAGTCCAGATGCGGGTCGAAATCAGCCGACTGCACCGGAAACTGGGCGCCACGATGGTCTATGTGACTCATGACCAGGTGGAGGCCATGACCATGGGAGAGAGAATTGTGGTCATGAAAGACGGGATCATTCAGCAGGTTGACGATCCGATTCAACTCTATGACCAACCTGTCAATCGCTTCGTTGCCGGATTCATAGGAACGCCGCCCCTGAATATGTTCGAGGGAACGCTCCGTGTTTCAGAGGGAGGCATCGTGTTCGCGGGGCCCGGCGGGATAAACCTGAAACTCTCCGGGAAGGCCGCAACGGCATTGGCGCCCTACCACAACAAGCCCGTCACACTGGGATTGCGCCCCGAGGATATCGGATCCATCGCGGCGGAAGCGTTACCCCATCCGCAGAGAATCAAGTCCTTTGTGGACTTTATCGAACGGATGGGGTCGGACTCCTATGTCTATGGTCGCGTTGCCGACACGACGTTTATCAGCCGTGTGGATTCCCGAAAACGGTTTCAGACTGACCAACCGATTGAACCGGCCGTGTTCATGGATAGAGCCCATTTCTTTGATCCTTCCACCGAACAAAGGATACCGCTCGAAGCCTGACGCGAACGAAATTCCGCCCCTTCTCACCTCCCCTCACTGGCCTGTTCAGGACTCGCGAGGGGTATAATGAGTATGAAGAAGTTCATGTGAAAGATGACTCAGGGGTTTAATCAGGAACTCCTTGTAAAGCGCCATGACGGCCGGATTCTCATGGGATTTTCGCAGAGGCATGTTGAGATCCTCGACATAGATGGACTTGGCCCGCGCCTCAAGTTTTTCGCGCGTCGGAAGAATCGGTTGGCCGCCGCCTCCAAGACATCCCCCGGGACAGGTCATCACCTCGATGAACGCATAGTCGGATTTTCCAGCCGCAATTTCATCCAGCAAAATCCTCGCGTTTTTGAGCGTGTGGGCCACTGCAACCTTCAGCGTTTTCCCACCCACATCCAGTTCGGCATGCTTGAGACCCTCGATCCCGCGAACGGCTGTCAGATTGATATTCGCCAGAGGTGTTCCCGTGGCCACTTCATAAGCCGTGCGCACCGCCGCCTCCATAACGCCGCCGGTGGCTCCGAAAATTACGGCGGCGCCTGTGGATTGCCCAAGGGGATCGTCGAAGCGCTGTTCCTCAAGATGGTCAAAATCAAGGCCCACGTTCTTGATCATACGCGCCAGTTCGCGGGTGGTCAGGACATAATCGACGTCGAAAAAGGGTTCGCTGTTCCCTTTTCCCTTCTGTTTCCACCACGTCCACGCGGATCGCATTTCAGGACGCTTCGCTTCGAATTTCTTCGCCGTGCACGGCATGATGGACACCACCACCATGGAAGCCGGATCGATCCCGATTTTCTCGGCATAGTAACTCTTGGCCACCGCGCCAAACATCTGCTGGGGTGATTTGCACGACGAGAGGTGCTTGAGCAATTTCGGGTAGAACGTTTCGATAAAGGAGATCCACCCGGGCGAACAACTGGTGATCATGGGTAACGTCCCGCCATGAGTCAGCCGTTCCAGCAGTTCTGTCCCCTCTTCCATAATGGTAAGATCGGCCGTGAACTGGGTATCAAAGACCCGATTAAACCCCAGTTTTCGCAAGGCCGCCACCATTTTGCCCGTCACCAAGGCGCCCGTCTCCATGCCCAGGGCTTCCCCAATGGAGGCCCGGATGGCCGGCGCCGTCTGAACCACCACCACTTTTGAGGGATCCCGAAGCGCTTTGAACACGTCCTCGGTTTCATCCTGTTCCACAATGGCCGCCGTCGGGCACACCACGGTGCATTGACCGCAGTTCGTACAGACGGAGTGTTTCAGTCCGCGATCCATGAAGGTTCCAATATGCGTCCGGATGCCGCGCCCGGCGACATCAATGGCCGACACGCTCTGAACGTCCTTGCATACGGCAACACAGCGTCCACACAGGATGCACTTGTTGTTATCCCTGATGATCGACGGACTGCTTTCATCCCGCGCCACCTCCTTTTTCGTTTCGGGAAACCGGGCTCGCGTCACGTTCAGACGCTCCGCCATCGACTGAAGTTCGCACGACCCGTTACGGTTGCAGGCGAGGCAGTCCGCCGGATGGTTGGCCAGCAGAAGTTCGACCGCTGTTTTTCGGGCCGTCCTCACACGCGCCGAGGCCGTCTGAATCTCCATGTTGGGAATTGCCTTGGTGACACAGGAACGCACCAGGGTGCGCGCCCCCTTGACTTCCACCACACACACTCCACAGGAGGCGTTGGCTGCCACATGATCCAGATAGCACAGAGTCGGCAATGTGACGCCTGCCGCACGGCATGCCTCAAGAAGGGTGATGCCGCACGGCACCTCCACACGGGTTCCGTCAATTGTCAGTGTCATTGAAGCCATTGTTGAATCCTCCCTCTTTACCAGGGTTTACGCGCATTATCACGCACATCGCACCGCAGGCATCGCAGTGACTCACTGTGGGCCTGCTGCCCTGAATATCCCTGGGTAATTTCCATGAAGTTACCGCGTCGAGCTTCGACGGGAATATGGCGCACCGTGACTTTGGAGCATTTCGTCGGGTTGACTGGCACACCCATTCCATAATTGAACTCCCGGAACAATGTCCGGAATCGATCCTCGCCGGTTAACGCCTTATCAATCGCCTGAGCGGCCCGTTTAGCGAGTCCCATCGCCTCACTGGCCGTGGCGGGGCCCGTCACGGCATCACCCACCGCATAAACAGTCGGCACGTTGGTCTTCAGGGTAAACCCGTCAATACGCACGGTTCCGTTTCGGGCGCACTCAATCCCCGCCTTCGACAACGCTTCAGACCCCACACGCTCACCGATGGCCAGGAGCACGGCATCGCAGGGTATTTCCAGAGTCTGCCCGGTTGGAACAGGTGTCGGCCGACCACTTTTGTCCAACGGCCCCGGTTTCATTTTTCGAAACCGCACCGCCCGTACCCGGCCCTGGGCATCACCGAGGAACGCTTCGGGCGCCAGCATATACATAAAGTGAACGCCCTCGTCCTCGGCGCCGTCCAGTTCGGTCACATTAGCCGGCATCTCGCTACGGCCGCGCCGGTAGGTCACCGTCACGTCAGAACCCAGTCTCCACAACGTCCTGGCCGCATCAATGGCGACATTACCCCCGCCAATGATCAGAGTCTTCCGACCAGGCACCCCGGCTTGCTTCATGTTGAACGCTTCAAGAAAGTGGTAACCGGGGTACACACCCTTGAGCGTTTCGCCTGGTAGGCCGATCTTCTGATCTTCCTGCGCCCCGATGGCCATGATGACGGCGTTATTTTGTTTGGTCAGGGCGCTGATCGCGATGTCGCGGCCCACTTTTTTCCCGAACTCAAACCGAACTCCCAGCGCCTTGATGAAGGCCACCTCTTTGTCCATCACCTCGCGAGGCAGCCGATAAGCCGGGATTCCGTATCGCATGATTCCGCCTGCCTTCTTATGTTCGTCATAGACCGTGACGGTATGTCCAAGGCGTGACAGATAGAAGGCGGCCGTCAGGCCGGCAGGGCCGGCGCCGACAATGGCAATGGACTTTCCGGTCGCCGGCTGTTTTTCATCAATAAGCCGTTTGTAGATGGCCTTTTCCTTGCCCATCTTATACATCGTGTCGGCCAGGTAGCGGTGGATCTCGTTTTGCGCCACGGCCTGATCCAAGTCTTCGCGCCGACACCGCATCTGGCAGTGGAAGTGGCAGACTCGTCCAAGGCTTCCGGGAAACGGATTATCCCGCAACGTCAGTTCAAAGGCATCCTCAAGCCGCCCTTCCTTAAGCAAGGCGAGGTACCCTGGAATATTCATGTGAAGAGGGCACGAATTTTCGCAAAGCGCCAGGTAGAGGCTTTCGCAAGCCCCCGCCGAACACCGGTGTTCACGGATATGCTCCAGGTAGTCATCCTTGAAATACAAGAGAGTTGTGAGCACGGGGTTAGCCGCCGTCTGGCCCAACCCGCACAGGGAGGAATCCCGGATGACGTGAGCCAGGGATTCCAACTCCGCGAGATCCGTTTCATTGGAGTTTCCCTTTGAAATGGCTGTCAAAATGCGCAAAGACTGCGACAATCCCTCTCTGCAGGGAGTACATTTGCCACAGGATTCGGCCGCCGTAAATCCCACAAAGTAACGGGCCACATCCACCATGCAGTTATCCTGATCCATGACGACCATCCCGCCGGATCCCATAATCGCGCCCAACGCCGCCAGTGAATCGTAGTCAACGGGAGTCTTAAACTGGTCAACAGGGATGCAACCGCCCGACGGCCCTCCTGTCTGAACGGCCTTGATTTTCTTCCCTATCAGGCCTGTCCCTTCACCCATTCCATAAACAATGTCCTCGATTGGCGTCCCCAACGGCAATTCCACAAGACCGGTATTCTTAACCTTGCCCACGAGCGAAAACACCTTCGTGCCGGCGCTTTTCGCCGTCCCGATTCCCGCAAACCACCCGGCGCCCGCCGAGAGAATGGCCGGGATGTTGCACAGGGTTTCCACGTTATTAATGGTCGTCGGCGACCCGTTCAGGCCGCGCTCAGCCGGATAAGGCGGACGCGGCAACGGTCGCCCCGCGAGGCCTTCTGCCGAGGCAATCAGGGCTGTCTCCTCGCCGCACACAAACGCGCCGGCACCCTGAATGATCTCGACATCGAAACTGAACCCAGACCCCAGAATATTTGAACCCAGCAAGCCTCTCGTCCGGGCGGCCTTAATCGCCTTATTCAGACGCTCGACGGCGAGCGGGTATTCCGCGCGAACATACACGAGGCCCGAAGCCGCCCCCATGGCATAGGCTCCGATCATCATGCCTTCGAGCAGCATGTGCGGGTCGCTTTCGATCTCGTTCCGGTTCATGTAGGCGCCGGGGTCGCCCTCGTCGGCATTGCAGACGAGGAACTTGTCACAGGCGGTTTGCTCCTGCATCAACTCCCATTTTCGGCCAGTTGGAAAACCCGCTCCCCCGCGACCGCGCAGTTTGGACGCCTTGACCACGTCAATCACGCCCGATGGGGTCATGGCCAGAAGTGCCTTGGCTACGGCGGCATAACCGCCAACGGCAATATAATCTTCAATGGACTCCGGATCAATCAATCCGCAATCGCGCAGCACGAGTTTATGCTGGCCCTTGAAGAAGGGAATCTCATTCCATTCCGGGGTTCCCGGGTAGCCGCTGCCAAACGAGGCCTTCCCGGTCACAAAATCCCAGGCACTGATCTTCGCACGGGCTTGGTCGGCCAATTTTTCAGCCGCAAGGGGATCCACGGCCGCTTTCAGCACCCCGGCACAGTGTTTGACCGTGAACTGACTGAACAACAAAACGGGTTTGCCGGGAACGTACAGCATGACCAGGGGTTCTTCGGAGCAAAACCCGAAGCAACCGGTTCGTTTCAGCGCGACCGGCGATTTCTTCTTCTTGATCAGGGCGCCGAACTCCGCCAATACGGCATCCGCCCCGTTGCCAATTCCACAGGTGCCCAAGCCGACGCTGATCATGGGCTTCTCCGGAGCCACAGCCGACCATGCGGATCGGCGAATCGCATCAAGATCGGTCATGTTTCGAATGATCATCGGCCCGCCTCCTTCTGAAGTTTCCCAATGAGTCCAAGCAATTTCCCCGCCGTAATGTGGGAGTGTATCTTGCCGTCTATCGCCACCACAGGCGCCAGGGCGCACTGCCCGAAACAGGCCACCGTACGGATCGTAATAAATTTGTCGGGCGTGGTGTACGAGGACTCATCATCCTCCGCAAAGTCACGACATCCCAATTTCGCGGCGCTCTCCTCAAGGAGGGAACGCGATCCGCGGGTATGGCAGGCTGTGCCCCTGCAAACCACGATGGTGTGTTTGCCCTGCGGCTTGAGGTTGAAGAACGAATAGAAGGTGGCCACCGAATAGACCTGCGACAAGGGGATGCCTGCTTTTTGAGAAACCTGTTTAAGCGTCTCTTCGTTCAGATGATTGAACTCCTCGGCCTCCTGGATTTCCTCGAGAACGCTGAGCAGGCAACCCGGTTTTCCGTGAAATTTCCTGATGACCGATTCTG
>JBAWZH010000071.1:0-11956 GCA_037143135.1 bacterium
CGCAACGGTTCTGGAACCGTGTGCAATCGCCGGGAACGTGGCACCCCCCGGTGAAGGCCCAGGAGTCGTGGAGCGTCCACACAACCGGTTTTGACAGCCGCCCTATATCGGCCATGGACATGAAGCCACGGCAGATCCAATGCAAGTGGATGATGTCAGGATTCAAGGCTTCGATCTGGTGGTTGATCGTAGTCGGAAGCCATTCAGTGGCCCAGTGTGTCGGGGGGCGGCCGGGGTAGGCGAGCAGGGGGAGAATTTCGGCTATGGGTCGAACATGCCCCAGATCACGGGCGAACGTGGAGTCACGTTCCATCACGCTGGGATCGTCGCTGGTTTTCGTTTGAACCAACATACACGACTCGTCCCCCAACGCCAGTAATCCCTGATGCAAACGCCAGGCGGCACGGGCGGCCCCGCCTTCAATATCAAAGGTGTTGAGATGTAGGATTTTCATAACCTGAGTTTGTTCTTGAGTGCCGCCAGTCTGATCAGCCACTGTCCACGGTCTGGCATCGTATCATGGAGGTGCAAGGGAGAGGAGGAATAGCGCCTGGCGACCCAGAACCCGTGACGCGCGGTGTGAAGGCAGGTTCGGAACCAAAGGTCGCTTAGAAGTTTTTCCAGAGCCTCAGGCGAGAATGTCCGCTCACGCTGGTTGGCGGCAAGGATGGTCGTGAGCCAGGATTCGGCCTGGTCGAGGCGGGACGGAGTCATTTCCAGCCGCCCCATGGCCAATTGCCGATGGAATCGTAATTCCTCAGCCGTGGGGGAAAGTCCCAACGCAAGCAGTTGAGTTCGGATAATCAGGATCGCCTGTTCATCCATGGCAGACCAGTCGAGCCCAGTCAGACTCTGGCCGTGGATCCGGTAGTTCAGGAGAATCTCGGGCAGATTGGCCGCCTTGAAATGACCCAGCGCCCGTGTCCACAATTCAAAGTCCTCTGTCGGGAAGTAGCGTCCGTCAAAACGAAGGTGATGGTGATCAAACAAATCCCTCCGCATCATCACTGTGGGATGGGCAAAGGGAGTGTCCAGCAACGTGAAGGCCCGGATCGCCTCATGAGTGAGAGGTTTCTTCAGAACGGCGTGCGACGTGCCGCCAAAATAACGGATCCACGTTCCGCAGAGGCCAATTTTCGGGTTTTGCTCCAGAAATCTGGCTTGGATTTCAAGTCGTCTTGGGTGACTGATGTCATCTGCATCCATCCGGGCCACATACCGTCCCCTGGCATGGTCCAAACCAAGATTCAGGGCGCCGGAGAGTTTCAGGCGTTCCGGGCTTTGGATCAGCCGGATACGGGGATCCTTGAGGCTACGGATGATTTCAACAGAATGATCGGTCGAGGCATCATCCACGATGAGGTATTCAAAATCCCCCAGGGTTTGCTGGAGAATACTCTCCATCGCCTCCTTCAGAAAAGCGGCGCCATTATGGATCGGCATGAGAACGGTTATGGAAGGAGTCTTATTCATGTGTGACTTCGGCCCAGATTTCACCCCAGATCCGGTCGAGATGACGGATCGACAGACCTGCGGTATCCATTTCCTTCATAAAACCGGCAAGTGTATACTCCGTGAAATGGGTGGGATCACTGAATGGGGACAACCCGAGTTCCTGTTTCAGAGGAGAATGCCAATGACGGTCGATGACGGGAACTCGGATAAGCCAACGATTCGGTTTGATGGCCTGTTGAACCCGGTTGAGAAAGTCGATGCGGTTTTCGATATGTTCAAGCACATTGGAGGCGATGACCGTTTTGAATGACCCTGAGGGGAGGGTGCGGGTGGCATCCCCGGTTATAAAGGACAGGTTGGGATGCTGGTAGTGTTCCCGTGCGGCACAAATATTGTCCTCATTCAAATCAATGCCCGTGACTTTGGCGCCCGCCATCGCCAGGCTATGGGCGACCATCCCCCTGCCGCATCCGATATCAAGAACCGTTTCGCCGGGCGTGATTCGTCTGACAAAAAAGTCATGGTATCGCATGAGGCGGTGTTTGGGGTGGACTCCCTCGCCGTAGCGAACGGCGCACCGGTCAATTTCGGATTCCAGGATGTCGTGCAGGATAAACAATTCGACCAGCGTCTGCCCGTTCCCGGCGGGGCCCGTGGCACCTGACACCAGGGAAAATAAGGCCTTCCTGGCTCGGAAGGGAAGGCGCCGGATAATTTGTTGGGCCAGATTGGCTATCCAGGTTTTCATGTCAAGAGTCCTTCTAGAACAGATTGGTGGCGTTGGAGCCATGGAGGCAGGGCGAACTGTTGCAAGGCCCGCCGTCGGGCTGATTGGGAATAGCGGGTTTGATTTTCCAGAATATGACAGATTGCATCGGCGAGTTGGGCGGGTTTAGGGGGCGACTCCTGATTCCAGTCAAGGGGGCCGGGGATGCCGATTCCACCATCCTCTCCGATCAATTCAGCCGTTCCGCCGGTTGCGGAACAGACAACGGGGACACCGCAGGACATGGCCTCCACAACCAAGCGCGGGCATGCATCGTTGACCTGGGTGTGAAGCAGAACATGGGCTTGTTGGAATATTGACGGCGCCTCGTCCTGTGTATAGGCGCCGGTGAAGCGAAGATGATCGCTGACATTCAGGCGCTTCGCATAGGCCATGGTTTCGGCACGGCACTCGGGATCCGACGAACGCCAGCGGCAATTCCCGGAAATCTGAAGAGAGGCGCCCGGGTGTCTTTTGAGAACAAGAAGGAGCGTGTCCACGGCAAGGGTAATACGGTATAGAAAATGATGACTTCCGGCCACAAGGATAAGGGGCTTGGCAAGTGATGCCAGTGATAATGGCGGAACGAACCGATCTGTGTCCACCGGGTTATAGAGAACTTCTGCGTTGCAGGAGCGCGTTCCCAGAAAGGTTTCCGCGCCGAGTTGGCAAAACCGGCTTTGGTAGAAGATGTAGTCAGCCTGTGAGTGAATCCGGGCGAGGGGGACATTCGCTTTTTCCCAGCCTTTGCCATGCCACGCGGGGTAGGCAACGCCGTTCTGGTTTAGCACCACCTTCGCGCCGACCTGGTGAGCGAAACGAACCATGATATCCGCATGAAGAGGGAGCGCACTGCTGACGAGATAAAGCAGGTTCGGAGCGCGTGTGGTGTTGGGGAAAAGCGTCTGTAAATCCTGACACTTCACCAAACCGCCGGAAAGGGATTGCGAACGAGTGGGGATGTGATCCATCCCGTAATAGACGCGGAGACCATGACGGGGGACATCCAGGCAAGCCGCAACCCATCGGGCGCTTTCCCTCCGGATGGCGGCGGGACGGGAGTAGATGCGATAGGCCTCGTTCAGGAATCTCTGGACGACTTTGTTCATCAGGTGGATCGTTCCACAAATCCCTCCAGAAAGCGGGACCAGAGGGGGGTCTGGCTCTCGTAACTGTTTGCCTCGGCTGTTTGACGGCACGCCTGTTGAATGGCAGGTCGTTCGGAGGGGTGGGTGAGGACATGTTCCGCCCAGACCGCCAGTCCCTCCGTATCGTCCACCTCGACCATATAACCGTTTATCCCGTGACTCACCATATCCATGGCCTGGCCCACGCGAGTGGTGACCAGGGGGACTCCGCTGGCCATGGATTCCAGAACGGCCTTCGGGCCGCCCTCCTGCCGGGACGTGATGAGATAACAGTCCAAGGTCTGGAAGAGCGTGCCCACCTCGGCATAGTGATCAAACTTGAAGTGACGATAGGGCACCCCTAATGTTTCAAGACCGGTTTTGACATATCCCCGCGCCGGGCCTGAAAGAACGACAAAGAGTTCAGGGATGCGCGAACGGAGCCTCTCGACGGTTTTCAGAAAGATATCCGGTCCCTTGATCAGTTTGGGTTCAAGACCCTTGCCCCAACCGGAACCATCCTTTTGAAATGAACCCACTACAACAGCGGATTGAGGTATGCCGAATTGCTCGCGGGCCTTGAGTTTGGATTCGGGTGTTTGGACATGGAAATAGTCCAGATTAATGCCGATGGGGATCAGGTGGACTTTATCGGACTCAATTCCGGTCGCCAGCAGGCAGTCCCGCATTTCGCTGTGACTAGCCTGGATGCGGCTGATGCGTTCGTGATGGAGGCAAAGTCGCTCGTACAGGGTGTCAAAGTCCTTGACACCGGTTCCCGGCTTCCCATGAAAATAGGCCACGCCGACACGATGTGTGGACTGAAGCCAGTCGGGGGCTAAAAGCGAAAACTGGTTTCCGTAGAACACGGACTGATGCCGTGAGCCCGAGATCCAGCGGTCGCCGACTTCACGGATTCGGAGAGTCCGGGCTATCCGGGAGAGCGCCCGCATTTCCTCGTCGATGACCCAGTCGGCCTGATCCCTGACCAGGATCAGACGGGAATAGGGTGACCACCCGGCGGATAGGAGTCGATTCATCGGAGTCGTTGCCAGCCGCATGGCGCCATCGACTTGAGTTCGAATGCGAGTGAGCGTTGTCATGGTGTTTTCACGGGGAGACCAGGAGCACAAAGACCCAACACCGCCAGATACCGTGAGGCAACGTCCTGGATAAGCGGTATGGTGATGGCCTGCTGATAGGAGATGTAAGAACGGATCACGCGATCCAGTACGGCGGGAATTTCAGCCGGATCAGCAAACGGCAAGCCCGCGTTACCGACGATTTCAGGATGACCGCCGCTGTTGAGGTAGAGTGCCGGCAACCCGCAGGACAGGGCTTCAATGAGTGAGTTGGAACAGGGATCATTCCGACTGGCCGTAATAAAGATGTCGCTTTGCCGCAGGTGGTCGGCAAGTGTTTCAGAAGCAACGGGTGCTATAACCTTGATGTTCTTCATGGGAACGGGCAGGCGGCCGATGAAGACGTAGTCGTAACGGGTCCAGTCCAGGTTTTGGTCAAGCCATTGGTAAGCATCTGCGCCTTTGTTCGGGTTGTCCGACCAACTGGTCGAGATGAGTCTGATTTTGCGATCCGGATCGAATGGTTGCCGGTCCAGACGATTAAAAATCCTGGGGTCTGCCGCGTTCATGATCACACAGGGTCGGGCATATTCAAAACCCAATTCACGATGTTTCGCGAGGCTGAACTGGGACTGAAATATCGAGGCGTCCGCCAGTTCTCTGTTGATTTTGGCAATGCGGTCATCCGTGCCGTCGTCCATTCCGCGATACACGCTGACCGGGCCGTCCACGCGGTGAACCATCCTGCATTGCCGGTGGCGCTGGCTCCGAAGTTTTTTGAAGTTGAAATTGAAGGAGTTGAAAAGACAGGCGGGAGTGGAGCGCGACAGGGAATTGTTTTCGATCCTGAACCCCCTCGATTTCAATTCGGTTTCCAGCGCCCGCATGAACTGGTGTCCGCCTCCGCTCGGGGGTGGTGCATAGTCGTGGAAGATGGACAGGATATCAGAGTTCTGCTCCACGGGAGTTTCCATCTTGCCAAAGCGTTTTGCCAACCAGTGTTTCATCACGGAGCCCTTCTGCGGGGAAAGAAGTCTGAATACCGGTTGTAGGTGCAGTCAAAGAGGGATTCCAATGCCTCCATGCTGATGTCGCCCGGAGGGACGGGCGGAGCACCGCACCCCTCGGGAGGCCTGACGTACACAATGGCCACGCCGTTATTTGGGGACGATGAACGTATGGTATAACTGAGAAGACGGGTCGTATCCTTCAACAGGTTCATGTTTCCGGGTTCGCGTTCAGAAGGATTCGATGCAAAGTCGAACAAGTACACCATGGCGTGGATATTTGAGACGGCCTGTTGGGGGAGTGGCGCCAGAGTTGGCGAGGGTATGACTGTGACGGGGCGGTTATACCCAAACTCAGGCATGAACACCCACCCTCGTTCATCGGCATTCAGTCCTGAAAAAATGGAAAACGACATGTTGTATTTCCTGGCATACACGGTAATGGGTTGTTTGGGATTCCGACGCCAGGTGTCCTCGATCCAACGCCGGGCCAGATATCCGGCGGCCTTTGTCCCGAGGTTTGGCGACACAGCCCCATGGAGCCATTCCGAGAAAACCTCACTGGCCGGCGATACGGGGATTTTCCAGATGAAATTGACGCACGCCAGAGCCTCAAAGACGAGCAGGAGGGCGAGAGTGATTGAGGTGAAACCGGCGCCCCTGTTGAAGGAGAGGCTCAACCTGTTGAGCAACGCAAGAACGATGAAGAGAAAGGGCAGTAACAGATAGGTTTGGTAGCAGAGTTTAATGAAGATTCGTTCCGGGCTAAGTCCATAGAACAAAGTTCCGAATATCAGGATGCCGACCAAACCAAATGAGGTCATCAAGCCCGGTCTTCCGGGTCTTCCAATCAACCACCAAAGGACAATCCCAGGCAAGAGAAAGAAGGGGAATGCAACCCCCATCAGAACGGAAAGACACTCACCGAGATACGCGGGTGAGTGGATGATGGGCGAACCATGACTGATTCTAGTCCCATGAGCGGTCAGTAGCGTGGAAAGAGGCGTGTCATATCCCTTCTGATACGCCACGAAGGTTGCGACCAAAAGGATGACGACCGTGACTGCCACCGGCCCGAGCACTTTCATGGAGCATAGGTTGCGGATTGTTTGAAGCCGTTCCCGGGAACTCCAAATCGTGGCAGCCAGAAGGGTCGGCAACGTGACAAACCATAGGACGTCCGACACCACGACCTGTGCAAGGGCCAGTCCGATCCAAACTCTGGGGATGGAGTTCCGGCTGAATGCGAGCAACCCCCACAAGGCAAGCAGGGTTGATGCGATCATGAAGGTTAGGTGATAGGCGCTTAATCCCCGTGTGACCATCGTAAAGACTGGTGAGAGAAGCAACAGCAGGGAGCCGCCACAGCACACCATGCGTCCCGCAGTGGTGAACCGGCGCAAGAGCATATAGAGCAGGGAAACGGCCAGTCCACCCATGGCGCCAGTCGGAAGATGAATGAGATCGGCCGAGAAAGGGAGGCGGAGTTTGTGACAGAAAGCATAGAACACTCCGTGGATCACGGCGGGGAGCGAAGCGTGGCGGGGGGCGCACAAAATCTGCTGTGCAAGATTGGCCAGACCGGATGATATTTCCTTGATGCCGCCAAAATCAAAGTCGACCATCGCTTCGGTGATCGTTGAGAAAGTGGCGGCGTACAAGTAGTCATCATCTCCCTGAAACTCCTGGTTTCTCCCAAGGCAGTAAAGGGACATGGCCAGGACACCGAGGACTAGACAAATAATCCAGTCGCGGCGAGTCCGTGCCGGTGGTGTGGGGGATAGTGATGGATCCGGGTTCATGGGGGTGACGTCTGGCAGGATCAATGGATTCTGCTCCTGACTTGATCGCAGATGAAATCGGCGACGACCGGTTCGATTAATACGTGGTCGGCATAGTGCAACGCCTGTTCTGTCATAGTGGCGATGCGGTCGTGATCGGTCAAAACCTCTTTTAGCCAGTGCGCTCTGATCATGAAATCCGCCGGGTTGATCGGGTTGAGAACCCGATAACTCTCAGGGCGATCAAGGGGCGCGGTGGCGTCGAACCCGCCCACCGACGGGAGCAATTCCAGGTAATGAATGTCTTTCTTCAAACCAAATGGCTCCGGCATTTCAACAAGAGGCGCCCGCTCGAATATCAGTGGGCGGCCCATGGCCAGACTTTCAGCCGCCTTCCAGGGCAGAACCGCGTGAGGCAACGTGTTGACCATGGTGAGGCGACCATCAGTGATCCGGTTTGAATACGTCCATGCGTTGAGATTGGGGAATACGACCCGGTTATCTTCGATGGCCTTGTTTCCCCGGCTGGTCAGACGGTAATAGCCGGGAATGCCGATGTCTTTCAATGCTTGTTGAATGTGGTAGCGAATCCAGAAGTGGTACGGAGCCGGAGCAATTGGGTCGGTAGTCTGCCCGGAAAATGGGGACAAGGCCCCATCCACGATGCCGTTCATGTATACCCCGACAACATGGCAGACGTCATAACGCATCCGGCCGAAGTTCCTGAACCAGTTCATCCGCCGGGATCGCCTGTCATGGTCAGGATCGGGTGAGAAAAAAAAGAAAGGAAAAATCTTCGACCTCAAGTCGGGCCGCCCCGCCTGCTGCAGAACCTTGTCAGTAACGTCCCAGTTGAGGTTGGCTTTGAAATAAATCTCACAGCGGTCGAGGGCGGGTATGTCGTAGAAGAAAACATGGTCATTCATATCGAAGACCACAGGGTGACCGTCGAAGTCTGCCCAGGCGCTGGTGTGTTCTCGGGGTTTGACGATGCGGGGCAAAGGTCTCGGCTCGCTTATCAGTCGGGCCTTCTTGCACTTCACAAGAGAGTCATAGATCAGGTGAAAAAAGCCTTCATTTCTGAGAGCCGGTTCGTATAGGCGGATATTCATAAGGGGGACTTGTGAAGAACGAGGGTTTGTCAGTTGCCCAGAAAAGAAAAAGCGAAATCACCTGTTCGATGGTAGGTTTTCCAGAATTCATCACGTAGGGCGGCGGAATCGCGCGACCCCAAACGGGGATGACCAGAAGCGCTGAAGACTTGCATCACTAGGCGATCCCCGTCCTTGATATCAAGAAGAGATGGCCACTCCCTGACCCGGTCGGCGATGGCGAGATTGAAAGAGGACTGGGCTCCTGTGCGCACCACATACAGGGTCTCTGGTGCGGGGGGCGTGGAGGCGGAAAGAAAGCCGGGCCCCTCCGTGTCGGCGCCCAGATAGAACCAGGCGCCCTCAAAATCAACCACAAGCGCGAGTTTATTAGAGTGCGGGTTCTGGATCACCGGAAGTTGACGTGACCGGATGACCTGTCCCAGCGCCTCAATACCCGTCTCGTGAAGGGATCGCGAGCCATAAGTTTTTCGAATCGGTAAATCTCCCGCGCGGAAGATGATCAGGGTGGTCAGGATGAGCGAGGCGATGCCGCCGAGGACCAGCGTAAGACGTCCCCACCGGAAGGGTTCGAGCAGACGATACGTGAGAATCAGCGAGGGGGTGCCCAAATTCAGAATATGGGCGGTCCAGTCGGCGCGTGCGGAGCACGAGATGGTCGTGAACATGACCCCCCAGTACACCATCAGAATTCGCTCCCATGGGGCGGACGACCGGTGAATGAGGATCCATAGGGCAATAGGGGACAACACCGAGAGCGGGCCGACAGTCATAAACAGGTTGTTCACTGTGAGGAGCGGAGTAAATTGCGGAGTTGTGAGCGATGAGGTTACGGTGTGGAGGTGGTTCAACACCCCGACCTGTTCCCCCAGGCTGTGGGTATAGACCGCAAATCCAGTCAGAACCAGGCAGGGGAGCCAGCAGAATAGCCACAACCATCCGTGTGACCAGAGTCTTGTCCGGGAGGCCTCCGCACAGGCAGGTGTCTTTAGGAGCAACCATGAGAGAAGAAGATTGAGTCCAGGAATGACGAAGAAATCGCTACTGGCCCCGATGGCGAAGAAAAGGGTCAGGCTATAAGCCAGACGGTTGAAGGGGCTGGGGGCTTGGCACCATGCGTACAACCGCCAGAAACTCAAGAACATGGCCGCCATCTTCATAACCTGATAACCCGCATTGGCCGCGCTCATTCCCACATGGACGGGAGTCAGGCTGACCAGCAGCGTTATGAAGAGGGCGTCGCGATACCGGACGACCCGGGTCAGGAATAGAAACAGCGCCAGGAGTGAGGCTATTCCGATGAGTGAATGAACCACCGCCAGCGAAAAAGGGTTGATGGGGATTCCCGCGAGGGTGAAGGCGGCGCCATAGAGCAGATGAAGGGTATTAATTGTGGAGTATCCATGATTGAAGCGCAACGATTGTCCGATCAGACCTGAAATGCCCCGATCCGCCCAAGCCTGATCGAGATGAATCGGCATGGCAATGTGGAGGGGAATGTCGCTTCCCGGCTCATTAAAGAGTGTTGGCGAGGCCACCCGGAGCATGAAGGCCGAGGCGAGGATCAGGAGTATCCAAAGGAGTTTCATCACGACACCGGTTCGGGAAGAGTCTGTTTGAGGATGGTGAAAAGCCGGTTTTCGAAAAGGGGCCAGGTTAGATGAGTCTCAATGGTGTGTCGTGCGGCGAACCCGATCCGGGCGGCCGCATCGTCATCATCGAGCAGAGTCATGAGTGCGGACTCGAACCCTGCCTGGTCGCCGGGAGGAACCAGTCTGCAATTCCGTCCGTCCTCCAGCGCGTATCCCTTCCGAATCGCGCCTGTGTTACTGACGACGACCGGACGTGCCATGGCCATGGCCTGGAGCAGGGTTGTGGTGCCTGCGGAATAGGTGTTTTCGTGGATGGGAAGAGCGACCACCCGGGCGGCGGCGAGATGGTTCCGGATTTCGGAGAAAGGGACATCCACCAGAATCTCGACGTTGCGGGGAACGGCGGTGAACCCCGCTGCGAGGTTCTTGTCGGTAATGACGCGGAAGCCGACCCCGGGGCGCCGTTCGGCAATTTGGAAGAGGGTCTGATAGTCGCGTTGTGGGTCAGCGCCAATGGTGAGCACGTCAACCGAGGGAACGATATCCGGACGGGGAATGAAATACTCGTTGTTGACTCCAAAAGGAATAAATACAACTTTCTGACTGTCTTCCGGTAATTCCAGCCACCGGCGTATCCAAAGTGCCTCCTCCCAGCCATAGGCGATGAATCGATCGACATGTTGAAAGGCATGGCGGTAAACCCGAAGGATCCTGTTGCCTGACATTTTTTGAATCCGTTCCGGGAGTCCGATGCTGATATAAATCAAGGGAGGGCGTATGAGCCCCAGCCACTTGAAGAAGACCAGGGGGATTCCAACGGTGTCCACGGTCGAGAGAATCAGATCCGAACGATTGGCGGCCCGGCGATGCGTGAGGACGGTTTGAGTATCGCCCCCGATTCCCCCCAGGCGTGTTGTCAGGTGGTTGATCCAGCCTGCGAGACAGCCCTGGGCGGGGTCAGGGGTTGACGCGGTATCCAGGTTATGAGCAGACGAAAGGGTCTGGCTCTTGAGGTGATCCAGTCCATAGAGGAGGTAGAAGGCGCCGGGGTCGCTGAGCAAACCCTGGATGAGATCCTGTCTCATGCGAGAGCGCCGGAAAAAATAAAAGACGTTGGCCATGGTTTTGTTCTGCCCTATGACAGATAGGCTTTGCAGGCCTCAATGATTCTCGCGGTGGCCTTTCCGTCCCCATAGGGATTGTGAGCGCCCGCCATGCGTTTGAACGCAACCGGGTCACTCAACAGTCTTGACGTTTCTCTCACGATGGACTGGCAGTTTGTGCCGACGATCTTCACGGTTCCCGCCGTGACAGCCTCAGGGCGTTCGGTGGTGTCGCGCATGACAATGACCGGCTTACCCAGACTGGGCGCTTCTTCCTGAACGCCGCCGGAGTCGGTGAGAATCAGGGTGGCGCGATTCATGAGGGCCACAAAGGAGAGGTAGTCAAGCGGTTCGATAAGGTGGATGTTGGGGAGCGGGGAACGGGGGGCAAGGAGGCGCATGACGGGTTCACGGACGCGGGGATTGAGGTGAACGGGATAGACGAAATGGGTCTTGGGGAATCGCCGGGCCAGTTCGGCTATGGCCTTGCAGATAGTCTCGAAACCCGCCCCGAAGTTCTCCCGGCGGTGGCCGGTGATGAGGACGAGGGGCATGTGAGATTTGAGAGTTGAGATTTCAGAGTGAGGTTGTAGGCAAGGGGGGAGACCGGGAATATGAGGGGGGGCCTTATTCACTTTGGCCAGGGTCAGGAAAAGGGCGTCAATGACGGTATTGCCGGTGACTACGATGTTCCCGGACGGGATTCCTTCCTTGAGAAGGTTGGCGCGATTGCCTGGTGTCGGGGCGAAGTGGATCGCGGCGATTCGGGTTGTCAGGACGCGATTGAGTTCCTCCGGCCAGGGCGACTGCAGGTTGCCGGTGCGGAGGCCCGCCTCGACGTGAGCGACGGGGATATGGTGGTAGAAGGCGGCCAGGGAGGCCGCGAAAACGGTGGTGGTGTCACCCTGAACCAACACCAGATCAGGGTGTT
>JBAWZH010000072.1:0-11642 GCA_037143135.1 bacterium
GTATCTGGAACGGTGTTCTATTCCGGTCGCCAGACTGGAACGGTATGGGTCATCGCTGTTACGGCGTCAAATAGTTGGTCAACGAACTGCTGCAAAACGATAACCGGACTTGGCGCATACCAGATACCAAACCTGGCTGGCACGAGTTACTGGATCAAGGCGTGGATGGATTCCAACGGCAACGGCACAAACAACGCAGTTGAGGCTTGGGGTTCATTCTCGAACAGCGCAGTTCTCGTGACCAACCGGGTGACCGGCAAGAACATCACGTTGTCCGATCCTGACAACAATACAAACAGCATGCCTGATTGGTGGGAAGTGAAGTATTTCGGAAGCACCACCAATTCGACCGGATCTGGCGATCCGGACGGCGACCAGTACACGAACCTTGAGGAATACCAGGCGGACACCGACCCGACCAATACGCTCAGCCACCCTTGGAACATCAGCGGCACCATCACCTATGCCGGTCCGCAAACCGGGGTGATTCACATTGTCGCCTGTTCCTCCGGCACAGACTGGGAGGCGGCCCAGTTCACGACCAACGCCGAACCGGGCAGTTACACCATCACGCACCTGCCGCCCAACGCGTATTACTGGGTCAAAGCCTGGCGCGACACCAACGGTGACGGCTCGAACACGTTCTGGGAGGCTTGGGGCGCATACGCCAACAACTCTGTATACCTTGGTCCCAACGCCACCGGGGTGGATATAACCCTTGCCGATCCCGACAGCGATGGTGATACGTTACCCGATTGGTGGGAGGTCCGCTATGGGTTCGATCCCTTGAACGGCGGCGGTGAGGCCACCGTCGCCTGGTGGAAGTTGGACGAAACCGGCGGCACGAATGCCGCCGATGCCACCGCCAACGCGAACAACGGCCTTGTCCTCAACGCCTCGAACGCCTGGATCATGGGCACGGTCAGCAATGCGCTTCTCCTTGACGGCACAAACGACTACGTGGAAGTGCCCGACAGTGCCAGCCTGAAGCCGTCCACCGGTGTCAGCGTCGCTCTCTGGCTCAAACCCAGCCGAACGTACACGAACGGAACCGCCTATTTCCTTAGTAAGCAGACACCAGGCGGCGCAACCGGCTATAGTTTGGGTTACGAAAACGGAGCCTTGGCTTTCACGATTTGCGCTTCCGGCGTCAAAACGTTGCGTTTCCCGTGCGCCCTGACATCGGACATCCCTGTGCATGTGGCGGGCACGTTCAGCAGTTCCAACCATCGCCTATATGTCAATGGCGCAATGGCTGCCGGGACCAACTACGACTGGGGCACCGGCTTTGCGACTCTGGCCCAGGGAACCAACACGCTTCGTCTGGGGGCCGCCTCCGGTTCGACTCCGACCAACTTCTTCTCCGGCCTTCTGGATGACGTGCGCGTCTGCGACCGCGACCTCTCCAGCAATGAAGTGCACGCGGTCTATGAACTGGGTGCCGATCCCGATGGCGACGGCCTCTCCAACTTCGACGAGTACCATTACGGCGCTTCCCCGACAAACTCGGACACCGATGCCGATGGACTGCTGGACGGTTGGGAGCGGGATCACGGATCGAATCCGAGTGTGGATGAAAGTGGCCAGACATCCACAAGACTGAACTACCAGTACGACGGCTCAGGTTGGCTTCGGGTCGTAACGGGCGCGCGAAGCGAAAGCATCACGCTCGATAACGAAGGAAACGTACAGCAACTTCCGTAAGGAAAGCCGAAATCATGAAAACCATTCGATGGCTAACACTGGGTCTATTGATGTCTACGCCACTTTGCACAGCACTGGGGCAACCGCAATTCACCACGCCAGGTTCGTTTCGCTCCACGCCGAAGTCGGTCACGCATCGCGACATCGAGCGGTCGGATGCCGAGCAAAGCACATCGCCGGGCATGGGTGTGATGAGCATGGCCAGTTACCCTGAAATCGCGGAGGCGAGCACCCCGGAAATCGCCGCCTTGGCGCGTGGACTCGAAAACGACCCGAAGAAGATTTTCGACTACGTTCACGATCATATTCGCTACGTCCACTATTTCGGCTCAAAAAAGGGTGCGCAACTAACTCTGCTGGAACGGAGCGGGAACGATTTCGATCAGTGCGCTCTGCTGGTCGCCCTATTGCGGGCGGGCGGCCATTCGGCCTCATACCGGTTCGGCCTCGTCTACATGCCTTATGAAGACCCGTTGTATCACCAGGACTTCAAACACTGGCTGGGTTTGACCAAACCCGAAACCAATGTGACGGAAGCGCTCGATTTCGCTGAATCGCTCACTGCTTTCAGGGGCTTCCCCTATGCGGACGACTTTGATGATGGCACGGATGACCTGATCTTTCACCGTGTTTGGGTCCGGCTGACGTGGGATGGGTACGTGTATTCCCTCGACCCGGCGTTCAAGGTCTCGGAACCCATTACCGGGATTTCCCTTACCAACGCCATGCAATGGAGCACCAATGCGTTCTGGACGGCCGTGGGGGGCACGGGCGACACCAATTACGTCCAGAATCTAAACCAGACGAACCTTCAGAACAAACTGCGGGATTACACCACCAATCTCCTGACCCGCGTCCAGACCAATTCTCCGGCTTATTCGGTGGAGGACGTGATCGGCGGCTCCTACACCGTGTCTTCCTCTGCCGATCCGCTCTGGATCGGTTTGCCGTTCACGGTTCTGGCCTATCCTAGCACCGTCGATTGGGACTACATTCCCACCAACATGATGAGTTCCTTGAACGTCACCGTGGATACCACGACGAACCGCTGGTTGTGGATGCCTCAATTGCAGGGCCAGCGGCTCTCCTTGACGTTCAGTACCAATGGTCTCGCTCAACTTTGGCTGGAGGATGATCTTCTCCTGCAAAAACAGACCAGCGGCGGCGCCAGCGTCAACGTCGTTCTGGCCGTGGATCATCCCCATGGCACATGGGATTGGAACAACAACACCCTCATCAACACGAACTGGGACGACCAGGTGGCCACGAATGCTTATCAGCGGACGAACGCCAGTTATGCGATTACCTACGCCTTTGAACCCGACCAGGAATGGCTCCGGCAACGGCAGGACCGCCTTGACCGGTACCGCCAGCAGGGACTGGCCGATACGTCCCGCGAAGTCACCACGGAGACCCTCAATGTCATGGGCCTGAATTGGATGTTGCAAACCGAGCGGATTCCCCGCCTGCTGGCCACACAAGAGGCCATCCTGATGCAGAACCATCACCGTTTGGGCCGCATGGCGCAGGAACAGGGCAAAGGATACTACATCGACGTTTACGCGCAACTCACCGGCGATGCCCCCGCCAGCGGCAATGGCGCAAGCGACACCGCACGGGGCAACCGCTTCTTCGATGTGGCAATGTATTTCCAGAGCGCGGCCGAGCATGGTCTGATCGAGCAACTGCAGGCGACCAACCTCGTGGCCGCCTCGACGGTGAAGATGCTTCAGATCGGCAACACCCTGGGTCAGCGAACGTATCTCGCCCAGAGCAGCAATTGGTCAACCGTCCGAGGCAATCTAAGCGGTTACGACACGAACTGGCTCAAGACGGCGTACATCGATAAAGGCTACACGCTGTTGCTCCCGGCCAGCGGCACGAACCAGGTAGCCGGTGCGGGTAGTTGGGCCGGATACGGCATCGCGGCTCGCCTTCTGACCACGAACATGCACAGCATGACCATGCTGATCAGCGGCAACTATAACGGCGGGTACGTGTCGGTCCCGACAGCCGTTGTGAACACGCCCTACGTCTCCCAGTCCAGTTACTCCCAACCCACCTACTTCAATCCGTCGCCGCCCACGGTCGTGGCGGCCTTTGGCGCCGATCCCGTGAACATGGCGGACGGTTCCTTCCATCTGTCCGCGACCGATCTCTCCATGGGCCAGTCCGAACCCCGGGGCATCACGTTCACGCGGCACTACAGTTCGAGTCGTCGCTTTCATAACCTCGCCGGCATGGCGCCTGGCTGGGTTCATAACTACCTTGTGAAGGCCACGGACGTGAGCGCGCCGCTCGCGGCGCTCGGCGAAACCACGCCCGCCCAGATGGCGGCACTCGCCGTCGCCACCCGTGCGGCCATGGAAATCTACACCACGAACACGTCCCCCAAGACCTGGGCCACAACCGCCCTGGTTGCCAAGTGGGGCGTCGACCAACTCATCGGCAACGCGGTGTCGATCACCTTGGGCAAGGACACCCTCCAATTCGTCAAGCAGCCGGACGGCGTGTATACTCCACCTGCGGGTTGCACCATGACCCTGGCCAAGACCAACGGCGCATACTGGCTCCGGGAACGACACGGGAACACGTTCAAGTTCAACACCTCGGGCCTTCTGACCAACATCGTGGATCAGTACGACAAAGGCCTGACCGTTGCCTACAATGCCAGTAACTGCGTTTCCACGGTGACCGACTGGAAGAACCGCCAACTTGCCTTCACGTACAACGGCACCCCTTGGCGCCTGGCCTCGATTGCCGACAACACGACTCCCGCGCGAACGGTGTCCTTCGGATACACGGCCGCGGGCGGCTCGCTCGACCTCACCAGCGTGACCGATCCGGATAACAAGACCAGTACCATTGCCTACGATACGAATCACCAAGCCGTCGCCACACTCGATGCGCTTGGCCGCGTGGTGGTCTCCAATTCCTTCGATGCGTTCGGCCGCGTTACCGAACAGTACAGCCAGGGCGACCCGAACAAGACGTGGCGCCTCTATTGGTCCGGCTGGGAAAACGTGGAGCAGGACCCGTCCGGCGGCCGGAAACGGTATCTCTACGACGACAAGCATCGGCTCACCCATACGGTGGACCCGCTGGGCCATTGGAGGGACACGTATTATGATGGGCAAGATCATCTCGTCCAGACGGTGAGCCACCTGTACGCGTACACGGATTACTACTACGACGCTCGCCACAACCTGGCAACCGTTAACGACCCCTTGGGCCAGTGGAAGTACCTCTTTTACGATGCGCAGGACAATCTGGTGCGCGTCCAGGACGAACGGACCAACAACAGCTATTTCGGCTACAACAGCAAATTCCAGATGACGGTCTCGACCAACAATGCCGGCGAGGTGGTTACGTATGGGTACAATGCCGCCGACGGCACACTCACGAATCGCACCGATCCGGGCGGCGCGACCGTTTACGGCTACGATTCGTACGGGCTGTTGAACAGTGTCACGTACCCCGGCGGACTCGGGAGCGAGACCCTGCAGAACAACGCGTGGGGCGACCTGACCAACCGCGTCAATGCCCGCAACGTTCCGACGGCATTTGTCTACAACGCGCGCCGCGTACTGACCGACACGATCACGGCCGGCAGCATCACCAACAAAGTCATTTTCGATGCAGTGGGCAACGTGCAGTCCACGGTCGATCCGCGCGGTTTTGTCAGCAGCAATGCGTGGAGTTCCACGCGCAAACTCCTCGCCACCACACTGCCTGCCACGCCTCAAGGTATACCCGTCACGACCAACGCTTACGATACGCGGGATTGGCTCGCGTCCACCGTCAACCCGCTGCAACAACCCACGCTCTACGCGAATGACGATGCCGGGCGTTTGGTCGCCGTCACGGACCCGCTCTCGCGCGCAACGCGCTTCGGCTACGACGAAGACAACCGCAAGGTGGCGACAACCAACGCCGCGAACGAAGTCGTCCGCCAAACCTGGAACCTGCGTGGCGACCTTCTCCAGACTACGGATGCGGCCTCCCGCGCCGTGAAGCACCAGTACGACGGTTGTGCGAACCAGACCGCGCTGACGAATCGCAACGGCAAGGTCTGGCTGTTCCAGTTCGATGCGGCCAACCGGCTGACCAACACCATTTCGCCCTTGAGTCGTAGCCTGTCGCAGACTTGGAACAATCGCGGCCTGCTGGCTTCCGTGAAAGAACCGTCCGGCGATAGCGCCACGCTGGCCTATGACGCCAAGGGAAGACTTACGAATCGAACAGACAATGTCGGCGCGATCACGTACCGCTTTGACGCGAACAACAACCGGACCAACATAGTTGAGGCCGGGAAGACCAACGCCTGGACGTTCGATTCGTTCGACCGCGTTTCCAGTTACCGGGACGCCGAGGGCAACCTGATTCAGTACCGGTACGATAATGGGGGCAACCTCACCAACTTGGTTTACCCGGACGGCAAGGTCGTGACCTATGCGTTTGACGGGCTGAATCGTCTGACAAACGTCACCGACTGGGCCAGTCGCAAGACAACCATCGAGTACGATCTTGGAAACCGGGTGCGGAAGATCACTCGGCCGAACGGCACCGTGCGGGAAATGAACTATGACTCGGCCGGGCAGTTGACCAACCTCATGGAGAGAACCGCCGCCGAAGTGCCGATCACGCTGCACAAGTTCAGTTGGGACAGCGCCGCGCGGATCGCCTCGGAATTCACCGCGCCCCTGCCGCATACGAACGTCCCGCCTACGCGGACGATGACGTTCGATGATGACAACAAGATCGCCACGTTCAACGGGCAAAACGTCACGAACGATTTGGATGGCAACTTGACGTGGGGACCGGGAACGAATGCCACGTTTGTCGCCTATGGCTTCGATGCTCGCAATCGGCTGCTGAGCGCAGGGGGGCTGAGCTACGGGTATGATCCTTCGGCCAACCGAGTCGCTATAACCAACGGCGCGAGCGTCACGCGCTTGATCGTCAACCCTAACGCTGCGCTTTCCCAGGTTCTCATCCGGACCAAAGCCGGCGTGACGAACTTCTATGTCTATGGTGTGGGCCTCCTGTATGAAGTCACCGAGAGCGCCGGTGCGACCAATACGCTCACCTATCACTACGACTATCGCGGCTCCACCATGGCGCTGACGGACGGCAGTGGGAATGTAACCGACCGCGCCGAATACTCGGCCTATGGATCGCTCACCTATCGAAGTGGCACTTCGGACACCCCGTTCCTGTTTAACGGCCGTTACGGCGTGCAGACCGACGCGAACGGCCTGCTCTACATGCGCGCTCGCTACTACAACCCGTACTTGTGTCGGTTCCTGAATCCCGATCCGGCTGGGTTCTCGGGTGGGATGAATCTCTACGCCTATGCTGACGGAAATCCGGTATCACTCCTTGATCCCTATGGCCTCTGGGCGGGTGTTGATGATGCAATCGCCGTTGGCGCGGGGGCTACTATAGGCCTCGCCGCACAAGGCATCAGCGATCTAATCCGCGGAAATGCCAGCAGTTGGCAAGACTATGTTGCCGCAGGGTTAGGGGGCGCTGCGGCCGGTGAAGCAACCCTTTATACTGGTCCTATAGCCGGAGCTGCTGCGGGTGGTGCTTTGGCGAACGCAAGCAGGCAAGGACTCAACTACGCTACGGGCGTTCAACAGTCGTTCAGCGTGTCGAGTTTTGCCGTCGAAACTTCGGTCAGTGCGGCAGGCGGAGCAATTGGTTCTGCCGTTGCGCAGCAAATTGTTCGGCCCCTCTCCAACGCAAGCAAACAATGGATCGGAGAAACAACTTCGTACCTGTACAATAAAGCCCAGGGTTCTACGCTCGTGGGAGAACAGGTCAAACAGGCATTTGGAACGCGCACAACTGCCGATTTTGTCTTCGAGAGTGCCGCTGGTGCCCAATACATAGTGGAGGCGAAGTTCGGGATGTCAACATTAACTACAGCACAACGAGTTGCCCAACAGGCACTTGGCGATGCGTACCACGTCGAAAGATGGGGGTTCGATTGGGTCGGACGCGTTGGCGGCAATTTGGGTTACGGTGCTTCCGCCGTAGCCAACACCTTCATCGGGAAATAACTCGCGGGGTGGTTTATGCGCCAGAAGTCATTAAGGGGCGAATTGTTGGATGTCCTAAAGACAACACTGTTCCCCGCCCTAAACACACTCGGGTTTTCAGGTCCCGAAAATGAACGGGTTGATATTGATGACGTTCAGCCAACAGAACATGCGAATCTCTTTCATTTTCGGAAGCGCATCCAGGGTTCCATGGATCAAGTGATTACTGTTGATGTGAAGTCATTTCGCAGGCCAACCTTCGCCATAATCGCTGGGCATGTCCCGCTGCAAGGCGTTCGAATGTTGTGCCCAGATGAGATCGTGCCGCCCGCGAAGGTGACAGCCGTGATGCTGGAAGTTCAGGCGTTTCTACAGTCGTCTCCGAAGACGGGGTATGCCCCCTTCCGCATCCCGATCCTCTCCCATTGGCTCAGTGGGCGCTCCGCAGTGGACAAGATTGTCGCGAATGCAGGGGCGCTTCTGCCTGAATTGGGGCGGTGGTTGGACACGCAAGCCAAGACCGCTAATGTCTGGGTTGTGAAGTTTCCCCGCCCAAAGAAGGTGTGAAGAGGAAATGCCATGGATGGCTTTGAACTCAACGATGGAAGCGGCAACGTGACCGCCCGTGCGGAATACTCCACTTCCGGTTCGACGACCTCTCGCACCGGCACCACAGACACCCCGTTCTGGTTCAACGGCCGCTATGGCGTGCAGACCGACGCGAATGGAATTCTCTATATGCGAGCCCGTTACTACAACCCGTACCTTTGCCGATTCCTTAATCCCGACCCGGTTGGTTTCTCCGGCGGTGTGAATTTTTACGCCTATGCCGACGGGAACCCGATAAGTTCTCTTGATCCATCTGGTGAATACGTCTGGGTGATTGCCGGTGCTATCATTGGTGCTGCTATTGATGGAGGGCTCGATTTCACAATGCAGATGCGATCTGGCGAACCGATTGATTGGTATAGCGTTGGAGCAACTACCACCCGAGGAGCAATTGTTGGAACGGTTAGTTCGCTCGCTGGGCCAACTGCTGGAACCATGGTAAAAGGGGCTGGCGGATTGGCAACAGGACTTGGGGCCAAGGTCGTTTCTACTGGCATTTCTGCGGCGGGGAGTGCGGGTGGGCAAATGACATACAATGCAATTCAAGGTAACGCCCTCTCCGATGGGATGGGGAGCGCGGCGTTGTTTGGCGCAGGTGGCCAAGTCGTGGCGAACGCATTTCCGGTTAAAGGAGTGAGTACTTTGGCGCAAGCGAACTACTTCGCCCCACAAAGCCTGCCTTCTATGTTTGCATCGCAGAATTCGAAGATGCTGACAGCCAGTATCTTTGCCTCATCTGCAGTCGGTGCCGGGTCGTATTTTATGCCCCAAGCAGAACCGGTTCACGCCTCGGTGTTTAACTCGTCTGTTATATCGACACCGTCCGCTAACCCTGGAGGAATGAACCGTGGCATTCTTAAATAAGATTGCTGGTTGGATACGGCACCCTCACACATTCTTGTGTTCGGTCGGATGCACCGACGAATGGGTGGAGAAAGAACTCTCCGAGATTGTGGGCCAAAGCGGGGCTGTTGTTGTTCACTGTCGCCCTTTTTTTGTTCAGCAGATCGATGGCGGTGAACAGCGGAAGTTTCTATATCCTAATTTTGGATCTGACTTTCGCCATGAACTTATGGATGTTCAATTGTCAGATTGGCAGACTCTGAAGAAAAGGTTTGAGCAGACAAAAGATATCTCCGTGCCTCTTTCCATGAAGAAGTGTCGCCCGATGACAGTCGAAATTGAATGTTTAGGACAACTGCGAAAGGCGCAGTTCTTTTCCGATCTTGCAGATGCCATCATTGACGCAATGGACAAGAACGGAATATGTCCCTAGGACGACGAACGTTAGAGAGCCCGTATCCACGAATGTACTGCAATAGCAAATGTGATTCCTGTGCGCGGATCGCCTCGGAATTCACCGCGCCGCTTCTGCATACAAACGTCCCGCACACAAGGACGATGACCTTCGATGACGACAACCGTATCGCAACGTTCAACGGGCAAAACGTCACCCACGACCTTGACGGGAACATGACGAACGGTCCGCTGCCCAGCGGCACGTTCACGAATTACGCCTACAAGCCGAGTTTGGGTGCGCCGGGAGTGAATTACTGGGCAACCGCGCCAACTCCATTCAGTTCGGGCTTTACCGCCACAGGCATTGCAGGCGGCTCCGGCTCGTGGCTGACTCCGTCCACCGGCTCAAGTTCTTCATCGACACCCAACCAGTCATCGGCAATAGGCAAGCGATAGGAGAAGACTATGGAACCGGCTCAGGTTTGTCGTTTGCTCACTCGCCGGACGCGGCGGGGGCTGACCATTTCGGGAGTGCTTTGGCCGACACTCACTGGGTGTGGAGGATTCGCTGTACTTGTTCAAAGTGTTTCTTGGGCGATTGCTTGATTCTTGGCCGCATTCCTTTTTCTTCTGGCCTTCGTCCATCTGCGCGCAAAGTACGGCGCCGCATGGACCGTCTCCGAAACTCCTCAGATCGTCTATTGGGTTTGTGCGCGCGACCTGCCGCGAAGGATTGCCCGTTATGGCATGAGGAACTTCAAAGTTCTCACTCTCTATCTTCGCGACGGCTCACAATGCGAGGCCTACCTCGCGCCAACAGAGGTGGATACGTTCCGTGCCTGGCTAACCGAACGGAATCCAACGGTTCGTTGGGGGGCATATGACGCTTCCCCGTGAGTCCTTGCGCAAGTCAGGCAACAGTATGTCGCTGACCAACGGCGGGAGTGTCACAAAGCTCGTCGTCAACCCGTCGCAACAACCGCGTATCGGAAAACGATTTCGACGGGACTTACGCCCGGCGCAGCATATCTCATGAACGTTGGAACCCAAGGTGCAAACGCGGGCGCCAATGCAGTTGTTCGTTACCTGAAATAATTCTCCAAATCTAACACTCTATGAATGTCGTTGAACTCATCTACTTTGTTGGTTTTGTCTTCGCCGCAGTCGGCCTTGGATGGTTGATGGGGAGACCATTCGGCGCAACCGGCTGGATAATCGGGGGTATTGCCGGACTCATCCTGTGGGGTGGACTCTTGTGGTGCATCAAACGTTGTTGCGAGAGGTCGGTGGCGACCCGACAGGATCGACTAAAACGAACCGAAGGCGAGAAACACGACGAATCTCACGTTCCACCTGTAGGCAAATGAATGAAGATAGCGCACCGGTCGGTTTCAGTGCGCGCATCCGTTCCTGCAAGTCGGGGTTCTGTCTCTTCTGCCTTGGCGGGTAGCGGAACTGCCGGTGCAATGTCTGGATGAGGGGGAAAAGAACCATGCTCTCTCTGCTAACAATGGTTGTCATTGCCCTGTGCTTTGCTCCCTTGCATCCAATAGGTCGGTAAAGGATCATCCCGCCAGCAATACGTCATAATCACCCCGCCAGCACCCTCTCCCGCCGTCTCGCGATCACGCCACCGCGCCGCTCGCCACCCTCTACCCTCAACATGTTCCCACAACTTTCCGTTTCCCAACGCTGGTGGTTTGCCAGCGCCAGGGCCATGACACAGTCGTCATGATAGCCTGACGGCGCATTATACGTGATCCCGCCTGACGGCGAGATTTCATACTCGTAACGCTTCATCTCGGACGTGAGGATCTCCCAACTTGCCAAGCCGGAGTCCTTTGGCGAAGGCTGGTGCCCACCGTCTACTGCTGTCTGTCCACTGGCCGCCGGCCAACTCACCCGCCTCTGCTCCACCGCCACAATCAACCGCTGAACCAAGGCCGTCTTACTTCCTGACGTGAACTTGAACCCCTCGATGTCGCCATACACCCGCTTTAAATCATCGTAGATCGGATCCCCAACACCTGTGGCGTCCAAAAT
>JBAWZH010000073.1:0-11491 GCA_037143135.1 bacterium
ACTGTAAATCTGCTGGCTATGCCTTCTAAGGTTCGAATCCTTATCCCACCACCAACTTTTGCTCGCAAAGATAGAAAGCTAAGCCTTTACTTATTCTCCCGCACAACGGTACATTGATAGCAGTGATTGACCAATCAGGGAATATCAATGAAGACAGTATTCATTTTCACCCCCCTCTTGCTCGGCGCCTTGTTGTGCCACGCGGTTACCCGCGAAACCCTCTCGCCCGCCGCCCGCGCCTTCCTGCCCCCGGAATCCGTCTCAATCAAATTGAAAAATGGCACGCTCCTCTCAGGCCGTCTCATCCCTGACGAGACCGGCGCCACCAATCAATTCGTCATTCAAATCTCCTCCGGCTCAATCTCCAGTAAGCAACGCATCTCCCGGCCGGATGTCGTCTCCATCCAACATGAGGATCTTGAGAAACTCTTCGCCGGGATCCTTCGGCAATTCCAACTGTCCCAGAAAACCAATCTCGCCGCCGATGTCTATGCAACCGCCATCCCTCTATTCGGCGAATTCTGCGAACTGTATCCCCAAAGCCGCGACGCCGAATGGGCGGCGGAGATGAAAACCCGATTCTCGGAGGAACAGAAGCAGGTGGCCAAGGGCCTCGAGAAACTCGATGGCCTCTGGATGCCGCCCGTCAAAGCCGGAATCAACCGATATAATGCCCTGTCCCGGCTCCTCCTCAAGGGCCGTGAGCAGTACCCGGGCGTAGATAAACCGGACTACAAAACCCACCCCGCCGCCAAGACAGGGTTCGACCGCTTGATATCCGAACGCCGCGCCGTCGCCCGCCGCCTCCCGTCGCTCATGACCGGACGACTTCCCGGCCTCCTCGCGGGAAAGGATTTTGAACAGGCGGCCTCCGAGATGGATGCCTTTCTCCTGTTCTGGGTCGAACGTGTTATCAAGAACAAGACGGGCTCAGACCCCGTCCTCGGGGGAGAAGCCGATTTTACCCGGATGGATTTCTCCGTCCTGATGGACATGGAGAAGAAAATCCTGCAAGCCTACACGGCCGCCCAGGGGAAAGGAACGCCGCCCCCCGCCTTATCCCTTTCCGACACCAATATGGTGTATGTTCCCGGCGGTCTTTTTTTAATGGGACGCGAGGATGCCAAGCCGACTGACGCCGATTTTCCGATGCGACTGATCAGGATCAAACCGTTTTTGATTGACCGTGTCGAAGTGTCCAACGCCGAGTACCGGCGTTTTGCCGACCATGTCAGAACCACGCAGGATTTCAGCATGGAACATCCGGATGCTCCGCCGCTCAAGAATCACCAGGCCGCCTGCTGGTCGGTTCCCGCCCTGAACCGGGATCGTCAGCCGGTGACGGGGGTGGACTGGTATGATGCCTATGCCTATGCGAAGTGGCGGGGGATGCGCCTTCCCACGGAGGCGGAGTGGGAACTTGCCGCACGCGGAACGGATGCCCGCCTGTATCCATGGGGTTCCAAGGCGCCATCGGAATTGGGTGTCAACGCTCCCTCGGGAAGGCGTTGGTTGGCTGCAGAATTGGACAAGAAGAATCCGCCTCCGCCGCCGCGCCGGTTTTCCTGTTCCCGCGAGGAACCCAGGCCGCCGCTGGTGTTGCCTGAGGAAACCTGGGATGTTGACCAGAGTCTTCCCCGGGAGGCCGCCCGTGAGCTTTTCTTTGATGGGGAGGCGTCGCTGAGTCCCTTTGGACTCAGGCACATGGCGGGGAACGCGGCCGAATGGGTTCAGGATGTGTTTGGTCCAGCCGCCTATTGTTCTGTCAGTCAGCAGAACCCCTGTCATTTGTCAGCGGGATCCGGGCATGTATTTCGCGGGGGATCCTACATGAGTCCCGATCCGGAATTACGGGTTACCGAGCGGGGCAATGCCTCCAATGACAATCTGCGGAAAGGGTGTCTTCCCGGCGGCCGCCCGGCCATCGGATTCCGGTGTGTGAAAGACGTTGATCAAGTTCCCGCTCCGTAACTGGCGAATAGGATTTCGATGGGGATTCCTGTGGGATGCTATTCAATTTCAGACTGAACCCAGGCATATTCCCCCACAATACTGCCTTCCACTCCCTTGTCTCGCAAAGCCGGCGGAAGGACATGAAAGGTGTAGGTCTCAATTTCACAATGATCAACCGGAGATCGCTTGAGAATCTCCCAGAAACGTTTGTCCATCGCGTTCACCGTGGTCCGAATCGAATCCATCCCCCGATAATACAACGGCAGATGAAAGTGAATGCGCCAGCATTCGCTTTCGGACTCCGGCGATAACGGTGATGCCAGTGCCTCGGGAAGATCAGGAAATGACTCATGAGGACTCGTGTCAGATGAAACGGAACCCGTGACCTGATGAAGATAAACAGGATCAATAAAGGCCGCCAACGTCCGCCGGGCCAGGGGCGTCGGACTGACCTCCAACGCCGAACTGAGTTGGACCTTGGATAGACGAATGCCATAGTTGGATAAGAGCAGCAAACTGTCTGACAGGTTCTCAAATTGAATTGCCAGGTGACAGGTGTCGAAGCAAATACCAATGTGACGCCGCAGTATCACCTCGGCCTCCTGCCGGGTACAGGACAGTCTCTCCGCCACGTAGGGCGCGCCCTGACTCAGCAGAGTCCTCTCAAAATACCGGATTACATCACGGGTCGTTTCCAATAAGCAGTCGGGTTCCGGCTCCAACCCAAGATGGATTTCCTTGCCGGTCGCCGCATGGAGGGCGCGCAGACCGATGGCGCATTCCGCAAGATGGATCGTCATCTCAGAAAGCGGCGGCCTCTCGCCGAAATGAAACCGGTAACCCAGGGGAACCGTGCTGATGCTGCCCGTGGTGTTATCGGGCAGAAGTCGGGCCAGGATTTTGGCCAGTAACAGGGTGTAATCAAGACGTTCACGCGTGGTCCAATCCGGACGGTAAACCTCGGTCTTGACCGGTTGCCCGTGAAACGCGCCATAGGGGAACCCGTTTATGGTAAAGGCATAGAGATTCTCAGCGTTCAGGAATGCCTTGAAATCCGCCAGAACCTCCGGATTCCCCAGGGTTTCCGCGGCGCGGCGGGATAACCGCAAGCCGAGTCCAAAGGTCCGCCCGGGGGCGACTTGATCCCGAACGGCCAGGGTATGGGTGCGGATGGCCGCAAGATTCTCTTCCCAGGTCTCGCCAGGGTGGACATTCAGGCAGTATGTCAGGTGCAAGGGAGGCATGTTCCTGATAATCATGGGGTTTTCCTAAGCGTGGAGAGAAAGCGAATGCCGTCCTCAATGATCGCTGGATCGATGCGGTGAACCTCTGTCCGATGACCCACGGTGGACGGCAAGGTAATGGTCAGGGGGCCGCCCAGATGCTCCTGGAACCGCGTCAGACCTGTCAGAATGGACAGGACGCCGGACGTGTCGCGTGAGTTGAGAACAGGGTGCCAGACCGGAAGGCCGGCCTCCTGCAGGCCTGTGAGCAGTGCGCAGAGGACTTTCCCAGAGATTAATCCCGTCCTCATGGCATAATAGGAGTCCAACGCAATGCCGATAGAGACGGCCTCTCCGTGCCGCAGGCGATAGTGTGAGAGCACTTCCAGGTGGTGCGCCGACCAGTGTCCGAAATCCAACGGCCTGGCGCTTCCTGTCTCGAAGGGATCGCCGCCCTCGCGAATGTGGTCGAGATGAAGCCGGGCGCACTGCCGCACCACCTTTTCCATGGCCTTCCGGTCACGGTTTCTCAGGCGCGCCGCATGGCGGCAGAGAAACTCAAAGAAACGCCGGTCTTTGATCAACGCCACCTTGAATGCCTCGGCGATGCCGGCAATCCAATCGCGATCCGGCAACAGGTCGAGAAAATCAAGGTCATTGATCACCGCGAAGGGCGGCGCAAAGGTGCCTAGAAAATTCTTGTTGCCACACCAATCAATGCCGGTCTTCACACCGACCCCGACATCGTTCTGTCCGGCCACTGTTGTGGGAAGGCGGACAACACGCAATCCCCGGTGAACAAGAGACGCGGCAAAGCCGGTCATGTCGAGCAGACTGCCGCCGCCGATGATCATGACCACGCTTTGGCGGTCCAGATTCCGTTTGGCCATGAGGCGGATCATCCGGGTTACGCCCGTCAGATTGTCCTTGGCCTTTTCTCCACCGCCCACTAATTCAATGGGGCCGGCCAGTTCCAGGGTTGTTGAGTACGCCTTGAAATAGCGGCCGATCTGCGCGGCGTAGCGGGGCCAGACTGCCGCCACGCTCGCGTCGAGGCAAACCATGACGCGGTGCCGCCGTTTTTCATGAAGCCGGTCGATCATCCTGGCGAGCAGGGGTTGGGAGGGCGCAAAACAGTTCCGGGTAAACACGACGGGGAAATCAAACAGCACGGTGAGTCGTTGGTGAAAGGTGTGGGTGCGTGTCGCCTCGCGGGTTTTCACGGCGCGGCCTCCAGTCGCTGGCGCACACATTCCGCCAGTTGAATCAACGAAGTCGGCGCCCCGGGCAGGGGACAGGTGGCGGCCCAGGCGGCCCTGGCGTCGGTCGTGGTTCGTCCATGGGATCCCCTGATTCGCGAGGGATCCTGACCCACGCTGACAGGCGGCCAACCGAAAAAGAGTTCGCAGGGATCATAGCCGGGTTTATTGTGGATATCCACATGGGCGGCAAAATCAGGGGCTTCTTTCCTCGTGCTCCACCAGGGATAGGCAAACCAGGTGCCGGGCTTCGCCTCAAGAACCAGATCCCCGCTGTGCGGGTGATCGATGCCCGCCCTGGACTTTTCGGCGGGGCCGAGGATTTGCCCGATACCCGTCAAACGGGACAGGCATTCCCGGATCGTGGCCGTCACACCCGCCTGTTTCGAAGCCGTCACATACACATGGGCGATTTCATGATCCACCATGGCAAAGGCCTGGCTGGTATGGAAATCCGGGTATAACATGCCGTTCACGGTTCTGGTTCTGAACAGGCCTGCCTCGTGAAAGGCGCGGTTGGGGAGGATGGCCTCCGAGACCGGCCCGATGGCGTAATCGCCGAAGACGATCACATCATAACCATGCGTCTCCGCCGCGGTTCGTATTATGGTAAGTTGATGCAGAAGTTCCGCCAAGGCCCGTATTGCCGAGGCATGACCGGGACCGTGGCGCTGAAGATCATAGTCCAAGGCTGGCAGATAGGTCAGACAGAGGTCCGGGGCCTGATCCCCCCCGGCGAGTACGGCGGCGGTGGCCCTGGCGATCCAGTCGGACGATGAGGCGGAGGCCAGAGGACCCCAATACCGGTGAAGGCGGAACGGGTTGCCGAGTGTCTCGCAAAGCGACGCATAGAGTCCATCCGGCTGACTGTAAACACTGGGAATCATGCCGCCGCCATGTTTGTGGACGGGGGCAGGGGAGAGGATCATGTCCACGGCCTCGCCGAGTGACTGTTGCCAGAAGAGCATGGCGACACGTTTGCCCCGCTTCCGGTAGGCCTCCCAGAGGCGGGGCCCGGAGACCAGGCCGGAGGATTGTTCCCAGAGCAGGGGCCGCCGGAGGTCGTGATGATACAGTCCGTTGGCGATCATGCCGTGGCCGGACGGGGGAAGGGCTGTCCGGAACGACGCCTGGGCGGTGCACGTCAGGGCGGGAAAAACGCAATCCAGTGGCCGGAATTGCAGACCCTGCCAGGTGTCTTGTCCTTGCCGACGCAGGAACTCGTATCCCAGTCCCGCCACCTGAACGATTACTAACCGCTTGTTTGTCATGCCTATTTCAACGTTCTCCAGTCGCATAATGTTCAGTTGCTCAACTACCATAAAACCATCTACCGAGCCACCCGGAAACCGGGAAGGCGGCCAGTAAGAGCAGTGCGGCGCCCTGACCCTCTGAGCCGGTTGATGCGCACAGGGCGGCTTGTGTCAGAATAAGGCCTCTTATAAGGCCGCCTATGGCCGACTGGATTTGCTGCGGTGAGGCGGACGGTTTGATCTGGATGACCCAGACGACAACCCAGACCAGCGACATGGCCGCCAGAATGAAGGCCAGAGGCGCGGTGTGCGGGGAGCGCAGGAGAATGAAGGCCAACCAAGCCGCCAGCAGGATCGGGAGACGCCCGATCCGCCAGAGCGGAATCGCCGACCGCGAGGACGCTGCCTCATCCCGTGCAAACCCGGTGATCAGGGCGATGAACAGGGTCAATGCGACCACTGACACCAGAACGTCTGTTGTCATGGCTCCCTGAAATCCGAAGGTGCAAGCGCCCATCCATAAACTGAGTCCCCTGCAGAGGCCCATGGAGAGTGGGGCCAGCCAGCCGACTCTTTTCCCCGTTGAATTATAGAACCACGAGGCGCCTGCCAAGAGGAGGCCCATGACAAAGGCGGGTCGTCCCGCCAGAACCAGGAGGAGGATGCCTGCCAGGGTGAGGGCAACGGCAACGGCTAACACGGTGAATGGGGACACGGCGCCGGACGGGATCGGCCGATCCGGACGTTCAAGGGCATCGATGGATCGGTCAAAGAAGTCATTCGCCAGCAGTCCGGCCGCATAAAACAGCAGGGCGGCACCCAGTGTGGCGCCGATCAAGTGCCACTGCGGCAAGAGGCCCAGGGTGCCTGAGGCCAGCATCGCGCCGACAAGCGGGTCGCCGGGCGCCGTAAACAGGTTCGGCGGGCGGAAGAGTGTTAGCCAGGCCCTCCACACGCCGGGTCGGGCTGTTTTATCGCACATCGACGGATACATCTCCTGATGGTGTTTTCTTCGGCGAGGCCGACTCCGGTCGCTTCGCATACGTTGGAAGGTACCGATAATACACCTCCAGCATCAAGGTGCAAAGTGTTGTCGTATAGACATGGGATCCCGTCTCGTAATCCCCTTGTTCCCAATGTCCGTCCTCGTATTGCCGGGCGACGAGGATCTGTTGCATTTTCCGGTTCCAGTTCATCCAGTCCGTTTTGTCCCATCCGTGGAACTTGGCCTGGGTGACATAATAGCCTGCATAGACGCCGACCTTTCCGGTTTCAGGCCACTCGAACTCAGCTTTTTGGAGTGTTCGGAGTCCGCTACGGGTCTGGGGCGAGGCGCCTTTCCCGAGCATCTGGAGGCAGAGTGTGCCGACTCCTGTCATTGAGGTTTTGCCGCCTGTTACGGCCTGGATTCCGGTTTTACCCTCGTAGACGAACCCGCTTCCATCGCGGGCGAACGCGTCAGTTTCCAGGAATCGGGTGGCGCGCGCTAACCCCTCCGCAAGACCCGGCATTTCAGTTCCGGCGATCTGGGTCGCCTTGAGCGCCTGGATTTGCCATCCCGTGACGGAGGTGTCAAAACGCTGGTTATTCTGGTAATCATAGTCAAATCCCCCGGCGCTCTGCTGTCCATCCAGGATCACTCGCGCGCCCTTTTCCATGGCGGCATTCAGGTCAACGATCCGGGTCATGGTGAAGGCCTCCGCGATGGCATAGGTGGCGATGGCGTGGGCATAGACATTTCGGGAAAAATATCCCCTTGAATCCTGCCGGACCAGCAGGTACTTGAGGGCGCGGGTCACGGTGTCACCGAATTCCGGTTTTCCCGGCAGTTCCCCGTGGGCCAGATAGGTCAGCAGGGCGAGGCCGGTCATCGCGGAAGGATCCTGACCCGGCCAACTGCCATCGGGGGATTGATGGGCCTTCAGCCAGCGCAGAGACTTCTCCACGCACGGTTCGGTGATGGAAGAACCGGGTATCTGATCCAGGATCTTCTTCCGATTTCTCCCGTCCCGTCCGTCCAGTGTTCCCAGCGAAGGGAGTGTGCTTGCCCCGTGAGAAGAGAGGGTCATGTCAGTCAGGGCGGCTGCCGCTTCGGGTGCGACGCCGGTATTTCGGGTGTATTCCGAGGGTCTGGCGATGCCGTCATCTGTCGCCGGTGTTTTCGGGGTGGCGGAGGTGGCGGAGGCGAGGATTACAGGGATGATCCGTTCATGGGGGGTTGACCGTGCTTCGCCAGCGGCCGGCGCCTGGATCGGTTCCAAATCTGCGGGCGGCGATGGCGTCTCCACGGTGACGGTCACGCCTTCGGGAATCGGGTGGGTGGGCGGCGGCAAAAAGGGAACCCAGCAGAAGATGAGCAGGATCAGGGCCACATTGACGGCGGCGGAAAAGGACAGGGGCCCGAAGACCCGCATGAGTTCCGCCCGGGCGGTGCGATAGGCAACGGTTCCCCTGCCGGCGCGCAACCCCTGGATCAACGCCGCCAGATGTTCGCGAAGGGTCTTTTTACGCAAGACGTCCATGAAGGCATTGGGATCCTTGTGTCGTTCGGCGATGTCCATCACCATCATGGCGATATGTTGAGATTCGCTGAACTCCAGGCGGGAGGTCTGGGCATGGATCCGGATGTGCTGGCGCGCCTGTTCTTCAAAACTGAGGCGATGCGCGGGGTTGGTTTGAACCTCGGCGCGGAGGGCGACTCGCTCCTCGGGCGAGAGGGAGCCGTCGAGATATTTTTCCACCAGAAGGATGAAGTCCCGTTCGTTCATAAGGCCACCTCCTTCATCATGCAAACACGCAGGATATCCCGGATCCGGAACAACGCCACCGCCGTCCAGGTTTCCGTCCGGTTGTTCGCCTTCGCCAGATCGCGCACCGACATCCCGTTGAAGTACCGGCGCTGGATGAGTTGACGCGACTCCTCGGGCAATTGTTTCAGGCATTCGCGCAAGTGATCCACATACTCCTCTTCCCGGGCCTGGGCCTGGAGCGAGTTCACGGAGGCCTCGACCACGATCCGATCCAGAAGATCCTCATCGGGCGAGACATACCGTGAGCGGGTTCTGACTTCCTTGAGCAACAGGTTCCTGGCGATTCCCTTGACCCAGGAGAGAAACGTGCCCCGACGCTCATATTTGTGAATGATTTCGTAACACATCACGAGCGTGGCTTGCAGGACTTCGTCAATCATGTCGATCGAACTCGCATGGGCGGAGAGGAAGATCCGAAGTTCCTTGCGGATCGCAAAGACCACCTCCGCGAAGGCCTCCCGGTCGCCGTTCTGCACGCGCTCCACTAGTTGATCGAGTTCTGTTTCGTTCACGGAATGATGTCCTCCATGACGTATTACCCTGAACAGGGAGAATATTACAGGATATTAGGACAACAGGATATTAGGAGATTGCCATAGGCGGGTGAATTTGGTCTGCTCCTAAACCGGCATGAAGAGAGGTATCACAAAAATCATTCGGGAGAATGAGCAGTTCCTGAGTCATGTGCTTCAGATTGCCGGATTGGGCGCCTATGTCATGGATATTGCTAGGGGCGTCTTTGTGTCGTCCGGCATCCTGGACGAGATTTTTGGATTATCCCCGAAGGGTTTTCATGCCTATGAGGAGTGGGTGGCGCTTCTTCATCCGGAGGATAGCCAGATGATGACCGAGTATTTCACCCGGGAGGTTGTCGGACAGCATCAACGGTTTGACAAGAAGTACAGGATCATCCGGGCCACAGATGGCGAGGAACGCTGGGTTCATGGGTATGGTGATCTTGAATACGATTCCGAGAACCGGCCGACTGTCATGATTGGCACGATCCAGGATATTACGGAGCGTAACCGGGCTGAACAGGCGCTACAGCAGAGCGAAAGCCGGTACAGGGAACTCATTGCCCTGGCGGTGGACGGCATCATGTTGGGCTCGCATGAGGGTATCATTCTCGAGGCGAACCAGCGGATGTGCGAGATTACCGGCCTGACACGCGCGGATCTGGTGGGCCGGCATATCCGTGATGTGCTTTTTACGCCGGATAGTCTGGCGAAGGAGCCCCTTCGGTTTGATCTCCTGCAAAAAGGCGAGACGGTTGTGCGGGAACGGCAGATTTTGCGCGCGAACGGAGAGATGCTGTTTGTTGAATTGCGAACCCGGATGATGCCCGATGGCACCTACCAGTCCATCTACCGTGACATTACCGAGCGCAAAACGGCGGAAACCCTGCTCTATAATTTTGCCGAGACACTGGCCCGGCGCGTGGAGGAGCGCACCCGGGAACTGGAGGCGGCGAATGCCTCCCTGGATAAGAGCGTGATTCAACTCAGGACGCTGGCGATGGAGTTGACCCGGGCGGAGGAGGGCGAACGAAAACGGGTGGCGGGAATTCTGCATGATCAGGTTCAGCAATCCATTGCGGCGGCCACGATGAAAATCAGCCTGCTTGGCGGCCGGATGCCTGCGGAAGAGCGGACGCGTGTCATGAATGATACGCTTGCGATATTGGGTGAGGCGCTTGACGCCTCGCGATCACTGACCGTGAGTCTGTGTCCGCCTGTTCTTCTGGAGGCGGGGCTCATGCCGGGCCTGAAATGGCTCGCGGAGTGGATGAAGGAGAAGCATGGCCTGACGGTCAGGATTGTTGGTGATGAATCTCTCTCCGTGCCCGGCCCTCTCAACATCCTGTTATTCCAGGCGATCCGGGAATTGCTTTTCAACGTCGTCAAACATGCCGGGGTCAAGATGGCCTGGGTTTCTGTTGAACGACCGCAGGCAACCTTGTTGAGTCTCACCGTCTCGGATCATGGCAAAGGGTTTACGGGGAAGGATGCAACAACTCCGGGTTTTTCGGGCGGGTTGGGCCTGTTTCACCTGCGAGAACGTCTCATTTACTGTGGGGGCAGTCTCACCGTAACTGGTGAGAAGGGCCAGGGAACACGCGTCGTGATTACCGTTCCTGTAGGCGCATGACGGAAGTAGCATTCCACAGAACAAGATGTCATCACAATCGGTCACAGTGTGGCGTGGCTGATAAACGCGGCGAAGGCAAGCAGTCCTGTTTCAATCACCTCGTTACCGGTTCCGAGCAAATCTCCGGTGACGCCTCCGAACTCCCGTTTCATCCAGATGCGGAGCAGGATGGTGGCGATCAGACCCTGAAGAAGTAAGAGAAGTCCAGTCAGACCTGACAGGGCCAGACAAATGGCCAGGGCGGCCGTCACCGCCAGAACAAGATGCCGTGGACGCGCCTGTTCCACAAAGCCGCCGGCCTTACCGCCTTCGGGCCGGGCATAGGGGAGTGACACCGCGAGCATGACCTGCGCCGTGCGCGAGATGATGAACGGGGCGATTACGAGTCCCCATTGTTGAAGAGAAGCCAGATGGGTCAGCGCCACCGTCTTCAGGAGAAGGTCGCCTGTGATGGCGGTCACTCCGAAGGCGCCGGTGTGTGGATCCTTCATGATCTCCAGGCGGCGTTCGCGGGTGCGCCCGGCGCCCAGCGCATCGGTGACATCCGCCAACCCATCCACATGCAGGGCCCGTGTGATCCAGACGGCGGCGATCATGGCGACTATTCCGGCGCCGGCAAACCAACCGTGACTGGAGAGAAGGCAAAGGACGCCTGAGACCACCAGGCCGATCAGGAGCCCGACGGCCGGGAAGAAGGGCAGGGCATCCGCCAGACAGGACGAGTCCCGACCGGGGATGGGAATACAGGTGAGGGTTCGGATGGCCGTGATGAGAGGGCGCATAATTTAAACAACAATCATCAATCTCCAATCAAAATGGTGGAGGCGGGGAGAATCGAACTCCCG
>JBAWZH010000074.1:0-11479 GCA_037143135.1 bacterium
GCGATACTCCGCCCCCGCCCAGTGAACCCGCAGGCGCCCTTCCTCCAGTCCGGATTGTCCGCCAACTGGATGCCGTCCATATTGATTATGTGACACTTGAACACAAGAAGAACAAGGCTCAGGATGATGCCGCCGTGGTGGTCTATCAAAGCAATGGCCGGTGTACCCCCTACGAAGTCCGGGTCGTGGATGATTTCGGGAGCGCCATGATCATCACCGTGGACGCGGTCGCCTCCCCCAAGGTCAGACGGGAGGGCGAGTGAAGACTGGGTTGAGCTTTGAAATGTCAGATTTCAGAACTCACAGACAGGCCTGTCGCGGCTCCTCGGGGATGACCTTGATTGAGGTTCTCTTGGCTCTGGCGATCCTGACCGTGGCGGCGGGGGTGCTCATGACAGCCACCTCGCGTTGCCTGGCCGTGGTACGTACCGCCAAGAACTATTATGAAGCCCGTCGTATTCTTGAAATAGGCGAACTGGAATACCCGCTCCTCTTGGTAAAAAAAAGCACGGAGAAGGATCTTAAACCCATCAATCTCACCGTTGGCCCCATCGACTATCCCGGGAAATACCGTTACCAACGCACCTCTGAACGCAATTCCGACAAGGAGGATCTGGTGGTCATCCACAACCGGGTAACCTGGTCCGTCAAAGGCCGTGATGCGTTTGAGGAAGTGACGTCGTATTTCTATTATACCAATGATTTGAGCCGATTGTAATCAGACGATGACTCCGGACACCAGACGCCAGAAACCAGAAACCGGAAGTCGGCATTCAGAATTCCGGCTGTCCGGAATCGGCCATCACTCATTATTCATCACGTCTTCCCGCGCCTTCACCCTCGTTGAGGTTCTTGTGGCGCTGGCAATCATGACGCTGGTTTGTGCGGCGGCCTTCAGTTTGCTGGCCGCGGTCAGCAAGGCATGGCAGCGGGGCACGGAACTGAGCAAAGACCTGCACGCGGGCGATTTTGTCATCGAGCAGGTCACCGGGGCGCTGCGTTCGGCACGGTACCGGAATGGGGACGATGGTCTGATCCTCAAGAAGAGCGGGATGGGGAATAACGCCCAGGACAGTATGACTTGGGTCAAGGAAGGATCCGACCTGGTCGGCTCCGACTCGACGATGTCCAAAACCTTTCACCATATCCGGTTCTTCATTGGTCGTGACAAGAACGGCCATGAAGGCGCCGTCTATACCGCCTGGGGCGATGAATACATGCAACCCGAGGATTTCGAACCCGACCGGATTGAGCCCGAAATTCTTTCGGATCGCGTAGTCGGGATGGGGATTCGCGTGGCCACCAATAGCTTTGAGGATGACAAAATCGAATGGCTCGATGAATGGGAGGGCCCTTGCAAATCCGGCGGCGACCTCACCAATCATCTTCCCCGTTTTGTTGAAGTCACGTTGTTTCTCAAACCCCTCAATGAAGGAGACCCTCCCATTGAGATGCGGCGGCTGGTGGACATTCCCATCGCCAGACGGGGAATGCGATGAAACGGGGATCCGCGCTCATTATTGTGCTCTGGGTGATTGCCCTGCTCTCGGTGCTGATCGGGGGCTTCGCCTATGATATGCATATCGAGGCCAAAATCGTCTCTTACGTCCGCAAGAAACTGAAGGCGGAATATCTGGCCAAGGCAGGTATTGAATACTCCCAGGCCCTGCTGTCGCACAGCACGGAAGTAAGGGGCAAGCTGGATTCCGAGGAAATGCGCGGCAAATGGTGGTACGCGGATGCCAAACGCCTGCGTCAGGGATATGCCGTCACGGGGATATCCGAAACCCTGGGGGAAGGATCATTCACTCTGGATATCCTGCCCGAACCCGCGCTCCGGAATATCAATGCGCTCAGGGATGATGACTGGGAGCGGATATTTAAATTAACCGGGGTGCCCGAAGACTTGTGGCCCGGCTTAATCGACTGCTTTAACGACTGGCGCGATCCGGATGATCAACCCAATATGGACGGCGCTGAGACCGATGATTACTACTCCCGTCTGGATCCGCCCTACAAGGCCCGCGGCCATAGCTCAAAAACGTCAGGAAGAACAAGCCGTCAAACAGGCGCCGCAACGTCGCTCTCGACCAGTTCAAACAGGGTCTCCAACTCAGGGGCTGCAAACCTGGACACCGTCGAGGAACTCCTTCTCATTAAAGGATTTACACATGCCATTCTGTATGGTGGTTATTCCGAGGAAGGCGAAACAAACAGTCCGGTAATGAGCGGAATTGCCGACTTGCTCACCGCCATTCCGGAGACCGGGGAACAGGTCAATATCAACGCCGCCTCAAAACGCGTGCTCATGACCTTGCCCGGCATTGAAGAGACTTTGGCGGATGCCATTATCGCCGAGCGGGAAACCGGGGGTAGAGAAGGTTTGACAGGCGGCTCGCAAATGAGTGAAGATTACTTTTTCACGGACGTAGGCAATTTGTTTCGCCGGGTTCCGGATCTGGCAAGACTGACGCCGGAGGAACAACAGCGGTTGAGAGGACTCGTGGGAACGGCCTCATCCGTACTGCGCATTCGCTCAACGGGGCGGGTGCATGGCGTCGAGTATAAAATTACGGCAATGCTGGGAACCCAAATATCGGGGACATCCATGCCGGCGATCAACAAGTAAGAGCAAGGTATGGCGGAAAAAGCCCTGACAAGTTTGGCCGTGCGAGCCCGCTCCCTGGAGTGGGCCACATTGCATAAGACTGGCGACAAACGTTCGCCGGTCACCACCCGTCTGGCTGAAGTTGATCCCGGCGAAAATCAGAAAAACATTCTCGGTGGTCTGCAAAGTGACCGGGATCGACTGGTTATCGATATCCGCGAGAAATGCGGCAAATTGCCTGCCCCCGTCAGCACCGGCATCCCGGCCTCCTGGGTACTGCTACGGATTGCCGAACTGCCGTCAGGCAATCCCGAGGAACTCGCCAGTATGGCAGAACTCCAGGTCGACAAATTCTCCCCCTTCCCTGTTGACGAATCATCGATCTCGTACGAACTGCTGGCGGAACATGATGGACGTTGCCGTCTGCTGCTGAGCGCGATCCGGACGGATACGGTCAATTTGCTTGCCGACGCCTTGCGGGAGGCAGGAATACAACCCAAATGGGTGGATATCAACCTGCTGGGATGGTGGCAACTGCTGACGGATTCAGGAAAGATCCATCAAACCGGTTCTCAAGTCTTGATTATTCTGGAGGACGCCTCCTGCGACATGATCGTCACCACCACCGGTGTCCCCGTGTCCATGCGATCCTTAAGCGGGATGGAAGACCTGCCGCCCGAGGAAATCGATGAGGAAATCGCCAGGGAAACGGTTTATACCCTCGCCGGACTGGACTTGGAGCGGGATGGCAGTGCCTTGACCGAGATTTCCATCTGGCACAAGGGCGAACAACCAGAACGACTGGTTAAACAATTCAAAAACCACCTGACCACGGTCACGCATCTCTATTCCCTTGACTCGCTCCCGCCGTTGGCGGAAGGCCTTCTTCGCCGGGCTGAACGCCGAACCCGCGGCATGATGGATCTGGCGCCCCTTGCCTGGATGGAGGCTGAAAATGCGAGGATCACCCGGCGGCGTATGTTGTTCTCAACCGCGCTGGTTGCGGGTCTTTGGCTCATTGGAATGCTTGTTCTGTTGGGGGGTATCCAGTATCAGAAGAAAACTCTCTCCTACCTGGAAATGGAACTGACCACCCTTAAGGAGCCCGCCGATAAGGTCAGGGCGATTCGGGATCGCACGCAGGAACTGATCAAATACATGGATCGCTCCCGCTCCGGTTTGGAGTGCCTGCGGGAAATCTGCGACCGGCTTCCCCCGGGAATTGAACTCCGGCAGTTTAACTACCGCAAGAACAAGACACTGGAAATGACCGGCGAGGCAGATGCCTATTCCCTGGTGGCCGACTTCAAGAAGGATCTGGAACGGTCGGAACTCTTTGTCTCCACCGAACTCCCCAGAACCCAGCACACCGCTGGCGGCAAGGAATCCTTCAAAATCATCTGTACCCTGCCCGGAGGTGAAAAACCATGAAGGTCTCATCCCGGGAAATGGTACTGATCTGGATCACCGGTTTTGTGGCACTGGCCGGTGTCACCTACCTTCTCGTCGATCCCCAACTCAAGGAATGGAACTCTCTTGACACCAAGAAACAGGAATCCGCACGCCAGGTGGCGAACCTGAAACGCTTGATTTCACAGGCCCCGAAATGGGACTCCAAACTTGCGGAGCAGAAAAAGAAACTTCCGACCCACCCCCAGGGCAAGGACGTCACCACCGATCTGCAAATCCTGATTGAGAGACTGGCCAAGGCTAATGGACTTAACCTGATCAGCCGCGAGGCCGGAAAAGAAACTCTCAGGGGCAATATGTACGAGGTCTCCGTCAATTGCAAATGGGATGGAAAACTCGAATCCCTGACCCGTTTCCTCTTTGATCTGCAAAAAGAAGATGTTATTTTAGACGTGAGCGAGTTGATCATTTCTCCTAATGAAAAGAAGGTTTTACGAGGCGGATTCGTGGTGTACTGCTCATACTCCCGGGTTCCGCCGGCCGGTGTTGACAAAAAAATCGAAACCAAGGGCCCGAAAAATGACGTCCTTTCCCAGTAAAATCACACTCATGCAGACGATTCTGGCGCCGCTGGCAGGACTCCTGTTTTGCGGACTTGCCTCACAGGCACAATTGAAGCCTCTGCCACCCGTCAAAGCCTTCACGCCCAAAGTCGATACTAACCGCACGGTGGAGCTCAAATTCAACGCGACCTCGCTGGATCTCGTCCTTCAGTATTATTGTTCAGAACTCACGGGACGCACCCTCCTTCAGGCGCCGGCGGTCAACGCCACCATCACCCTGCGAAGTCAGTCGGAACTGACTATCCCCGAAGCGATTCAGGCCATAAAGACGGTTCTCGCCATGAATAATATCGCCCTGATCAACCAGGGGGATAAGTTCGTCAAGGCCGTCCCCATCGCCACGGCGCCGGCCGAGGGGTTGCAAATCCAGACCAACCAGGCAAATCAGATCGCCCATCCGGAGACCGACGACCTGATGAGCGAAGTCATCCCGCTGAAATATATTGAGCCTGCCGACGCTCAGAAGGCGATTCAAGGGTTGATTCATACCTATGGGAAAATCCTTCCCCTGGAACGAATTAACAGCCTTCTTGTTGCCGACGCCAGCGTGAACATCAGCCGCATCAAAGATATTCTGATCCGAATCGACCAACCCCTGGACATCAAGGACTCAATCCACATTCTTCAAATCCGGAATTCCAAAGCATCGGAAATCAAGACCAAGTTGGAGGAAATTATATCCGACCAGAAGGAGAAGGACAAGCAGCCAACGGTCAAGCGCATGAGAGAGTCAGGAGCGCCGGGCGTTGACACAACGACCGTCACGCTTCCCGGAGTGATCCGCGCCCGCTTCAATCCTACACCTGGTACGGTAACCCCTGAAACGGAATCGGACGATGGCAGGATGATACGAGGCAATGTCAAAGTCATTGCGGACGACCGAACCGGATCCCTGATCATTATCACGCGCAAGGAGAATATGCGATTCTTCGAGCAGGTCGTCGCCGCACTCGATGTGGCGACGGCCCCGGATGTCGTCCTCGAGGTCATTCGACTCGAGTTTGCGGACGCGGAGGAAGTGGCCTCCATGATCAATGCTCTGATTGGGGCCGCCTCAACGCCCTCAACCAAGGGAACTCCGACCAAGAAGACCTCCTCATCAACCAGTCCAACATCAACCCCGGGAAGTACCAGTCCCACAACGGGGACAACTCCCAAACCTGCCGAGGAACCCCGCAGTTTCCAATTGCAGGAATTTATCGAACAACAAAGCAAGATGGCCGCCGCCAAGGGGGTTGAGGGGAAAACAAAAATCGGACAACTTTCCGCTGAAAATATCAAAATCCTGGCTGACAAGCGCAGTAACGGCCTGATCATCATGGCGAGTAAGAATGATATGCTGGCAATCAAGGATCTTCTCAAAAGCATGGACATTATGCTCTCCCAGGTGCTGATCGAGGCGGTCATTATGCAAGTCAGCCTCAGCAAAGATCTCGAACGGGGGGTGGACTGGGTGCAACGATCCATGATTGCTTACGACAAAACGGCTGGACATGGGCGCGATGCCTTGTTTTCGTTCGCTGGCGCGGGAGGGGGCGGAAGCGGCACTCCTCTCAACGCCACCCAAATGAACGGAGGCATTCCCAGCGTAGGCGGCTTGACATACTATCTGACCTACTTCGGCCTCAACTTGGATGCGGTCATTAAGATGTCCCAAACCGACAGCCGCACCAAGATTATCGCCTCCCCTGTCATCATGACCGCCGACAACAAGGAAGCGAAAATTGACGTATCCACAGAGCAATATTTTTACAAGGGAACCAGTTATGTCGGGTATAGCGGCACGCAACAGCAATCGGTTCCCAATGTTGAGTCACGCAAAGTGGGAACCACCCTGACGGTCACACCCCGCATCAATGCCAAACGATTTGTCGTTATGGAAATTGCCCAAAAAATCGAAAACGTCAGCGACTACCAGTCCATCAGTGATGGAAGCGGGAACCTGAACAAATGGCCCATTGTCGCCTCTCGCGAAATGACCGCATCGGTGTCCGTGCGAAGCGGGGAAACTATCATTCTCGGGGGATTGGTCGAAAACGCCGTTGGTCAAACAACGTCGATGATCCCGTGGATCGGGAAAATTCCGATCTTGGGAATCCCTTTCCGGAGTTCCGGCGATACCGACAAACGATCTGAAATCGTTGTCTTCATCACACCCTATGTTCTTGACTCTCCGGAGGAAATCGAACTTGAATCCGCCCGGCGGAAATCAGCCTTGTCCGGGGCATCGGATGGCATGTGGGAAAAGGGATGGTCGGACAGCAAACTGGCGGATCCGCCCAGGAGTCGCGTGGGCCAGTGGTGGCGCAATCTTGTGAAATAGTACGGGAAGGACTTCAATATGAAATTCAAAATCATGGGTTTATTGTCGCTCGCATGCCTTGCCATGTTGGGCTCCGGATGCAGTTCGCTGAAAGTCGTGGAGGGGACGCTGGCTCCCCCGAAGTGGGTCGCCGATCCGTCCCTGGCGCCCGGCTTTGATTCCACCAACTTTATCTATGCCAGCGGTATCTGCACCTATTCGCTCGTCCTCGAGGAGGGCATCAATGACGCCCGTCACGACGCGTTCAGGAAACTGGCCGAGCGGGCCGGCGTCACCGCTGACGATGTCTATCAAACCGACCGGAATGACAAGTACACCTCGACACAGAGCGGAATGCCCAATGTTCCCCAGATCATCGATAATTCACACAAGGCTGTGCGCAATACCGGCAAGGTGGAGACCAAGACCACCCTGACCCCGAAAGCCCTGCATACGACGCAGACCCGTCTGCACGATGTCGATCAAGCCATTCTGACTTACACGGTCTGGCAATACGGCCCGAGTATCTGGGCGCGGTATTGGGATGGCGACACCGCCCTTCGATTCTATGATATCTATATCCTGATGCGTTGTCCCCGGGGTGAATTCGATGCCGCCGTAAAAAAGGAACGTACCGTGGATGGCTACGATATCACCCCAACCACAGCGAAGTGACATGACTACCCCAAAACGGGCATTGATTACGGGGATTACCGGGCAGGACGGATCCTATCTGGCGGAACTGTTGCTTGAGAAGGGGTATGAAGTCACCGGTATTGTGCGGCGATCCAGTTCCATCAGCCGCACCCGCATTGATCACATTGTGGACTCGCACAAGGCCCTGCATCTGGAATACGGCGATTTGGCTGACAGTTCGTCGCTCCGTCATGTGATGACTAAGGTCAATCCCGACGAGGTCTATAACCTGGCCGCACAGTCTCATGTCCGCATTTCCTTTGACCAGCCAGAGTACACCGCCGATGTCACCGGATTGGGCGTCCTGCGGGTTCTGGAGGCCATTCGGGACTACAACAGTATCACCGGGTCGAATGTCCGCTTCTATCAGGCATCCTCCTCTGAAATGTTCGGCGCCGCCAGACCCCCGCAGAACGAAGCCACCCCTTTTCATCCCCGCAGCCCCTATGCCGTAGCCAAGGTCGCCGGCTTCTGGCAGACGGTCAACTACCGGGAATCCTACAACATGCACGCAAGCAACGGCATCCTCTTCAACCATGAGAGCGAACGTCGGGGCGAGAACTTCGTAACGCGCAAGATTACCCGCGCGGCCGGCCGTATCAAGGTGGGGATGCAGAAGGATCTGTACCTGGGCAACCTGGAAGCCAAACGCGACTGGGGTCATGCCCGTGACTACGTTGAGGCCATGTGGCTGATGTTACAACAGAAAGAACCCGATGATTACGTGGTGGCGACGGGTGAGGCATACAGTGTCGCCCAGTTCCTCGACGAGGTCTTTACCCGGCTGAATCTTGACTGGCATGATTTCGTCAAAATCGACCCTCGTTTCTTCCGGCCTGCCGAAGTCGACTATTTGCTGGGAGACCCCGCAAAGGCCACAAAGAAACTGGGATGGAAGCCCAAAATCACGTTCAAGGAATTGGCTCGAATCATGACGGATTACGATCTGGAACTCGCCGAGCGCGAGGCTCATGCGGCGGCATTCGCCGGCAGGCGGTAAGAGGCGCTACACCCACAATTCGCGATCCAGTGTCCTGTATTGAATCGCCTCCTGCATCTGGTGGGACTGAATGTGATCCGTCCCCTCAAGATCCGCAATGGTTCTTGCAACCTTGATAATCCGGTCATAGGCGCGGGCGCTGAAATTCAATTCCGTCATCGCCATTTTGAGCACCGTCTGCGAATCCGTCCCCAGTTGACAGAATTTCTGGATTTCCTTGGTGCGCATGGCGGCATTGTTATGGATGCGTTTCAAATATTTGAAACGTTCCTGCTGAAGATTGCGCGCCTGCACAACCCGAGCCCGGATCGTGGCAGAACTATCACCGGGCGCTATCCCGGAAAGATCCTGATAGCGAACGGACGGCACCTCAACGTGCAAATCGATTCGATCCAAAAGCGGTCCTGAGATTTTATTGCGATAGTTTTGAACCTGAGTGGGTTTGCATCGGCACTCGCGTTTGGGGTCTCCATAGTAACCGCAGGCGCAGGGATTCATGGCGGCAACGAGCATGAACTGACAGGGAAAGGTCACCGTGGCCGCCGCCCTGGAAATGGTCACACGCCCCTCCTCCAAAGGCTGCCGGAGCACCTCCAGAACGCTTCGGTGAAACTCCGGGATCTCGTCCAGGAAAAGCACCCCCCGGTGTGCCAGACTGACCTCGCCCGGCATGGGGTGACTCCCCCCGCCCAGGAGACCTGCGTCCGAAATGGTGTGGTGCGGAGACCGGAAAGGGCGCCTGACGACAAGTGCCTGGTGTGAGGCCAGAGTTCCCGCAATACTGTGGATCTTCGTGCTCTCAAGAGCTTCATCTAACGTCATGGGGGGCAAAATCGAGGCAATGCGTCGGGCGATCATGCTTTTTCCGGTTCCCGGCGCCCCTATCAGAAGCAAATTGTGCCCCCCTGTTGCGGCGATTTCCGCCGCCCGCTTTGCCACTTCCTGGCCCTTCACATCAATAAAATCGTCCTCATGTTCGGCGGGAATACAGAAGGTCTGGTCTATATCGACAGCATAGGGTTCAATCACCGTTTTCCCCGCGAGAAACTCTGCGGCCTCGCGCAGGTTATGAACCGGAAAGACGTTCAACCCCTTCACCACGGCCGCTTCCTCGGCATTATCGGCGGGTACGAGAAAGCCGAGTCGGCCCGACTTCTTGACCGACAGGGCGATGGGTAGAACACCTTTGATTCGGCGGACTTCGCCACTCAGGGCAAGTTCCCCGACCATAGCATAGTCACGCAATTTTTCCGCAGGAAGGTTGTCCTGGGTGGCCAGCATTCCTATAGCGATGGGCAAGTCAAAGCATGGCCCTTCCTTCTTAATGTCGGCAGGGGCGAGATTGATGGTAGTTCGGCCGGCGTGGAGCCGGAATCCGGAATTATTGATGGCCGTGTGAACCCGGTCTTTGCTTTCCTTGACCGCCGTATCAGGAAGACCGACGATGACGACACTGGGATCGCCGTGGCCCGCGTTAACCTCAATTTCAACAGGGTAGGCATCCACCCCGTAAACCGCGCCACTATAGATTTTAGCCAGCATGAATCACCCTGTATAATAATTAGCTACTAGAAGACTAATTAAATACGGTGATTATAGCCAGACAATTCTTGATCACAAATACGCGGAGAGTTTATCCTTGAGTTGGGTCTTGTTCATAGCCCCAACCATCTGGCCCTTGACCTGGCCGCCCTTGAAGACGAGCAGGCACGGGATGGAACGAATATTAAACTGAGCAGCCAGATCACGGTTTTCGTCGACATTAACCTTGGCGATTTTGACCTTGTCGGCCATCTCCGCGGATATCTCATCCAACACGGGAGCGAGCATCTTGCACGGCCCGCACCACTCGGCCCAGAAGTCAACCACGACAGGCAGGGTTGCCTCAAGCACATCGGTTTTCCAGTTTTCGCCCGTAATCTTGATCACTTGTGAATTTGCCATTGATCAATCTCCCTCGATGAAGACTCCATAGAACGATTAGAGAGACCATCCCAGACTCGGATAGGCCTGGGCGGCCAGAACGTAAATCATAAAACCCAAAACCATTAAGGCCGCCGCAGCAACTCCAATAAATACGCCGTGAGGCCGCGCGACCTGATTTGACGTCGCCATTGCAGAGTCCTCGCCACTTCTGGCAATGGAGACGCTGCGGGGTTCAGCCGCACTGGGATCGCCGTCTGCGCGACGGATCTTGATCGTCTTCTTCTGGGTTTGTTGAGCCTCCGGCGCCGTGTCCGGCACGACATCAACCCGCGCCGTCTGGCTCTTTGCGGATACAGAGGAGGACGGTTCTGAAACGACCTGAACCGACTCTCCCGCAGTCGCGACATCCATTTTCGGACTGAGCGAGATCATGGGACGCTTGACCTTGATCGTCTTGGGAATGGATGACGGCATGCCGGAAGTTCCTGACTGCGACATACCCGGGAAAATGGCTTCGAGGGGAATCCGGGATGTCTGCCTTTTGCCATCGTCTGGGGAAAAGTTACCCGATAATGCCTTGCCTATTGACGGGAGAGGCGTAACGGCTGTCTGACTGGTCACGACGGGAGCCAGACGAATCGTTTTTGAGGCCACTCCCACACTCTCCACATGAGCCCCCTGAACGGCACCGGACTCCGCTGAAACCTGATCCAGCGCAATCCGGGTCGTCTTCTTCTTGCCAGCGCCCGCCGAGACAACCTCGCCGCTCTGCCCCGGAACCTTGATCGTTACGCGCGGGGGTATGCCACCCTCTTCTAATTTGGTATCGTCGCTCATGGAGTCCTCCCTATTTGTGAAAAAGTATGCTTTACCTTACCCATAGTCAAAAGAAAAACGGGATGTCAAACCACCAG
>JBAWZH010000075.1:0-11399 GCA_037143135.1 bacterium
GATTTCCGGAACATGGGATTACCTGATCGTCACCGCCTCCAATGAGGCTCAGGGCGCCGCTTATGAAAGGCACCTTTCGCATCGGCAACGCCTTGGCCTGTTGCCGCAATTCCGACACGTCATCGTGGTAACCGACCCTGAAGGGAAACGTATCGGGAGCGGAGGAAGCACGTTACTTTGCATCCTGCGTGTTCTGAATCAGGAACAGAAAGCCCGACCCAACCCTGCGGGCCGTCCCGAGGCCATCGGACAGACCCTTCGGCGTCTTCGCGTCTTGATCATTCATGCCGGGGGTGACTCCCGCCGACTGCCCGCCTATGGGCCCTGCGGCAAAATTTTCATTCCTGTTCCCGGAACGCTTGCATCCGGGTCTGCATCCACTTTGTTTGACCGCCTGCTTCCGTCCTTTCTCCAACTCCCCGCCCCGCCTGTCAACGCCGGGCAGGTTCTTGTCGCCTCAGGGGATGTACTGCTTCACTATGATCCCCGCTCTGTACGACTCGATCTGCCGGGCCTGACAGCGCTCGCGTGTTTTGACACCCCCGAACAGTCGAGCAAACACGGGGTATTCGTATCCGAAGGCCACTGCGTCAGATGCTATCTCCAAAAGCCGACTCCCGAAACTCAGAGGCGATCCGGCGCCCTCAACACCGACGGTCTGTCGGCGCTGGATATGGGCGTCATGAGTTTTGACGCCGCATCGGTGCTCCGCCTGCTCGAGGCTTTTGACGTGGTTCAAGGCGCCGACGGACGGTACGAGTGGGCGCCCGGGATCCAGGCGCTCATCCTGTCGAAAGGACTGGATCTGTATCGCGAAGTCTGTTGCGCCCTGGGTTCGGAGGCCACCTTCGAGCATTATGTCCGCAGCGTTCGTGACAGCGGATCCCTGTGGGATAATCCGGCTTTGGAGCGTCCCTTCCGGGCGCTAAACGCCATTCCATTCCATCTTCAGGTGGTTCCCTCCTGCCGGTTCATGCACTTCGGAACAACCCGGCAACTGATTACCAGCGGGCTCGAACTGCTCGGACATGACAGGGGCCTGCCGCCACATACCACCCAACTGGTCTTGAACACGCGCCTGACCGGTCAGGCGGAAATCATCGGCCCCGACTCCTGGGTGGAAGGATGCACACTCTCCTCGACACTGCGCTTGAGCGGTCACAATGTCGTTGTCGGGGCCGACATCACAACCCCGCTGACGCTACCGGCCAACGCCTGTCTGGACATTGTGCCGGGATACAACCGACACGGCGCCCTTGTTCATTTCGTGAGGTGTTACGGAATCACCGATACGTTCAAGGATAGCGCGGAGAAGGGCGGCACATTCTGCGGTCTCCCGTTACTCGCATGGCTTGAGGCGGCCGGACTCCCGCCGGAGGTCGTCTGGGATCCCGGGGATCCGGCAACCCAACGCAGTCTGTGGGATGCCCGCGTGTTCCCCGCCGTCCGACGTCACGAGGACTACCCTGACTGGCTATGGATGTTCGATGTTAAGAAGGCCTCGGCCCAACAAAAACAGGCCTTTCGCGAGGCCGACCGCTACAGCGCGGCGGACATCGCCCTGATGACAGACCAGAAGGCCTTCCAGGCGCGGCGCGAACCGGCCACGTGATCAATAGGGATAACCCTGATGCAAATTCAGGGTTTCCCCGATAGGCATGGAGAGGGTGTCTCTCTAGAATCCCCTTCAGAAACCAGGCATTGATAATCAGTGCTCCTTGGAGGGGAGAGGGAGAATACCATGCGTTCCCAAAAAGCGTTGGTCATTGATGATGATCCGGCCTCGCTGTTCTATTTGCGACATGTATTGCAGCGCCGGGGGTATGAGGTTCAAACCTATGAGAATCCCGTTCATTGCCCCCTGTATCAGTGCAACGTGTGTCCCTGTTCACTCCAGGCAGGGTGCCCGGATCTGATCGTCACTGACTTCAATATGCCGGTCATAAATGGAGTCGAGTTGTTGGAATCCTCAATCAAAAAGGGGTGTCGTTGCCGTCATCTCGCCCTGATCTCCGGAAACGGGCTTCTGGAAACCGTCCTGCTTCGGGTGGCGAAATATGGAACGCGGTATTTCAGCAAACCTCTTGATCTCGACGATTTCCACTCCTGGCTGGATCGCATTGAGTCCGAGATCCTCCATGAACGTGATCCGACAGGGGTGACGAAGGATGGTGGCGGGAGTGGGAGTTGAACCCACGACCAACGGCTTATGAGTCCGCTGCTCTACCACTGAGCTATCCCGCCGTGGATTTCCTACGTAAAGTCATACGGAAAAGAGTCCGCATACAATACCTTACGCCACTTTAGAATCAACAATTTTTCTCCACCTGCGCTTCAGAGAGTGGGAAGGGGGCGGAGGATCGGACGGGGGAGTCCGGGCGCAACCGCTGTCTGAATCGCAAGGAGGATCAAATACGCTGGCCATTTCGCGCGGTGTTGTGGTAGTAGTGCCGCACCATGAAAAACCCATACGGTTTCGAGAATGACGGAGCACGCTACCATGTTCGCGATGTCCACGCCCTGGCCACCGCCGATGCCGACCTGTGGAACGACCGCCTGGCCATCCAGATGGATCAGCGGGGCCGCGTCCTGGCAAACGGGTTTCTCCAGCCGAACATGACTGCGTACGCGGATCCCCTGCGTTGCGTGTATGTCCGCGACGAGAAGGATGGCCGTTTCTGGAGCGCACCCTACGACCCGGTTCAGGTCGATCCGGAGTCGTTCGATTTTTCCATTGGCACAGCCGATCTGCAATGGACCAATACGACGCGGGGCATAACAACGGAGATGACCCTCGTCATACCGCCGGACGACCTGGTCGAAGTCTGGAGCGTGACCCTCACCAATCGTTCGGAGCGGAGGCGGGCCTTGTCCCTGTTCTCCTATTTTCCCGTGGGGCGCCGGTCTTATCTGACCCAGCGGGCTGTATTTATGCCCGACATGAACGGCGCCATTCACGAGCATTTCGACTATTACGTTAAAGTCGAGGATCTCTACCGCATCCGTGAGCGCGCCAATCTCGTGTTCTGCTTTGGTGATACCCCGCCGGACGCCTGGGAACTGAGCCGCGCTGATTTCACCGGGGGACGTGGACTCCATGATCCGGCTCAATTGCATCAGCATCGCCTGGGTTGTCCCCGAAATGAATGGGAGACGGCGAACGAGGACACGGTGAACGTCTTCCAGTACCGCCTGAATCTGGCGCCGGGCCGCAGCCGCACGTTCCGCTTTGCCTTCGGCCCGGCGCACACGACCCGGGACGCCGTCAGGGTCGCGAGGAAAGTTCTCCGGAAGGGCGGAATGGAACGCGCACTGGCCGCCGCGAAAGGTGTTCTGTCGCGGTATGCAACGTCCGTCCGCGTGAACACCCCCGACAGCGATTTCAATCATTACATCAACCACTGGCAGTCGCGGCGTTCGCTCATGCTCGTGCGAACCTTGCGCCACTGCATGGCGCCGCAAGGCCGTAACGCCATCCAGGACGCGATGGGCGGCGTGTATGTCGATCCGGCATCGTCACGGAAGTGGTTCACGCGCATCTGGACACACCAGCACCGCAACGGCTGGCTCCCCCACGGCATGCCTTTTGCGGAGGGTGTGGCTCAGGTTCCGATCAACAGCATCCCGCACAAGGACATCAACTCCTGGGGACCGTCGGCGCTCCATTTTTACATGGCCGAGTCCGGCGACACCGGAATCCTGGACGAGTCCATTCCCTTCGCCGATGATCCGAAGCAGACCGCCACACTGTTTGACCATGTGGCGTTGGGACTGGAATGGCTGTTGCGCGACCGAACCGCGCGCGGATTGTGCCGCATCGGACAGGGCGACTGGAATGATCCGCTCAACATGGCCGGCCTGAAGGAAAAGGGCGAGTCGGTTTGGTTATCACAGGCACTGGCCATGGCGCTCGACGTCTGGGCTGAAGTGGCGGAGACACGGGATGACCGCAAGCGCGCCTCCCGTTACCGCAAGGAAGCCGCCGCGTTGCGGCGGGCGATCAACCGTTATGCCTGGAACGGCCGCTGGTATACCCGCGGCTTCACCGATGAGGGCGAGGCCTTCGGGACACCCCGCTGGAAAGAGGGCAAAATCTACCTCAACTCGCAGAGTTGGGCGATCATGTGTGGCGCCGCCGATGCCGCGAAGAGCCGAACGTTGATTCGCTCCGTGGAGCGCATGCTCATGGCTCCGGCCGGCCCCATGGTTCTGGGTCCGCCGTTCACCCGTCTTGATGAACGGATCGGCAAACTGACCCAGAAGATTCCCGGGTGGAACGAAAACGGATCCGTCTACTGTCATGCCTCGACGTTCTTCGCCTATGCTCTCTATGTGGCGCGCGACCCGGAGGGAGCGTTCCGGGTTCTCCGTTCGTTGTTGCCGGGCGGATTTGACAACACGATCCGGCGGGCCGGGCAAGTTCCCCTCTACATTCCCAATTTCTATCGCGGAACCGCCGCCGCCGGAAAGGCGGGACTCAGCAGTCATGCCCCGAACACCGGAACCGCCTCCTGGTATTACCGTACGGCCATCGCCATGTTATTGGGCGTTCGCGCCGAATTGAACGGTCTGCGAATCGACCCGCAACTTCCCGCCGCCTGGCGTCACGCCCAGGTGTGGCGGCGCTGGCGCGGCGCCGAGTTCACCATCGACATCCGCCGCCGCAAGGCGGTTCGTCGGGTTACAGTGAGACTTGACGGAACGCTGTTGAAGGATCACCTCATCCCGATACAACCGGAGGGAAGCCAGCACGAGGTTAGGGTGGAGATTCCCGCCTGACCATGAAGGATCAAGAGTCTGTTGCCGTGCGCCTGTTGCTTCTGCTATTCTCGCCCCATGCACCGGATGTTTCTGAGTTATGCGCTCTGCCTGGCAACCGTTGTCGTCGTCACCCAGGCCCTGGCGGTTGACGTCCCCGAAGTTTCACTCCCCGCTCTGATGGAGGAGTATGTCGCCGATCACCGAGATGTGGCTAACACCTGCGACCTGCCCGGCTCCGGGTTCCGGCTCGAACGCCTGACGACCCTTGACACCCGGTGGCTCGCCCGCTTGAAGACCCTTTCATTCCGGGATCTTGCCCCGTCCTCCAAGGTGGACTACCTCCTGCTCCGGAATGACCTGGAAAGCGGGTTGTCCGACCTTGTCCGCGAACGGAGGGAATGGACTGAACTCGAGACCGTCCTTGCCTTTCGCACAGGCCTTTACGCCCTCGAACAGGCCCGGCTGAATAACGAACCCCTGGACAGCCAGGCCGCCGCCCTCCGCGTGAGTGAACTGATCAAGCAGGTCAGAACGCTCCGGGAGCGTGTCGCCGCAGGACTGAAGACCAACACCGCCATCGTCGCCTCGAACGCCACCTCCCCTTCGCCAACAAACTCCCCGCTGACCCTGTCCGCTCCGCTCGCCCGCCGGGCCGCCTCATTCACCGACAGCCTGCACGCCATACTCAACAAGTGGTTCGCGTTCTACGACGGATCCCGGCCTGATTTTGCCTGGTGGCTGAAGAAACCCCATGAGGACGCCGGGAAGGCGCTGGACGACTATGCGAAACTCCTGCGCGAGGAGGTGGCCGGCCTCAAGGGGAAAGAGGACGACCCCATTGTCGGACAACCCCTGGGCGAAGCCGCCCTGGCCGAGGCGATCCGTCATGAATTCATTGGTTACGATGCCAGGGCCCTCCTCGCCATCGGCCAGCGAGAACTGGCCTGGTGCGAACGGGAGATGAAATCCGCCTCACGGGACATGGGATTCGGCGACGACTGGAAAGCGGCCCTGGAAAAGGTCAAGCGCGACTTTGTTTCCCCGGGTGAACAGGCGGCGCTCGTCAACGCGCTGGCCCGCGAGGCCATCACCTTCGTCCGATCCCGCAACCTGGTCACCCTTCCGCCACTGTGCGAGGAAACCTGGCGCCTCAGCATGATGTCGCCCGAGACGATAAGGACGATTCCCTATGCCGCCTATGATGGGCAGACCATGATGGTGGCCTATGCCCGGGACGGGATGGATCATGATGACAAACTCATGACCATGCGGGGCAATAACAGGCACTTTACGCGAAGCGTCACTCCCCATGAACTGATTCCAGGGCACCACCTCCAGCGTTTTCAAGCCGCACGCCACAACCGTTATCGAACCCCCTTTGGCACGCCCTTTTATGTTGAGGGGTGGGCCTTGTACTGGGAGCGGCGCCTCTGGGATCTGGGCTGGGCGAAAACGCCCGAGGACCGCATGGGAATGCTGTTCTGGCGGATGACCCGCGCCGCGCGGGTCGAGGTGTCCCTGAAGTTTCACCTCGGAGAGATGGCTCCCTCGAAGATCGTCGATTTTCTGGTTGAACGGGTGGGGCACGAACGCATGGGCGCCACCGGCGAGGCGCGCCGGCTCATGGATGACGGGTTCTCGCCGCTTTACCAGGCCGCCTACATGCTGGGCAGTCTCCAATTCGAGGCGTTGCGCGGCGAGACAGTTGGCCGCGGCCTGATGACCGAGCAGGACTTCCATGACGCCCTCCTCGCCGAAAACGCCATTCCCCTTGAGTTGATCCGGGCCGACCTCCTGAAACTTTCCCTCACTCCCGACACCCGGCCTGACTGGCGTTTTGCAGGCGACCCACTCCATCCCTGACATGTATCTGACTTATTTCAAACTCAGAGAACCACCGTTCAACATCACCCCGGATCCCCATTATCTGTTCATGTCGCGGCAGCATCGCGAGGCCTACAACCATGTCATGTACGGCATCCGGGAACGGAAGGGATTCATCCAACTCACCGGAGAAGTGGGATCCGGCAAGACCACGCTCTGCCGGGCCGTTCTCGCCGAACTCGGGCGCCAGGTTCAAACCGCCCTGATTCTGAACCCCTGCCTGACCGAAACACAAATGCTCCGGGCTATCCTTCAGGATTTCGGACTCAAGACACTCCGCAAGGACATGCTTTCCCTTCTTCAGACGCTCAACACGTTCCTGCTGTCCAGAATGGAGGCGCGGGAAAATGTGGCGCTCCTGATTGACGAGTCGCAGAACCTCACCCCGAAACTGATGGAGCAGATCCGGTTGCTCTCGAATCTGGAAACCGCGCAACAAAAACTCATCCAGATCGTCCTGATCGGCCAGCCCGAACTGGACGAGAAGCTCAACGATCCCGGACTGCGCCAACTCCGACAGCGAATCACCGTTCGCTATCACCTCGGACCCCTTGAGGAGTCTGAAACCGGGCCCTATATTGCACACCGGCTCGCCACCGCCGGGGCCGAAAGCCGGTTGATATTTGAACCGAAGGCCATCCGTCTGGCCTATCGCCATTCGCAGGGAATCCCCCGCCTGATCAACGCAGTCTGCGACAATGCCCTTCTGGCCGGTTACGTCGCGGGACGGTGGAGCATCGACGGCGACTGCATGCGCCGGGCCATCGCCCAACTCGAGGGGCGGTCATAGAGTATAAATTCTTTTGTTGGAATTCGCCCTTTTGCTAGAGTGGCGGGCGACTTGGGTTGCGGAACCATGAAAAAAACGGTGATATTGACTTCCTTTCTGGTGATAGTGGCCGTTCTCCCTCTTCATGCCGTTCCGGTTCGGGTCGGGGTGTACCTTCAACCGCCCTTGACCACGTTCAGCAAGACGGAGAAAGTTCCCGCAGGACTCTGTATTGACGTCCTGAATGCCGCCGCCGAAAAACGGGGATGGTCTGTCACTTACGTCACCGATTCCCGCGTCGGGATCCTGAACAAACTGTGGCGCAAGGAAATTGACCTCATGGTTCCCGCGCCGCTTCCCATGGAGAAGTCCGAGTTACTGGACTACACGTCACCCGGGATTCTCTCCTCATACGGGCAGTTATTCGCGCGCGAGCCGCTTCGAAGTCCCTCTTTTCAGGAATTGTCCGGTAAAACCGTGGCCGTTTTACGCGGCGATATTCATTACGCCCGTTTGATGGATATCCTCAAAGGCGCCCAGATCACCTGTCAAATCATCGAGATGCAGAATTATGAGGATGTGTTTGAGGCGGTTCGAAGCCAGCGTGCGGACGTTGGACTGATCGATCATTTTCAGGGGAATAACACCTGCATTGAGTACGGCCTGAATCCGACCCCCCTGGTGACACCGCCCGTCAATTTTCATGTGGCTGCGCTCCACGCGGTCAACAACCCCCTGCTCGAGGGAATGAATCAGGAACTCGCGGCGGCGTTGCAGGACACCCATTCCGTGTATTTCGACTCCCTGTCAAAATGGGTGAAGTATCACCCTCCGCATTCGTCCGCCCTGTTGGCCATGATGGTGGTGGCGGGGCTTCTGGGATCCGGACTGCTTCTGCTTATGACCGTTGCCCAGGTTCGTCAGCGTTTCCTGGAACAATCGAAGCGGATGGTCGCCGCCAACCGGCAACTGCTGAAAAATGTGGATGATCACATGCGCGGGGAAGTTGAGGCCCGGAGCCGGGAAGACTGGTACCGGTCGCTTCTGAACAGCATGCCTGACCCGATGTTCATTCACGGGGTGGATGCCGCCGGGCGCGCAGGGAAATTCCTGGAAGTCAATGACACCGCCTGTCTTCGCCTTGGATACAGTCGAAAGGAACTGCTCGGACTATCCCTGAGGGATATCGAAGTCAATCCAGAGACGGTCGGCAACCCCCGTTACGCCAAACTGCTGTCCCAGTGGCGTAATGCGCGCCTGCCCGATGCGGGAAACCAGGAGAAGGATGCGGGATCCCTGTCGGCGGAAATCACGCTACGCGCCCAGAGCGGGGTCGAAATCCCGGTCGAAATCATCATCCGCATTCTGGAACACAACGACCAACCGGTGATATATTACACCACCCACGACATCACGCTCCGCCGCCAGACCCAACAGGCGCTTAAGGAAAGCGAGCGGCGCTTCTCCGACTTCTTTGCCCGCTCCCCTATCGGCGTGGCCCTGTACAATCCCAAACGCCAGGTGACCGAAGTCAACCAGTCCGCCCTGGCCATGTTCGGTCTGAGCGAACGATCCTCCTTCGCGTCAACCCGCCTGCTTGACTCGGGCGATTTGTCAAACGAAGCCCAGACCACCTTGCTGAAGGGCGGAACGGTTCGATACGAGGCGGTCATCGATTTTGATGAGGTCAGAAAGAAAGAACGGTACGTCACGCCGCGAACCGGCAAGTGTCATTTCGACATACTCATCACCAATCTGGGTCTGAATGCCGACTACAGTCCCAAGGGGTTCATGTTGCAGATCCAGGATATCACCGACCGTCGGCGCGCTGAAGAGTCGCTCCACCAGCACGAACGCCTGTTGCGCCAGGCCCAGAAGATGGAGGCAATCGGAACTCTCGCGGGCGGGATCGCCCATGACTTCAACAACATTCTGACCCCCATCATCGGGTACACGGAAATGGCGCTCGCTACCGTCAACCCGGATGACCCTGTTTTTTCCAATCTGGATGAGGTGCTCAAGGCCAGTCACCGCGCCAAGGAACTGGTCAAACAGATCCTGACCTTCAGCCGACAGTCTGAACAGGAAGTCAAACCCATCCACCTGATCCCGCTGGTCAAGGAGGTTATGAAACTGTTAAGGGGCTCCATCCTCGCGACCACGGAACTGCTCACGACCATTGAGGCGGAGCGGGACATCGTGAAGGCCGATCCCACGCAAATCCACCAGATCATCATGAACCTGTGCACCAACGCCCTGCATGCGATGAAAGACAAAGTCGGCGTGCTGGAAGTCGGTCTGACTCAAACCGTTGTGGACAGCCGAACCCGGGGGCCGCTGGCGCGACTGCGGCATGGCGCCTATGTTGAGATCTACGTGCGTGACACCGGCCACGGCATGGAGCGGGCGGTTTTGGATCGCATTTTTGAACCGTTCTTCACCACCAAGCAGAGCGGCGAGGGAACCGGTATGGGACTGGCGGTGGTTCACGGGATCGTGGCCTCCCTGCAAGGGGCCATTACGGTCGATAGCGCCGTCGGCAAGGGCACCACCTTCCACATTGTCCTGCCCCTGATGGAACAGGTTGCAGAGCAGACGCCCGCCGTCCTCATGCCCCTGGTCAAGGGGACGGAACGGATCCTGTTTGTGGATGACGAACCGGGAATTGTCGCCATGGTCAATCAGATGCTGACGTCGTTGGGATACCAGGTCACGACCTTCTCGCGTCCGCACGAAGCCCTGACGCTGTTCAAGGAAGATCCGACCCGCTTCGACCTGATTATCAGCGACCAGGTCATGCCGGGAATGACCGGCATTGAAATGGTTCGCGAGATGCACCTGTTACGGAACGAGATCCCGGTCATCATCTGCACCGGCTTCAGCAAAACCATTTCCGACCGGGATCTCCTCGGCGAAGGCGTGCGGGAAATCCTGATGAAACCCATTGTCCTTCGCCAATTGGCCGATTCCATCCGGCGAGCCCTGTCCCCCGGCGCCAACTCCGCCAAGACGGTTCCGGTGGTTACGCACTCACATCCTCCGTCCGGATTATTGCACCGATAACCCGGTTTCCGGTTTGATTTTTGGCCCACTCTGGACTAGTGTCAGGGACGGAATCGACAATGCCAGCAAGAAAGTGACGTATTAATATGGATGCGACGAACAAAAAGTCGGGGGGGTCGAGAAAAAAAGCCAAGGCCCATGCAACCGAGAAATCCCCCGTTTCCAACGATCTCCGCCAATATCGAACCCTCGACACGGTTGAGGCCCTGAAACTGAGTTTTGAAAATCATCTTCGTTATACCCTGGCCCGGGATCAGTATTCCGCCACCGACCATGACCGCTATATCGCGCTCGCCATGGCCATTCGTGACCGACTGGTAGGCCGCTGGATCGAGACCAGCCAGACCTATGTCTCCCGCAACGTAAAGCGCGTGTATTATTTGTCGCTGGAATACCTCATCGGCCGGGCCATGGGCAACAATGTCATTAATCTGGGACTCGACCAGATCGTCTCGCAGGCGATGGCTGAGTTGGGCCTCGACTGGAACTACCTGCGGGATCTCGAACGCGACGCCGCGCTCGGAAACGGCGGTCTGGGCCGCCTCGCCGCCTGCTTCATCGATTCCCTCGCCACCCTCGAACTGCCCGGCTATGGCTACGGCATTCGCTATGATTACGGCATCTTCCGCCAGTCGCTGCGCGACGGGCAACAGGTGGAGGAGCCCGACAACTGGCTGCGAGACGGAACCCCCTGGGATATCGAGCGCCCCGAGTACCAGTATCCCGTCCATTTCGGAGGCGAAGTGAAGGACGAGCGCGATGACCAGGGCCACCATGCGTCCCGCTGGATCAACTACGATACGATCATCGGCATGCCCTACGATTTCCCTGTCGCCGGTTACGGCAACAATACGGTGAACAACCTCCGGCTCTGGACGGCCAAGGCGTCGGAAGAGTTCGACCTGTCGTTCTTCAACAACGG
>JBAWZH010000076.1:0-11305 GCA_037143135.1 bacterium
GGCAGGTGGCGAAGATGGCCTCAGGGGGGGCCTCCGGTCAGCCTCGATAGGCTGACAGAAGAATGGCGCCTGCCTCGTCAAGATCGCGTCCGAAGGCAATAAAACCCTCCTCGTGACCTGCCATTGCCGCCACTTTAATGAGCGGCAATTCCGTTTCACGGTACAAACGCAGGATTTCATTCGCCATCGCCGGGGTTCCATACTCAACTTCAGGCGCCGTGGTGGGAACGTGGTTCAGAATACGTTTCCAGACGTCCAAGTGATGGGCATGGAGTACCGCCCCGATTCCTGCATCCGCCTTATAGAACATGGCATGCGTCATGCATTCCGACGAAGGAGTCGTATCCGGGGTCGCGGCCAGGAAGTCCACGGTATTATGAGCCAAATCGACGGCGGTAATTTCCGTGTAATGTTCAGAACCAAGCCGGGCAAGCGCCCCTGTTCGGGTCGCGGTAATGATAAAGCCGTCCGGGGTTCGGAGGCTCAGATTCCCGTACCCGACCCCCTTGAGATCCCCCTCCGAGTACTGGCCCACCAACTTGAGTTCGAACAGGATGTCACGCCACCGGTTCAATCCGCCAAGACACTCGGGCGTGAAGCGCCGGGTTCCGACAAAACGGGGGGAGAATTTAAAATATCCCTCCCTCAAACGGTTTGTATTCATGCCTCCTTTTCCCACCTCCCGTCGTGGTCGTCAAGGCTTTCGCATTGTTCTTACATCAATTTAACATTATTATACTTGATTTCCCCCCCCTGCACCGTCATATTTCCGGCTTTTTTAATCCCGGAATGATTCCCGGGGAACGCAACGGCTTGAGGTAATAATATGGCTGAAGATACAGTTCCTTTGTCACGAGTTCGAAACATCGGTATCATGGCTCACATTGACGCGGGCAAGACCACCTGTAGCGAGCGAATTCTCTTTTATTCCGGCAAGACCCATAAAATTGGTGAAGTTCATGATGGAGCGGCCACCATGGACTGGATGGATCAGGAACAGGAGCGCGGAATTACCATTACCTCCGCCGCCACCACCACTCACTGGCGTGAGCATCGCATTTCGCTGATCGACACTCCCGGGCACGTGGATTTCACGGCCGAGGTTGAACGCAGCTTGCGCGTGCTGGATGGCGCCGTGGCCTTATTCTGCGCCGTGGGCGGGGTTCAGCCCCAATCCGAACAAGTTTGGCGTCAGAGCGAGAAGTACAGCGTCCCGAAAATCGCCTTCATCAACAAGATGGATCGCACGGGGGCAGACTTCTTCGGCGTGGTTGAAAAAATCCAGAACATTCTGGGCGCCAATGGCGTCCCGATTGTCATACCGATTGGCAAGGAGGAGAGTTTCTCCGGCATCATCGATCTGATCAAGATGAAGGAGATTGTTTACAACGAGCAGGATCGCGGCCAGACCTGGACTGAGGTTCCCATCTCGGCGGAGCGTCTGGACGAAGCCAAAAAATGGCGCGCCTTCCTGGTTGAGAAATGCGCGGAGCAATGCGACACGCTTCTGGAGAAGTTTCTTGAGACTGGCGATCTCTCGGACTCGGAAATCATGGACGGCCTGCGGAAAGCCACCATCGCCCGAAAAATCATCCCCATCTACTGCGGATCGGCCTTCAAAAACAAGGGGGTGCAACGCCTTCTGGACGGGGTTGTTGACTTTCTCCCCTCTCCGGCCGACATCGCGCCGGTGATCGGGCAGGTGGGCGAAGGGGAAGTGCACCGCAAGCATTCGGAAAGCGAACCTTTCTCAGCCTTGGCCTTTAAAATTGCCGCGGATAAGCACATGGGGAAAATTGTCTTCATCCGGATTTACTCGGGATCCATCACGTCCGGCAAACCGGTCTATAACAGTACCCAGAAGAAAGAACAGCGCATCGGCCGATTGTTAAGGATGCATGCCAATCGCCAGGAGTCCATTGATATTGCCCGGTGCGGTGATATCGTGGCCGCCGTAGGTTTGCAACAGACCAAAACCGGGGACACGTTGTGCTTTGAGGACAATCCCATCGTCCTGGAATCCATTGAATTCCCCGCCCCTGTGATCTCGATCAGCATCAAGCCTGAGAGCCGGGCAGATGATGAGAAATTGAGCCACTCCCTGCATTCCCTGGCGGACGAAGATCCGACGTTCGTGGTCAGTTTTGACGACGAAACGAAGGAAACGATTATCGCCGGTATGGGCGAACTCCATCTGGAAGTGCTCGTGGAGCGCATGAAACGCGAATATGGCGTCATCGCCCAGGTGGGCCGTCCCGAGGTGGCCTATCGCGAAACCGGAACCTGCGTGTCCGATGGCGAATACAAACATGTCAAACAGTCCGGTGGTCGAGGTCAGTATGCGCATGTATGCATGCGTCTCGAGCCCCTCGCCCCCGGCGAAGGCTTCGAGTTCGTCAACGAGGTTCGCGGGGGTCGCATTCCCCAGAACTTCATTGCGCCCGTTGAAAAGGGTGTAATCAAGGCCATGCTCAAGGGACCTGTCGGCGGATTCCCCGTGGTGGATATGCGGGTCGTGCTGTACGATGGTTCCTACCACGAAGTTGACTCGAATGAATTTGCCTTCGTCGAAGCCGCCCGCGCCGGGTTTCACAAACTGTTTCTGGAAAGCAAACCCCATCTTCTGGAGCCGGTGATGTCGGTGGAAGTGGTGACCCCTGAAGACTATATGGGCGCCGCCACAGGCTCGGTTTGTCAACGCCGTGGCCGTATCGATTCCATGGATGAGCAGGCGGAATACAAGGTTATACGCGCCATGGTTCCCCTGAGCGAAATGTTTGGGTATTCAAACGTGGTTCGAACGATCTCCCAGGGGCGCGCCTCGTTCACCATGCATTTCGAGCACTACGAGGCCGTTCCGTTCGGCCTGGCCGAGGAAATCGTGGTCAAACGCCGCGAAGCCAAGAAAGTGAATTAAGAACGGAAAGAGGCGAGCCGTATTTTGTATTCAGAGTCTAGCCCTCTGGACACTGAATACCGTGCTCGTCCTGTTTCTGCCCAACCCCCCGGATCGCCGCTCATCGATCTCAAGGTTCCGCTTCTGGCGCATATAATCGGAGGCAAACTGCTCTCCCGTACGTCCTGCGTCCACATCCAAAGCCATCCCCACATCACAACGGGTACGCCGCATGATCGCCAGGATCCTTTCAACGGCGGAGGCATAGAACTCCAGGGGCAGAAGACGAACGCGAAACGAGATCTCATCATCACCCGTTTTCTTTTCAGTCCCCAGCAACCCCTCCAGTATGCGGACGACATCACGGGCATCCCATTTCATCGAAGCATGACTATCCAACAGTTCCACAGCCAGAAAATGGGCGGCATAAGGCATCAAGAACTTGAGTTCATCAATCGTACGGTGTCGGTCAAGAATGGCAGACTGCAATTCCTTGCATCGCCCCACACGATCCAGTAATTGCGCCTCTTTCAAGGTGACCAGGCGCTCCGCGATGGCCAGAGCGATCCATGGCGAAATATTCAACTGGTGGCTGAGTTGGACGGCGCGCTTGGAAACCGCATCGCTGTTGCCGCGATCCCGCGCCAGTTTGACCAGGGACTCGATCCACAGCGCGGATCGTTCCTCTTTTTTCCTTTCAAATGATTTCTGGGTCATGGCAACATCCTGAGTATGGAAAGGCTCTGTGTCGAGACTGAAATCGCTTGACGCAGTCCCCGTCAGTCACCATACTTTTGCGGCATTGGATTCAACTGTTCTGATGGAGAATTGCCCCATGAGCCTGAATGCCCATGTACAATCGTTTATGGATAAGTTTCCCCAGGAGGGATTGACGTTCGACGACGTCTCGCTCATTACGCAGTATGCCGATTTCCTTCCCGAACAGGCGGATGTCAAAAGCCGTCTGACGCGTCATATTTCGCTGAACATCCCGTTCGCCAGTGCCGCCATGGATACGGTAACCGAGAGCCCCATGGCCATCGCCATGGCCCTGCTCGGAGGCATCGGGATCATCCACAAGAACCTGTCCCCGAAACGTCAGGCCGATCATGTGGCGCGGGTCAAGCATTATCTGAATGGCATGATCCGTGCGCCGATCGTGTTTCACTCCTCAGACACGCTCGACACCGTCCATAAAACGAAAACTCAAAAGGGATTTACATTCAGCGGATTCCCGATTCTTGACGAGAATGACCGCGTGGTTGGGATCCTGACCGCGGCGGATATCAAATTTGCGAGCGATAACAAGGCGAAGGTCACCGAAGTCATGACCTCGAACGTCATCTCCGCCCCCGCCGACACGTCGCTTCAGGAAGCCTATAGGTTGATGAAAAAACACCGTATCGGAAAGTTGCCGCTGGTGGACAAGGACGGTAAACTGGCGGGACTTTACAGTTTCTGCGATGTTCGAACCCTGGTCGAAAATGTTGAACCGCTCTATAACCGCGATTCCCGGTACCGCCTGCGTGTCGGCGCCGCGATCGGCCCCAATGATCAGGATCGTGTCTCCGTCCTCGCGAAAGAGGAGGTTGATGTCGTGGTCGTGGATACGGCGCACGGCCACAGCAAGGGTGTGATTGACATGGTCAGATGGGTCAAGAATACCTACCCGCAAATTGACGTCGTGGCGGGGAACATTGCCACCGGCGAGGCGGCCGTGGCATTACGTGACGCGGGCGCCGACGCTGTGAAAGTGGGAATCGGCCCGGGATCCATCTGCACCACCCGCGTTGTGGCCGGCGTCGGGATACCCCAAATAACGGCTATTTATGAATGCGCCCGTGCATTGGGCGGAAGCATTCCGATCATCGCCGACGGGGGAATTCGCCATTCAGGCGATGTGCCCAAGGCCATTGTTGCAGGGGCGAACACCATTATGGCCGGCTCGTTATTCGCCGGAACAGACGAAAGTCCCGGCGAGAAAATAATTCATCAGGGTCGTCAGTACGTGGTGTACAGAGGCATGGGCAGCCTGTCCGCTATGCGGGAAGGCTCCGCCAGCCGGGAACGTTATGGTCAAAGCAATATCCGCGAGGATGACCTGGTTCCCCAGGGTATTGAAGGGATCATCCCCTACACGGGATCGGTCCGCAAGGTGATGATCCAATTCTGCGGGGGGCTTCGCGCTTCAATGGGATATTGCGGATGCCGATCCATTGATGAACTCCAACAGCGCGGACAATTCATCCGGGTTTCTCAAGCCGGGGTCACCGAAGCCCATCCCCATGATGTCAAAATCATGAAGGAAGCGCCCAATTACCGTTCATGACAGGGACTCCGATGGAACAAGACAACCCATCCAGGCATGATCCGATTCCCAGCGCCCTTATCATCATTCCGACCTATGATGAAAAGGGAAATGTTGAAAATATTTCAAAGGCGGTTTTTAACATCCAGCCTGATTGTCACATCCTTTTTGTTGACGCCAACTCCCCTGATGGAACCGGCGACATTCTTGACAGAATGAGGGCGGCCGACTCCAGGATTTTTGTGATTCACCAACCCGGAAAGTCCGGGTTGGGACGTGCCTATATTGAGGGATTCGAATGGGCATTGAAACGGCATTATGAGTTCATTTTCGAAATGGACGCGGATTTCTCTCACAACCCGATTGAAATCCCCAACTTCCTGAAGGCGGCCGAACAGGCCGATCTGGTTCTGGGATCGCGCTATATTAACGGGATTCGTATCACCAACTGGCCATTAAGCAGGTTGCTTTTGAGCAAGGCTGGCGCCATGTATGTTCAAATCATCACGGGGATGCCCGTGGATGATCCCACCGGCGGATACAAGTGTTTTCGCAGACAGGTTCTGGAAACCATCGAACTGCACAAGGTCAAGTCTAACGGGTATTCCTTCCAGATTGAGATGACTCATTCGGCGTGGACGAACGGCTTTCGCATCAAGGAAATTCCGATCACATTTGAAGACCGGCGGTCAGGCTACTCGAAAATGAGTAAAAAGATCGTCCGCGAAGCCTTGCGTATGGTCTGGGTTCTGCTGGTTCGAAACCGGTTTTCCCGCTCACCACGCCGGAGTACGCCGCCCCTTCGGAAACCCGCCGGATGAACCTTTCCTGGCATATGTTCCGGTCGCTTCGCCCGAATCAGTGGACAAAGAACCTCGTTGTATTGGCGGCCTTCTTTTTTGCCTTTGGCGACAAATCCCAAAGTATCCCTTTCCTCTTTCTGTTCCGCATTCTGATCGCCTGCTCCCTGTTTTGTCTGGCCTCCAGCGGCATTTACATCCTCAATGACATCGGAGATGTAAAAAGTGATCGCGCTCATCCCGCCAAACGATACCGACCCATCGCGGCGGGCCATGTCTCCATTCCGGTGGCCTCCATACTCGCGTTCAGTCTGCTGACGGTGTCCCTCGCAGGTTCTTATATTCTATCCCTGCCCTTCGGCGTCGTGGTGTCGTCCTACATTGCCATGCAGGTTGTCTATACGCTATGGCTCAAGAAAATCGCTCTCGTCGACGTCTTTATCATTGCCTTTGGTTTTGTCCTGCGAGCGGCGGGGGGCGGGGTGGCCATCCAAGTCGCCATCTCGCCCTGGCTCCTCGTCTGCGCCTTCCTGCTGGCTCTCTTTCTGGCGCTCTGCAAACGTCGTCATGAAAAGATTCTCTTCGAAAACTCAACGGAACCCCACCGGGCGAGTCTCGAAAACTATGACCGCCAATTGCTGGATCAACTGATCGCCATCGTGAGCGCCGCCACGATCGTCTCCTACTCCGTGTATACGCTGTCCCCGGACACCGTTCTCAAATTCGGGACTTCCCTTCTGTCACTTACGATCCCTTTCGTAATTTTCGGTATTTTCAGGTATCTTGATCTTGTTTATCGGCGTGATGAAGGCGAACGTCCTGAGAGGATATTACTGACCGACGTGGTGTTGATTGTGGACTTGGCGCTTTACGGCGTGTGCGTGCTCGGTATTTTCTTATTCACGCATTCGGGCCATCACGCCTTGTAACCGCTCCGGCAATGTGGTTAACTGCCGTAGGTTCAACAGGAGTTTGTTCCGAGACAAGGAGTACCCCGTGAAGATAGCATTAACGCTAAGACAGGACGAAGCCAGATCGCCTGAAATGGAACGCGAAAGGGCCATCGAGCGTGATGTTGAAGCCTGCAGGCGAAATGACTGGGAAGCCAAAACACGGTTGATTCAGACGTTCATGCCGCTTCTGACTTCACTCGCTAAAAAACGATCCCAGGATACGGCGGCGCTTAATCGCTATATTGAAGCAGGGAAAACAGGACTGGTAAATTCCACAAGACACTACAAATCATCCGTGAACGGAAAATTCCAGGTTTTTGCCTTGAATTACATCGAGGATCACATGAACCGCCTTGACCGCCCTGGAATTTTCAAAAGGCTTTTCGGACGATCATAGCCCCTTATCACTAAGCGCTCCCTGGATCTCCTTGAATATGGTTCGTGAACGGGTCAAAAATCGTGTATTCACGGACGTTTTTCTCCTGCGCCATCCCTTGGACAACAGTCCGCTCCCCTTGTCCGCACTCTATCCCCACCCCAATCCCCTTGAGGTTGATATCGGATGCGGACGCGGACGATTCCTTCTGGCTAGGGCACTCGGAAATCCCGGTGTCAACTTTCTGGGAATCGACCACTCCTTACTCCGTCTACAGAAAATTGACCGCAAGGCGGTGGCGGCCGGGGTTAGGAATATCCTGCTAGTGAATGACGATGCCGTTCGCGCGATACCCTGCCTTCCCGCAGGTTCAGTCAGTACTGTTTATGTGTTTTTCCCTGATCCCTGGCCAAAGCGGCGTCATCATTCCAGACGGTTAGTCTGCCCCGGTTTTATCGACCTCGTTTTTCAGGCACTCCGTCCGGGAGGTGAGATTCATCTCTGCACGGATCATGCTGACTATTTCCTAACCATCACCCGTTGCTGGGCAGGCGACAGGCGCTTCCGACCCATTGAACCGTTTGTTCCATCGGACGAGGAAGAGACGGACTTTGGGTTGATATTCAAAACTCAAAACAGGCCTGCCCATCGGTGTTCATTTAGAAAAGAGCCGATCCAAGGCAGTTGACGGCATCCACGGCGTCCACTACAGTATGACCCAACAAGGCATGAGTCTTGAAGTAAATGAGGAATATCGATGAACACTCGAAGCGGATTGTCATTTGCCGATGTCCTGATTCTTCTGGCCATCGTCTTGCTCTTGGCGGCTTTAGCCATTCCCAAGTTTGTCAAGGCGACCGATTACGGGAACGAAGAGGATGAAGTCGCTGCGGAAACGGCCGCCAACGCCACCGGTACAGGATCAACAAACAAACCCGTCCCGACCGCAACCAATTCTGATATTATGGCCAAGGACGCCCAATAAGTTCATCACGTCGGCCTGAGCACAACATTGTCGATGAGTCGTGTGGCACCGATCTTCACGGCAAGCGCCAGTAGTACGGGTTCCTCGACCACGGTCACCGGTTGAAGAGTTCTGTCATTGACGAATTCGATGTAATCAATCCGGGCGGATTTTGACAACGATATGGCGGACACCATGGCGGCGCGAATCTGAGCCACGGATCGCTCTCCGTCCTTGACCATTTTCTCCGCCCGTCTCAGGGAATGGTAGAGACACACTGAATCCTGTCGCTCTGAAGCAGACAAATACCGGTTGCGCGAACTCAGGGCCAGACCGTCAACCTCGCGAACAATCGGGCCCAGAATAATGTCGATTGGATAGTTGAGATCCCGCACCATCCTTTGGATAATTCTGGATTGTTGCACATCCTTCTGCCCGAAAACCGCCACATCCGGAAGAACCAGATTGAACAACTTGGCCACGATGGTCGTCACTCCGCGGAAATGACCCGGCCTACTTGACCCGCACAGTCCGCCCGAAAGACGCGTTTCCTCAACATAAACACTATGATCCACAGAATACATCGTCGCTTCATCCGGATAAAAGACGATATCAACCCCCGTCTCACGACACAGCGCTTCATCGCGTTCAACAGGACGGGGATACCGGGCGAAATCCTCACCCGGAAGAAATTGGATCGGATTGACAAAAATGCTGAGAACGACCACATCCGACCGTGCGCGCGCTAATTTAACCAGGGAGAGATGTCCTTCGTGTAGACACCCCATGGTGGGGACAAACCCGATCCGCAGTCCTCTCTTTTTCGCGCCAAGGGAGTACTGTTGCATGGCGTCTAAAGAGCGGATAATATCCATCTTCAAGACCTCATCAATTTTCGAACGCACTGCAGAAGGGTCTCGCCTTTGACGGGTTTCCGGATCAGGCAATGATGTATATTGCTGCGGATAATGGCTTGCAGGGACTCAGGCGGCGAGAAGCCTGTGCAAAAAACGACACGGGGAACAGGCCAAGTGTTCTTGCGGCATATCTCTTCGATCCCGACATAAGCCTCACGTCCGTCGCGGACAGGCATCTGGAGATCCATAATGATCAATTCATAGCGTCTCTTTGAGAACGCCAGAATGGCTTCATCGCCATTGGAAGTTTGGTCGATAATGGCATCCGGGAATTCACCGAGGATAATCATGGCGAAAAGTTTCCGGATCATCGGGTCATCATCCACAATCAGAATCTGAGGACTCTGCCCCTGAAGCAACCCTTCTTTGGATTGTTTCCGATCCAATTCATCGCGCACGGCCCTTGACAGACTATCCATGGCCAATGGCTTTCGCAGATAACAGCCCGCTCCAAGCTCCATGGTTTTGGCGATACGCTGAGTCATTCTGGCATAACCGGAAATCAGGACTACCCGTTGATCCGGGACGGATTTTTTGATCTCCCGGAATGTTTCCAATCCGTCAATTCCCGGATCCATCACCATATCCAGAATGATCAAATCGTATCGATGCCCCTTGCCTGCGATCAGATTGACACATTCCTCTCCACTCATCGCCCCCGTCACTTTGTAGCCGAGAAGTCTCAACATGCTCGAGAGCACCTCAACCTGGGGAGCATCATCGTCTACAACCAGAATCCTCTCGACACCTCTGGGCAAATTCTCATTCACACCCCTCTGATCCACCGTTCGGGTAATGGGAATGTAAACGACGAAGGTGGATCCCGCTCCAGGCATGCTCTCCAGATCGATGTACCCCCGATGATCTCGCACAATGCCGTGAACAATGCTCAACCCCAGCCCAGCCCCCCGTTTCTTCAAAAGCCTCTTGGTTGTAAAGAACGGGTCAAAAATACGATTGCGAATTTCGGGAGGTATTCCCGCCCCATTGTCACTCACTGTAATCTTGACATATTCGCCGACATTCAGGGTCGCGCTACTACCCACGGGAGTATCCAGATACACATTTTCCGTTCGCACCACGAGCGTTCCCGTTGAGCCCATGGCCTCGACCGCATTCTGAATCAGATTGTCAACAACCTGCCTCATTTGTTCACGTCCACCCATGATATTCAGCAGGTTTTCAGCGAGTTCAAGGGTGACCTTTATCCCGGGAGGAAGCGTCGGTTCCATAACCAGCAAAACCTGGTTAATCACATCATTGACACAAAAAACATCAGAGCCCAGTCGTCCCCGCCTCGCCAGCGAAAGAAGTTGCTGGGTCAACTGCCGCATATCCTCAGCGGTCTTCTCGATAATATTCAAATACTCGATCGCAATGTCATTTCCCTTGATTTCATGTCGTATCAGTTCGGGGTAGGCCACCAGAGGAGTGAGCAGATTGTTGAAATCATGGGCAATCTGACCCGCCACAACACAGGCCATTTCAATACTTTCCGCCCGACACAAACCGGAGTCCCGGCCAATGACTCCCGTATCATGTTCCTGATGGGTTCTAACTTCTTTCAACCACAAAATAATCACATTACCGTCCTTGGGATTCACATCTTCCGGATTGATAATGATTTCACACGACAACCAACTGCCGTTACGCCGAATGCAGATCGCATCCACGACAATCATCCGGTTTAAGGGAAGTAATTTGAAGATAAGATCCAGAACGGAGTCGTCGCACCGTAAAATCAACTCAGACACCTTCAGTATCTTCAGGGTGTCAGATTCGTGATCCAACAGGAGCAGGGCTGCCTCATTTGCGCGTTCGATTCGGCCTTGTCGATCAACCCGCAGACAGGGATGGGCGTTGTTATGAAACGGATCAACGAATTGATTGGGGGACGTACCCGATCCACTTATATCCTGCGCGCCAGGGGCGCTTGAGGTTTTCAGTGTATCGGTTCCAATGCCTTTTAGCAGGCTTAATCGAATCTCATTCCCCATTAGCGCACACACCCCCCCATATCACCACAGTGAAAGAAGAATAGCTTTGGATGTTATCCCCAACCGAGGGGACTGTCAAGATATCCCTGAACAA
>JBAWZH010000077.1:0-11168 GCA_037143135.1 bacterium
AGTAATTTGAGAATTATGGCACTATCCGGAAATTCCGGATAGTTCGCCAAGAAGGGGGCAGACAGATCGCCCGTGAGGTGGAACACGCAGAATAAGAGGGACCTGACGGGGTCAGGCAATATGTCTTGTCTGGGGCTGGGGTGTGCTCACGGTTCAGATGATAAAAAATGATCTTGTGCTGATAGACCGGCGGGGCGGGGATTGGGTAGAGTGGGAACCGGATGGACGCCATAGGGGAGGATGTGGCACAATCCTGGGGCAGAAAGAGGTTTGCTATGTTGACACGACTGAAAGTCAATGGCTTCAAGAATCTAGTGGATGTGGATGTCCGCTTCGGACCATTTACCTGCATTGCCGGGCCGAATGGGGTGGGGAAATCCAATCTCTTTGATGCGATCCGCTTTTTGAGTGCTACCGCCAGCCAGACCCTCATGCAGGCTGCCCTTTCTGTCCGCAGTCAGGGTGCTACCGCTGACGTTCGCGATCTGTTTCATCGGGTGGGGGGCAAAACGGCTGATCGCATGTCCTTTGAAGTTGAGATGATTGCGCCGCAAGAAGCCGTAGACGATCTCGGGCAAAAGGCCCGGGCCACGGCGAATCTCCTGCGGTACACGCTTGAGTTGAGGTTGCGGGACGAGGTTGAGATGGAAGCGAGCCGGGGACCTCTGGAAATCATCAAGGAGGAACTGGTTCATATCCATCTCATGCAGGCAGGTAAGCATCTGTTGTTTGATCATGCTCCCTCGACGTGGCGTAAAACGGCGTTGTGCGTAAAACGCCGGGCTGCGGCATTCATCTCCACCGAGGGAGAGGGGCAGAACCGTGTCATCAGGCTCCACGAGGATGGTGGTGGGCGTGGACGTGGCATCAGTAATCCCGCCTCTCAGCCACGTACCGTTCTATCGGTTGTTAATGCCGATGAGAGCCCCACCGCCTTGTGCGCCAGGCGCGAAATGGAGTCCTGGCAACTTCTGCAACTTGAACCAGCCCAATTGCGCGAGCCGGATTTCATCAATGCCCCGGTCCATATGAGTTCCAATGGCGCACACTTGGCGTCCACGCTGTACCATCTTGCGAAGAGCCCTCGACGCGGGGAGACGACCCCTGACGAGACTGGCGTCTATTCTCAAGCTGTTAATAGGTTGAGTGAACTCATTGATGATGTGGCGGGAATTGCTGTGGATCGAGATGAGAAACGGCAACTTCTGACGTTAAAGGTCACAGGCCGTGATGGCGCTGTTTTCCCCGCGAGATCGCTTTCCGATGGTACCCTTCGATTCATGGCTCTGACGGTGCTTGAAATGGATACGTTTTCCCAGGGAATGGTGTGCTTGGAGGAGCCTGAGAACGGTATTCATCCTGAACGGATTCCCGCGATGATTCGGTTGCTTCAGGACATAGCCACCGATCCAGATGAACCTGTGGATGAAACGAATCCTTTGCGTCAGGTTATCGTCAATACTCACTCGCCAGGAGTTGTGTTGGAGGTCCCGGAGGACAGTCTGCTGGTGGTGGAAACTCGGGAGGATATCCGATCCGGTCAACGGATCCGCAGGGCAGTCTTCAGTAGTCTTCCTGACACATGGCGACAGAAGGCCGACCCTGCTGCCCACCCTGTGCCGAAAGGAAAATTACTGGCTTATCTTAACCCCGTTTCCGCGCCGACCGCGCCATCTTCATCACTTTATACTACGGGTGTAAGTCCGATTATGCCGCCCAGCCTGAAAAAGAGGCGGGTTGCTGATCGAGAAGACCTGAATCCCTATCTCCCGGGATTGCTGCGCGTTGCGGAGTAAAGTATGGCATCGCTCAATTGTACTTTACTCACGGATGGTTCATCTGATGTCGTCCTTCTTCCTATTCTGGAATGGACTGTTCGGCAGCATGTTGGTGAAATCGCCGTGCAATGTGAATGGGCCGATTTAAGACGGCTTCCCTCACAGCCTCGCAGACTGGCCGCCCGTATTGTAAAAGCGGTTGAGTTATATCCTTGTAACATGCTTTTTGTGCATCGTGATGCAGAGGGTCAGGATCCGGAACGTCGATTCGAAGAGATCAGCGTCGCCGTCCACATTGCAGCTGACCAAGGGTTCAATCTCCCACACGTTTGCGTAGTGCCTGTGCGAATGCAGGAGGCCTGGCTTCTGTTGGATTCTTCTGCCATTCGTAGCGCGGCCGACAATCCCAACGGGAAAGCGCAACTGAACCTTCCGCTACCCCGTCGGATTGAGGCACTTCCGGATCCGAAAGAAATTCTGTATCAGTCACTGAAAGCGGCAAGCGGATTGAGTGGGAGAAGACTTAAACGATTCCGTCCCGAACAGCGAGCTCACTCTGTACCGCGATACATGACTGACTTTTGTGTTCTTCGACAATTACCTGCGTTTATACGAATGGAAGAGGACATCCGAAGCGTTGTGGAAAACTTGAATGAGGATGCCTAGCCGTCGCGGAGGAACACGCAGAATAAGAGGTGAGATATGAACGTTGTTTTTCGAACGGTTGTGTTGCTTGTTATATCTAACGCCTTCATGACGTTTGCGTGGTATGCGCACCTGAAGAATCTGGGAAGCAAGCCTTGGATAATCGCTGCTTTGGTGAGCTGGGGAATTGCGTTCTTTGAATACATGTTTCAGGTGCCTGCAAACCGGATTGGATACAGCGCCTTATCCCTGTCGCAACTGAAGATCATGCAGGAAGTTATTACGTTATCCCTCTTTGTCCCCTTCGCCATCTTCTACATGCGACAGGCTTGGTCGTGGAACTATCTCTGGGCCGGATTTTGTCTTTTGGGCGCGGTCTTTTTTATGTTCAGGGATCCGGTGGTTCAAAAAGCAGGTGCGTCGCCCAGCGCGCCTTCCTCGCAGACGGCAGATATCCGACGGAGCCTATGAATACCCAACACCCGCACGATCCGCTTCATGGGGTTAAATTGACGACGATCTTGGAGGAGTTGCTGGCGTGCTATGGATGGGATCAGTTGGGCGACAGGATTCCCATCCGCTGCTTCACGATGAATCCCAGTATCAGTTCCAGCCTGAAGTTCCTGCGCAAGACTCCCTGGGCGCGCGAGAAAGTGGAAGACCTGTATCTGGAACATCTTGAGGAAGAAAAATTCGGAGCGGGGAGCAACCCTTCAACAGGAGAAAAACATGAATGACAGTGGAAACGGGCTTCCGGGTAAATTGGTGGTGACGCTTAAGGCGGGCGGATATTTTTTTGCACTGGCTATTGAATGAGCGGTTTTTCAATGAATAGCCGATAAATATATCGTTAGTGTTGACGATAGACGCGGCTTGGCTGCCTTTGACACAATGATGACTCGCAATTCTTTTATGGGCGAAGATTTCTTTGAAAGGGTGCCGTATGTCAAAACAAAATTCAGACTTCGATTCTGGAGCTAAGCTGGAATCTCAAAACGAAATTGCTATTTTCCGTGCCAAGGATGGGCGGACTGAACTAGAGGTTAGCCTTCGTGGCGAGACACTCTGGCTGAACCTTCAACAGATAGCTGATTTGTTCGATCGTGATAAATCTGTAATTTCGCGCCATCTATCCAACATATTCAACACGAAGGAGTTAAATAGGTGCTCAGCTGTTGCGAAAAATGCAACAACTGCCTTGGATGGGAAAACATATCAGGTCGAATACTATAGCCTTGATGCGATCCTTTCCGTTGGTTACCGGGTTAACTCCAAGCGGGGTACCCAGTTCCGAATTTGGGCCACTCAGGTGCTCAAGGATCACCTTCTCAGGGGTTACACGGTCAATGAAAAGCGACTTCTTGAACAAAATAATCGGCTTCTGGAATTGCAGAAGACCGTGAAGTTGATGGGACGATTGATTGAGGGGAGGGAGCTTCAGAAGGATCAAGCCACTGGCTTGCTGAAAGTGATTGCCGACTACGCCCAGGCGTTGACATGGCTGGATCAGTATGACCACCAGCGGTTGACACTGAGCGGAACGACCGCCACTCCGGCCTTTGTCTTGACTTATGAAATGGCGAAAGAAAGCATTAATCGCTTAGGGGCGCAAGATGGGGCACGGGGCGGGTTGTTTGGTCGCGAAAAAGATGCGTCATTTAGGAGTTCGATGGCGGCCATTTATCAGACTTTCGGTGGCAGGGATGTCTATCCGAGCCTCGAGGAAAAAGCCGCGCACCTGCTGTACTTTGTCGTTAAAAATCACTCGTTTGTGGATGGGAATAAACGGATTGGTGCTTTCATGTTCCTCTGGTTCATGGAGGCCAATGGCATTCTTTATGGAATTGAAGGACGCAAACGACTGGGAGATAATGCGCTGGTTGCGCTGACACTTTTGATCGCGGAGAGCAGGGCGTCCGACAAAGACACCCTTGTCAAAGTTATTGTAAACTTGATCAACAAGGATAACCCCTAGTGTCTGCGGTGGATTCAGTCCCTCCTGAAGGCCTTGCCGACTCCGACATCCAACTCATGCTGGAGACGGCAAAGGGCTCCGAAAGCGCTTTTGCCGAACTGATCCACCGTCATCAAAATGGACTGCTGAACTTTTTTGTCCGCATGGGCGTTTATAATGATGCCGAGGATCTGGTGCAGGAAACGTTCGTGAGGGTCTATAGGGCGCGGGAGCGGTATCGTCCGACGGCCAAGTTCACAACCTTCCTGTATGTTCTGGCCCGGAATGTGTGGGCGGACCGCGGGCGCAAGGCGAAAATGCACAAGCGGCTTGAGGAAAGCCTGAAGACCGATGCCGAGATTGGAGGCGGGGTGACGCAGCCAGTTTCACAGGCGGGTATGGATGTACAGGAGGCGTTGAATAGGTTGTCGCCGAAATTGAGGGAAGTGCTGGTCTTGAATGTGTATCAGGGGTTGAGTTACCAGGAGATCGCCGATGTGCTGGAGATTCCGCTGGGCACGGTGAAGTCGCGGATCAATTTGGCGATACAGGAATTGAGAAAGTCGTTCAATGAATAAGAAGTCAGGAGTCAGGAGTCAGGAATCAGGAGTCTGGAGTCAGACTTCTGATGAAGCTGTCGTGGCGCAACTGAAGAGCCTTGCTCCGGTGAAAGTCTCACATGATCTGGCGCCGGAGATTCTAGCTAAAATAAGGGAAGCCCCCGGGGCCAATTGTAGTAGCCGCCGTGTCGGCGGCATTCTTCCGAGGCACGTACCGGCGACACGCCGGTTACTACAGGTCCATCGGCTTGATTGGCGCATGGTTTATCCTCTCGCGGCGGCCGCGGCGGTGGCGTTGTTATTGGGCGGCTTCTGGCTGGCGAGTGCAAAACCCGCCGATTCCAGTCAGCAGGCGGTGGCATGGCTGCGCCAGACCCAGGAACCAGACGGCTCGTGGAGTTCCGCCAAGTGGGGTGGCGACAAACATTTCGAGGTCGCTCTGACCGGACTATCGCTGATGACGCTGCTCGACGGAAAGGCCGGTGGAAACGTGGCCGCTGACAAGGCGGTCGCCTACCTGATCCGGAGCCAGCAACCGGACGGACATTTTGGTGAACTCTTTTCCGGGATCCCCTATAATCAGGGTATTGCCACACTGGCGCTGGCTAAAGCGTATGAAACGCGGAAAAGCGAGGCCCTGCGGCTGGCTTTGGATCGCGCCGTGACGGCCATCCGTTCCCGCCAGTATGCCGATGGCGGGTGGGGGTACCACAACGAGGCTCGTCCGGCGTCAAACCTGTCCATTACCTTGTGGCAGATTGAGGCCCTTCGTCTCGTCTCGGAACAAGGATGGCCCCAGGTGAAGCCGCAGGTGGAGCGCGGATTACGCTGGATGGCCAACGTGGCCGCCGATGACGGGTCTTTCGGATATCAGAAGAGCGGTGACACTCCGGGAGGCGCTTCCCAAACCCTCACGGCGATGGGGGCCATGAGTCTTCTGGATCCGGTTCATGCCGGTCTGGTGTCGCCTGTCCGGCGACAGGCCATCAAGGCACAGATGCAACGTCTGGCGTCAACGCCGGGTCCGGACATGGATTATTACCGCCGCTATTTCCTCGCCGCCGCCCTCAAGAAGATGGACGAAGCCCCCGCCCACAAGGGTTTGGCTGCCCTCCGTCACGACCTCGTTGCCCAACAGGTTAAGGGCGGTTCCGATGCCGGCAGTTGGAAAGCCGACGATCGCTGGGGTTCCTCCGGTGGTCGCATCTACGCCACGGCCATGGCCTCGCTGTCGTTAAGGTGACCTGAAGCGCTTCAGATTGAGATTGGTAAGGGTGCGACTGTTGGACGTTGAACTTCCCTCCCGGGAATGGTTATAGTCACGTTCATGCGAGTGACAGGTGGACTATTAAGGGGACGTTTAATCAAAGTGCCGCGCGGCGACACGGTGCGCCCCACACAGGATATGGTGAGGCAGGCCTTGTTCTCCTCGCTGGCGGTTCACATACCCGGGTGTCGCTTTCTTGATCTGTTTGCCGGATCCGGGGCGGTCGGACTTGAGGCTTGGAGTCGTGGCGCCGCCGTGGTGTGCTGGGTTGAAACTGAGGCCCGCACGGTTGAGGTTCTGCTAGGCAACATCAAGACGTTATGTGGCGGGGAAGCTGGCAGGACGGATGACCAGGAATGGCGGACGATCCAGAGTGACGTGTTCCGGTTTCTGACAGGACAGTGGGGCTCAGAACCATATGACATTGTCTTTGCCGATCCGCCCTACGATAGGACGAAGCGGGAACGGTGGGCGCTCCGGTTGCTTGAGGAACTGGCTGCGGGTGGAATTGTATCCCGTGAAGGTTTTTTTGTGATGGAGCAGGCTCGGGACGAGGATGAAGCCGTTCATCCGTCCTGGGATGTGGTGACGACGAAGGTTTACGGGGGAACGCGATTGACGGTCTATAGGATGCGGCCTGAGAAGACAGCGGGCCGGGTTCATAACGAAGAAAGGTGAGAATCATGAGACATTCCGCGATCTACCCCGGGTCATTTGACCCGTTGACGTCCGGACATATGGATTTGATTGAGCGGGCTTCCCGTATTTTCGACCACGTTATCGTGGCGGTGGGGGTCAATTCCCGGAAACAAACCTGTTTCAGTTCGGAAGAGCGCATTGAGATGGTAAAATCATCCGTGAAGTTCCTGAAAAATGTGAAAGTGGATTCCTTTGACGGTTTGCTGGTAAGTTATGCCCGTTCTAAGAAGATTCATGTCATATTGAGGGGGCTACGGGCCTTTTCGGACTTTGAGTACGAGTTTCAGATGGCTCTGGCGAACCGGAAACTGGCGCCCGAGATCGAGATGATCTTTCTGATGCCGAAGGAGACGCACAGTTACATCAGTTCGAGCACGGTTAGGGAAATCGTGGATCGGGGCGGTGACATCAGCCAGTTCGTTCCGTCGGCCGTCAAGAAGTTCATCGCGAGAAAGTATTCAGGAGTCAGGAGTCGGAATTCAGAATAGAGTTCTTTTTCATATTCTGACTCCTGAATTCTGACTTCTGAATACCAGGCGCCAAAAGGAGGTTGATCATGGCAATCATTATAGAACCGTGGAGAATCCCCGAGGAAGGCAAGGATATTGAGGGAGAAGAGCCATCAGAAGTTCTTGCCCTGGAAAAGGATGCAGGCACAGAGGCCAGGGGGAGCGTCCAGTACGATCTGCATGCCCAGTGCGTCGGCAAGGAATTAATTGTCACAGGATCGGTGGGGGTGGATGTCAGTTTTACCTGCGCCCGGTGTGCGGTTGAATTTCCAAAGCGGGTGGAGGATCATTCGTTTTTTTGTGAAAAAGAGGTCGAAAATCTTCATGAGACCCTGGACTTGACGGATGAGGTTCGTGAAACTATTATTCTCGCCTTTCCAAATTACCCGATATGTGGGGAATCGTGCCGGGGACTCTGTCCGCGGTGTGGCGTGAACCTGAACCGGGAGAAGTGCGGATGTAAGCCGCAGGAGACGGGGCGCTGGAGCGCTTTTAGTGGTCTGGACAAGATTGAGGTGAAAAATGGCAGTACCTAAACGGAAAAAGTCGAAGGCTAAGATCCGCACGCGCCGCGCCTGCATCAAAGCCCGTGTGATGACAATCAAGAACTGCCCGCAGTGTGGCGCCCCTCAGGAGCCGCACCGGGTCTGTCGGTCCTGCGGCTACTATCGCGGCCGGCAGGTGGTGAGCGTCCAGGCTGACTAAGCCTATGCGTATCGCTGTCGATGCGATGGGGGGCGACCATGCCCCCAAAGAGATCGTGGCCGGCGCGGTTCAAGCCGCGCGGGGCTTGAAGGATTTGACGTCCCTGATCCTGGTGGGTCAGGAGGATGTCATCCGTCGGGAACTCAAGCAATACGGGCCGATTCCGGAGAAGCTGGTGATCCGCCATGCCGCTGAAGTGGTCGGCATGGAGGAGACTCCGGCTCTCGCCATTCGCAAGAAGAAGGATAATTCCATCAGCCGGATGATGGACATGATTAATGCCGGCGAGGCGGATGCTGCGGTATCCGCCGGAAACACCGGGGCCATGGTCGTCGCCGCAACCCTTAAACTCCGTACGCTGGAAGGTATCGACCGTCCGGCTATCGCCACGGTAATGCCCACGATGGGTCGACCGATTGTGCTGATTGATGCGGGGGCGAACACGGATTGCACCGCTGATCTTCTGGCAGAATTCGGCGTGATGGGGAGTGTGTATGCCCGGGAAATACTGGGGCAGAAAAATCCCGTCGTTGGCCTGATGAGCATCGGCGGCGAGGATTCCAAGGGAAACGAGACCACGAAGGAAGCGTTTCGCCTCCTGACGAATGCGCCGGTTAATTTCCGGGGTAACGTGGAGGGGCATGACCTGTTTCGTGGCGAAATTGACGTGGTAGTCTGCGATGGATTCGTCGGAAACGTGGTCCTGAAGACGAGTGAAAGCGTTGCCCACGCCATCGGGTCATGGCTGAAGAAGGAATTCAAGGCCAACGCTATACGCATTTTGGGCGCGATCCTGTTACAGGGCGCCTTGAAGACGATCAAAAGGAAGATGGATCCGGAGATGTTCGGGGGAGCCCCGCTGCTGGGGGTGAATGGGGTGTGCATTATCACCCACGGCTCCTCATCGCGAACCGCGATTTATCATGCGGTCCGGGTGGCCTGTGAATCGGTCGGCCACCATGTGAATGATCACATTATTGAAGAAGCCAGAAAATTGAAGAAAGTACCATGAGCACATCACAGACAACTCGCCGCGTCGCCATCCTGGGAATCGGATCCTATGTCCCGGAGCGGATTCTGACGAATGCCGAACTTGAAAAGATGGTGGACACCACCGATGAGTGGATCGTGACCCGGAGCGGAATCCGGGAACGGCATATCGCGCGGGACGACCAGGCCACATCCGACCTGGGCGCCGAGGCGGCCCGCCGCGCCCTGGCGAATTCCGGAATCACTCCGGATCAGATTGATTTAATCATTGTGGCAACCTTGTCGCCCGACATGCCGTTCCCCAATACCGCCTGTTTCGTTCAGAACCTGATCGGGGCGAAAAACGCCACCTGCATCGGTCTTGAAGCCGCCTGCGCGGGCTTTCTTTTCGCGGTGGATGCCGCCAGCCAGTACCTGTTGACCGGGCGCTTTAAGACCGCGCTGGTGATCGGGGCTGAGAAATTGAGCGCCGTGACCGATTGGCAGGATCGCGCGACCTGCGTTTTGTTCGGCGATGGCGCCGGCGCCGTTGTGTTGCAGGTGCGCGAGTCCGGCGAGGGGATCCTTTCCACCGTGACGGGATCCGATGGCAGGCTGAACGCCCTGCTGAACATTCCCGGCGGCGGCAGTCGCAATCCGGCCTCGTTGCAGACGATTGAGAAGCGGATGCACTTCATGAAGATGGAGGGCAAGGAAGTCTTCAAACATGCCGTCCGCGCCATGGGTGAAGCCGCCAGGAAGGCGCTGGAGAAGGCCGGCCTGGGAATGGATGATGTGGCCTGTGTGGTTCCCCACCAGGCGAATATGCGTATTGTGGAGGCCATCCGGGACCGCCTCGGGGTGGGGCCGGAGAAGTTTTTCATCAATCTGGATAAATATGGAAATATGTCCGCCGCCTCGATTCCGGTGGCGCTGGATGAGGCCCTTCGCGAGGGCCGGATCAAGAAGGGCGATAATATCGTCCTGGTCGCCTTTGGCGGCGGGTTCACCTGGGGCGCGATGGTGGTGAGAATATAGAATTCTGACTTCGAAATAAGGAGCTGATATCATGAAAAAAAGAGCCGTAGTATTCGCAGGGCAGGGCGCTCAGTTTGTGGGAATGGGCAAGGATCTGTCGGAGGCGCATCCCGAGTGCAAGGCGCTGTTTGACCGTGCCAGCGCGGTTTTGGGTTATGACCTCGCGGCTTTGTGTGCGACGGGGCCCATCGAGGAGATCACCAAGTCGGATAAATGCCAACCTGCCATCTTTGTGACCAGTGCGGCCTGTTACACCGCCCTCAAGAAACTGTATCCTGACCTCCAAGTCTCCGGTTTCGCCGGGTTGAGTCTGGGCGAGTGGACCGCCTTGTGGGCGGCCGGGGTGCTGTCGTTCGAGGATACCGTGAAGGTGCTCCAGGCGCGCGGCAAGGCCATGCAGGAAGCCTGCACGGCGCGTCCGGGCGGAATGGTCAGCGTCATGGGCCTCCCGGTTCCGGAACTTGAGAAGGTCTGTGCGGCGGCTGGCGTCCAGATGGCCAACATCAACTCGACCGAGCAAATCGTGCTTTCGGGCGACAAGGATAAGATCGCCGAGGCCGAGAAACTGGCTCAGGCGGCAGGCGCCAAGAAGACCGTGGTCTTGCCGGTGGCAGGCGCCTTTCACTCGCCCCTGATGGCTCCAGCAGCCGTTGCGCTGGAACAGGTTCTGGCGGGAATGACCCTCCTGAAACCGATTGTTCCGGTGGTGTCGAATGTCACCGCCAAGCCGCACGGTGAACCGGCGGACATCAAGGCCGCGATGGTGAAGCAGGTAACCTCCTCCGTGCAGTGGGTGGCAAGCATCGAGACGTTCAAGAAGGACGGGGTGACGGAGTATATTGAGTGCGGCCCAGGCAAGGTTCTGGCCGGTCTCATCAAGAGAATTGATAAGGATGCGTCCTCCGTGAGCATTCAGGATGTGCCGACGCTGGGCAAAGCAGTGGCGGCGTTAACGGCATAATAGGGAGCAACTTATGGCTACATTGACAGGAAAAGTGGCGCTGGTGACCGGTGCGGCGCGTGGTATCGGGCAGGCGATTGCCA
>JBAWZH010000078.1:0-11167 GCA_037143135.1 bacterium
CTCATCCTTGATCCCTCATATAAGGACTACATCTGGGGCGGCAGCAGGATTCCGAACCTGTTCAACCGGAATCAACCGGCTGGCGTTTATGCGGAGTCATGGGAACTTTCCGACAGGCCCGAAGGGATGAGTCATGTCGGCAATGGCGCCCTCAAGGGAGAATCACTGGCCAACCTTGTCACGCGTTTCGGGACACAGTTACTGGGCCGAAACGTCAGGACCTCCGCCTTCCCTCTTCTGGTAAAACTGATTGACGCCAAGGATCGTCTCAGTATCCAGGTTCATCCGGATGATGAAAAGGCCACCCAGGGGAACGGCGAGGCCAAGACCGAAGCCTGGCACATCCTCGATGCCCCCGTTGGCGCACACGTCTTCGCCGGACTTAAAACGGGAGTCACCGAAGCCTCCTTTCTCAAGGCCCGGAAGAACAACCAACTGGAATCAACTCTCCAGGCCGTCCCCGTCACAACCGGTGACACCATTTTCATACCCGGTGGACGCATCCACGCCATCTGCGAGGGGCTCCTGATCCTTGAGGTGCAGCAGAACTCGAACACCACCTACCGGGTGTATGACTGGGGTCGTGTAGATAAATTCGGGAAACCACGCGAACTTCACGTGGAGCAGGCGCTCAAGGTGATCCGATGGTCTGACCCGGCGCCTGTTAAGACTCCACCCACTGTCACCCACGACAAACCGGGCGCAAAAGTGACCACATTAGTGACGTCCCCGTATTTCTTAATGGAAAGGGTCGAGATCACGGCACCCTTCTTTGTCCATCATGACGGCGCCAGTTTCCACGCCCTGTTCACCGGTCAGGACGACATCCAGATCATGAGCGAGGCCGGTGTCACACCCGTCCCCAAAGGAAGAACCGCCCTCATTCCGGCAGTACTTGATCGCTATACCCTGAAACCATCCGGAAAAGGCTCATCCCTGCTGCGGATCTCCATTCCGGCGCCTGTGTGATGTTGCTTTAATTGGAGCAAGGCCGATCTGGAGATTGTCCTTCGATCCATCCTCGACAGCCCAGTCGCGCGCAATGCGATAACCGGGTACCCAAATCACCTGACGACCGCACTCCAGAAGGGGAATCCTGGTGCGTTCTGAACTCGGCACCTTCGCATCGACAAAGATATCCTGAAGTTTGCACGAACCGGTTAGGCCAAAAGGCGCGATCCTGTCCCCCGCCCTGCATAGACGGATCTTCACGGCGCGATGCCTCCAGACCGCGCCGCTGAGCGTGGCGCGTGCCGGTATCACGCCGGGCCCGCCCCCCCGTTCCTTGACTATCCCCGGCGCCAGCCTCACCGTAACGCATAATCCCCACTCCGGAATCAAGGTCACGCCGGGTATTGTCAACCTGATCGACTTGACGGGGTTCACGATGTCTCGTCTCCTGGCATCCGGGGAACTCGCCGACAACCGATCATAGTGACGACGCACCTGCCAGCCTCCTGAGAGATCAACAGTCTCGCTTCCTTTAACGTGATTCAATACGGCCTCAACCCGGGTGACGCCATCAAAATCCTGACAGGTTTCGGGCACACCCTGCTTTGTCAGCCAAAGCCGGATCACCCGTCGCCGCGCCGCCAGAGAATATTGGGCCAGCGAGGATCCAAACAAAGCCCCCCTGATCCGGGCGGAGTCAAGAATCTCACCGGCCATCTCATCCAGCCACTCGTCTTCCGATCCCAGCACGTCGGCCGTTCGCAACAGAATCTGTCGCACTTGCGGGTTATAGTCCCGTTCAAGTAACGGGAGCAGTTCATGCCGTACCCGATTTCGCAGAAACGCCGTGTCACGATTTGACGCATCGTCGCGCCAGGAAATCTTTTTCGCTCGCAGGAACGCCTCAATGTCGATCCGTGTCATGGAAAGAAGCGGTCTCACCAACCGGATCCCCTCAACCTGTGAAACCCTGTCCATTCCCGACAAACCGCCCCGGCCCGCGCCCCGAATCAACTTGAGCAACACGGTCTCGGCCTGGTCGTCCGCCGTATGAGCGGTGGCAATCGCGTCCGCCCCGACCTTTCTGGCCGTCCGAACCAGAAATGCGTAACGCGCCACGCGCGCCGCCATTTCGAGAGAGATACCGCGGCGTTTTGCCAGGGCGGGAACCCTCGCCTTTCCGATGACGCAGGGGATACGGAGTTGTCGCGCCAGGGAAGCGACAAAGGCCGCATCCTCACCCGCCAGTTTGCCGCGGATACCATGATTCAGATGCGCCACGGTCAACCGCCATCGGCATTCCCGCGCCACCTCATGCATGAGGTGAAGTAACGCGACGGAATCAGCCCCGCCCGATACGGCGATGAGAATGTGGTTGCCTGAAACCATCAGCCCGGCATCGCAATCCGCCTGATGCCGCCCATGTACGGCACAATGGCCTCCGGCAGGGTCACAGAACCGTCGGCCTCCTGGCCGTTTTCCAGGATCGCAACCACAAGCCGGGCCAGCGCCACACCGGAACCGTTCAGCGTGTGTACGAAATCCAATTTACCGTCCTCACGACGATACCGGATATTGGCACGCCGCGCCTGGAACGCCTCGAAATTACTGCAGGAAGAGACTTCCAGCCAGCCGTTCTGGCCCGGCGCCCAGAGTTCGATATCATAACACTTGGCGGCGGCAAAACTGATATCCCCGGTACACAAAGACAAAACCCGGTAATGCAAACCCAATCGTTGCAGGACCGTCTCGGCATTGGCCACCAGAGTCTCCAGTTCGGCATAGGAGGTGGAGGGTTCGACAAACTTCACCATCTCGACCTTGTCAAACTGATGCACCCGAATGATGCCCCGGGTTTCCTTCCCGGCCGCTCCAGCCTCGCGGCGGAAACAGGGCGTATACGCCGTGAGATAAACCGGAAGCGGTTTGTCGATGACGTCGTCCCGGTAATAGTTCGTGACCGGCACCTCGGCCGTGGGGATCAGCCACAGGTCATCGGTGGCGCGATACATATCCTCGGCCATCTTGGGAAGTTGGCCGGTACCGATCATGGAGGCGGTGTTCACCACAAAGGGCGGCAGCATTTCCGTGTAACCGTGTTCGGTTGTATGCAGATCCAGCATGAACTGGATCAACGCGCGCTGAAGCCGTGAACCCATTCCCAGAAGCAACGGAAACCCGGAGCCGGTCATCTTGGCGCCCCGGGCAAAGTCAAAGATCCCGAGTTTCTCGCCGACATCAACATGACCCTTGGGCTGAAATGAGAACTCGCGGGGTTTGCCAAACGTGCGCACCACGACATTGGCGGAGGCGTCGAGACCCACGGGGAGACTGCTGTGAGGAAGATTGGGAATGCGCAGAAGGTTATCCTTCAGGCGAACCTCCAGGTCGCGGACTTCAACGTCCTTCCTGGCAATCAAGTCGCCGAGATCACGCATGGACTTCTGGGTTGCCGCCGTATCCTGCCCCTTGCTCTTCAGGATGCCGATTTCCTTCGAGACCACATTGCGCTGGTTCTTGAGGTTTTCCACCTCGGTCACCAGTTTCCGGCGCCCGGCGTCATCCGACACCACGGCGTCCAGGATTTCCGTACCCGCGCCACGGGCCGCCAACCCCTGCCGGACCTTGTCCTCATGATCACGAATCAATTTGATGTCCAACATAGAAACCCCTCTTATTTTGTTCAGAAAAGTGCCGTCATGCTAGCGAAGCCACCGCTTCGATGCAATGGCGGAGTCTTTCGCATTTGAAATCGGTGATTAGAATTTCAGACTCATGGGCGAGCGAATAGTGATCCGGCGGGCACGGGAGTCGGACAGTATCTCGAAAGAGAGATGGAGGGTGTCGGCGGGGAAAATATCCTCCGCCCGCTCGGCCCATTCAACGGCCGTGACGCCATCGGAGTCAAAATAATCCTCCATCCCCAGCATCAGCGCATCCAGCGAGTCACGCAGGCGATAGAGATCGACATGAACCAGGGGGCGTATTCCCTTATATTCGTGCACCAGCGTGAAAGTCGGACTGGTCACGGGGCGGTCAATTCCCAACGCAGCAGCCAATCCCTGGACAAAGCAGGTTTTTCCGCTTCCCAGATCCCCCTGCAAGGCCAGAACCAAGCGTCCCGGAACCTGTTTAAGCAAGTGGCGGGCCAGTTTATGGGTGTCACCGACACTATGTGATTCAACTGTTAAAATGTTCATAGCCGTGCATGTTCAACTCCGTTCTAAGGCCTTCCTCTTCAAGTTCCAACCTGCCCGTCTTATTCGTCATCGTTCCAATCCGGGTGCAGCGAAGAGAAAACCGCTTTCGCCAGGCAGCCTCAAATTCGACCGTCTTCCGGCGGGGAATCGCGAGGAGCAACTCGAAGTCCTCCCCATCCGTTAGAGCATGCTCCAAAGGTGAGCGCTTGCCTCGACATCGTCCTGCCGCGCGAGAAATGGGCACCCGGCTGATCTCGATCACCGCGCCGGTTCCGCTCGCGGCCGTCATCCGCCGCAGATCGGTGGCGAGGCCATCGCTGAGATCCATCATCGCCGTCGCCCAACCTTGTCCCGCCAACCATTGCCCCTCGGTGAGCCGGGGTTCAAACCGCAGGTGACGGCCCGATCCGCTTCCCCCGAGTGAACCCGTGACATAGATACCATCGCCGGAGCGAGCGCCGGAGCGCAGGACGGCTTTCCCCCGCTTCACGCGTCCCACGGCAAAGACATGAAGTTCCAGCGTTTTTCCCCTCGCGGTATCCCCGCCGACCACGGCTACACCCTGGCGTCGGGCAAGTCGCGAGATCCCCCGGTAAAGTCCTTCGAGACGCGCCACCGGAGTCGAGGCCGGCGCCACCAGATCGACCAGGATCCAGAGCGGTTCCCCCCCCATGGCCGCAATGTCGCTTAATACCCGGCCCAGCGCCTTCCATCCCACGTCAGACGCCTTGGATCGGGCCGTGAAATGAACCCCCTCAATCACCGGGTCGCTTTTCAACAGGTAATCAAATGGATCTCGGTGGCCGGTGCGCACGACGGCGCAGTCGTCGCCAATCCCGGCCACCACATCCGCCCGCCCCGGCACCAGTCGCGCCAGCCGCCGGATCAGTTGGTCTTCTCCGATGTGTTTCACGGATAGACCCGCCCCATCGTTCTCGGGAATGGAATCGTTTCCCGCACATGCTTGATTCCGCAGAGCCAGGCTACGGTTCGCTCAACGCCAAGCCCGAACCCGCCATGCGGAACGCTGCCATACCGGCGCAGATCCAGATACCAGGCATAGTCCTCGGGACGCAGGCCCTTCGCCTTCATACTGGCCGAAATGACATCAGGATCCTCCTCGCGCTGACTTCCCCCGATGATTTCGCCGTAACCCGACGGCGCCAGCAGGTCAAAGTTTTTCACTACGCGTGGATCCGAAGGCGATACCTTCATGTAAAACGCCTTGGCATCCCGGGGATAGTCGGTGACAAATACCGGCCGTTCGAACTGGCGCGACACCAGGGTTTCATCACTCCCCCCCAGGTCCTCGCCCCACTTAAACGACTGTGCCAGCTTGATGTGTTCAGGACGCACCTTGATCTCCTGATCCAACTCAGAGACAGATTCACGAAGTTCGCGGATTCTCGCCTCCAACCGTTCCTGTTGCCAGCCATTTTTGGCGGTCTTCAGCGCCTCTTCGGCCTCTGCCATATCCGTCATCATAACGTGCAGACGGCCCTTCTCCTCTTCCAGTTCCTGCTCCAATTTTGCGCGAAGACCGTCACTGCGGAGGAGATCTCCGGCCTCCGAATAGGTGATCCTTGGAAAGGGTTTCACAATGGACTCAAGGGCCGCCACATCCCGGCCGAGGAACTCAAGGTCGGCCCGGTTTTTTTCCAGCACGTCGGCCAGAATGGCGCAAATCATATCCTCCGCCAGCGCCATCACCTCTTCGACATCGGCAAACGCCACCTCCGGTTCCACCATCCAGAACTCCGTCAGGTGCCGACGGGTCTTTGATTTCTCGGCCCGGAAAGTCGGCCCGAAGCAATACACCTTCCCCATCGCCATGCAGGCGCTTTCGAGATAGAGTTGTCCGGTCTGCGTCAGAAACACGGTCTCGCCAAAATAATCAACCGGGAACAGGGACTGCCTGTCTTCCCCCGCGCCGGGGACAAGGATCGGCATATCCACCAGCGTGAATCCCTTGCCGTCAAAATAATTCCGAATGGCGCGAATGACCGTATGACGCACCCTCAAGAGGGCGACCGGCCTCTGTGATCGCAGCCAGAGGTGCCGGTGATCCATCAGGAAATCCACGCCATGCGCCTTTCTGCTGATGGGATACTCCTGCGCCACCTGAAGGGTCTCAACCTCCGAAACAGCCAACTCCGCGCCACCCGGGGCCCGCTCGTCAATACGAACCACCCCAACAACAATGAGGGACGACTCCTGGGTAAGCGCGCCGGCTGCCTTAAAGGCGCCCGCGGCAGCGGCCTCCACCACGCACTGGCAAAGTCCCGTTCCATCGCGGATCTGCAGGAACACTACCTTCCCGCTACCCCTCTTGCCCTGAAGCCATCCACGCAACCGCACCGTCTGCCCTGCCCTGGCCTTCAGGCCCGCTATCTCAACCACCGGAATTGTTTCCACCACACGCCTCCTTGAAATCAAAATCCAGCATCCCTTATATCATGTCTAAACGCGCTGGGGAAGAGACATGGGATAGAGGGATGGGGAAAGTGTCTTGCAGGGCCTATCGCGCCACGATATCCTTTGCCGGATGAAAACCGTCTCAGAACCGAAACCCGTATATCTTCTGGCGGGAGGACCGGGAAGCAAACGATCCGGACCTGACGAATTGCTTCAGATCATGTTCGACGAGGTCGGCATAGCGGCGCCATCAATCGCGTATGTCGGCGCCGCCAGTGACGATGATCCAGGTTTTTTCACGCGGCTCTCGGCCTTGTTCAAGCACTCCGGCGCCGACACCGTGACACTGGCCGCCACGGCTTCGCCGCGCGCCGACCTGATCCAGACCTCAGAGATTCTGGAGCAGGCCGATCTGGTGTTCATCACAGGCGGTGATGTTGAGGCCGGAATGTCACTCCTTCACAAACGCTCCATGATTCCTCTTCTGCGACGACTTTACACCTCCGGCAAGCCCTTTTTCGGACTGTCCGCAGGAAGCATCATGCTCGCCCAATCCTGGGTGCGATGGACCGACCCCGATGATGACCGGACAGCAGAAGCGTTCGATTGCCTTGGATTTGCCCCGATTCTCTGCGACATGCACGCCGAGTCGGATCATTGGGCAGAGTTACAGGCCCTTTTGAAGTTCCAACCCGAAGGCGCCATCGGGTATGGCATTCCCAGTAACGCCGCGTTGCGCATTGATCCTCAAGGCAGGCTAAAACCACTCCGGGATGAGGTTGTCCGTTACCAATGGCAGGGGCATAAGGTGAAGCCGTTGGATTCACTGAAACCGTGAAGCGAGAGCTGTCTTTCAGCGACCGGGGGCGAGCACCTCGGGAGGCATGATCGTTACCTTGATAGTGAGTTCACCCGTATTGTCACTTCGGGCCGTCTTGCCGGTCACCTCATTGATGTCAAAATAGAGGAGGCCTCGATCAGCGGCCTTGATTTTCGTTGCCTGACCGACCACTACCGGGGCGCTCTCTTTTCCAATTCGAGCCAGGAACGCGCCATAATTGGCGCCGGGAACCTGTCGCAAGGCGGGATCCGCATAATGTCGATAGGTGGGCACGGAGGCTGGATACCCGTCGGCGGAGCAGTGTTCACCCTTCGCTCCGCAGGACCATTCTCCTTCCGCCCGGATTGTGATCATGGAGTCCTTCTGGACAATGACCCCCGTTGGATACCATTGATTCACATCGGCAGACAGCGAAAGGGTTTTGGATAGCACCCTCGGATCGGGAAGAAATTTCCACTTCACTGATCGGTTTGTCGTAAACATTTCATTGCTCAGAATCATCGGGACATATCCCGTCAAGGCCAATTCCACTGAATGCATACCGACTGGAATGGGAACTCGGCAGGGAGATTTTATGTCCTTCACGAGTTCGCCATCCACCACCACAGAAGCCCCCGGCGGCGCCGTCGCCACGGACAGAAACAGCGGGGGAATGGATTTCATGATTTCCGCAGAGTCAAACTCGGGCGCGGCGTCGGGGTTTAGAAAGGCCGCAGCCCCTTCGTCCGCCCCAACCTGCAAATCGAACGCATGGGAACTGGGGTATTTGGCCGACACCAAACGGATCGTGAGATTATAGTCATTATCACCCGAAGGCCATTCAATGACTTCGACTCCCTCTTTCCCCGCACAACTTTTCAATCGAATCGGCACGGCGGGACGTTGTGGATACTTATATAACGCCTGGTACTCGACGCGGGAGTTACTCCCTGTAATCGGATTTGTATTCTGAACGGCATTCGTCCCGGTCTTCATCTGGCCCAGTGGAATGGCGACGACATCCATGCTCATGGCCACACCACGCCCATGGGCTATGGTAGCCCACTTCCGGGCCGTTCCGAACGATCCAAGCACTTCCGGCAGGGTTCCGGCGACCGATCCTGAGGGCTTGTCGCCCCCTCCTGTTTTATCCGTTTGCAATGCCGGAACGGGGTCATATTTCCCCTCCGCCCAACTCTGAAATTCCTGCTTCACCTCATCGGCAACGACATCACCCTTCCAGTCCGGGCGACTCTTGACAGCCAGCGCCCTGAACCGGTCAAGGAAGTCCTTCTGTAAAACGGTTCTAGCCGTATCGAAATCACCATCAATCTTTTTCCCGGCAGTCGCGAACTCGGCCACAACGGTTTCCAGTTCACGCCGCACTTTGACCGGCAATTTGACGGTTCCGGTTGCGTTCAGGTTGGTCAGAATCCCCTCGAAGATCAACTTGGCATTGTTGGCTACCGCCATCCCCGTCACATTTCTGGTTTTCGACTTTTCCTTAAGCATCACTTCAGAATTCTCGAGGTTGATCTGGATCAGACTGACCAGAGCGGTCGTCCGGGTGGTTTGAATCGCTTCCATGGCTTTCGTGAAGGCCGCCTTGAGCGCGGTGAAATCGGGGGCGGAATAATCAATCGCCGGTTTGGGAGACGCCTCGGCGCATAACCCGGCCTGGGCGGTGGCGAATGCCAACAGGCAAAGACAGACTTTCAGAAACCTCTGCGACCTTTGCACCACTACTCCCGGGCATTCTTGACGCCAGTTTGTTCTCCGCCTGTGGCCGTCGGCTTATACAGCCCTTTGGCCTCAAATTCATACCACCACACCACGACGCCCCCCCTCACCGCAGAAACCTTGATGCGCGAGATGGTGACCGGATACTTTGGATTAAAGGCCGTGGAACCATACATCTCGCTCAGTTTGGCCATGTCAACGGGAACTCTGAAACTGATATTCACATCCAGTTCCTCGACCATTTTGACGTCCTTGCGCCGGACGGTGAATACCTCCGGCTCATGAACTTTCTTCCGGGAGTCCTGGTCGCTGGTCTGGGCAACGAATTCCTGATGATAAACACAGTCAAAAACGAGAAGATCGAGGGTCTCGGTTTCCCCGGGGGTCATTCTCAGGGTTATGATCTGCGTTCCGTTTTGAACTGGATCAGGAGTAATCTCAACCTCGGTGAGAGGCCCGGCCCAGCCTGTGAGCGCCCATCCCAAATAACATCCTGCCAACATCCACTTCCCATGCATTCCAAGTCTCCCGCCCATCGCGTCCTGGTTAGTCAATACGCGCAACCTTGCGATATCGCCCCTTGTAAATCTCCGCCAATTGTTTCAGGAAGGCATCACCTTCTTTGTCGATGCAATATCCAATTGCATGGATGACAGGAAGTTTTTTCCCTTTTTTCACGTACAGCGACTCATGCAGGATTTTGAGATGCTGAACAAAGTCCGACAAGGTCCAAAAACCCGGATCGGCCATCGGCGGGGGCGCGGGACGGGCGGGAGCGGCGGGGCCTACCGTATGGGTTCGGACTTCCCAATGCGCGGGAATGGCGGCGCGTCCGGGCGAACCCGGATCTCCCTGGGGTGGCGCCTGGCCTTCCTTCAACGACGTCACCTTGGGCGCGGGACTGGGTGGACGCGCCGGAACCGCAGGTTGTTCGGGAATCCAGACGCGTTCAGAGACCGACTGGGGAGGCTGATAACTGGCTGCCGCCGCCTCATAGGCGGCCATGGCGCCCTGATTGGCCTGCGTCCAACGCTGCACCTCGGCGGCGCGGGCTTGGGCCATCGCGGCCGTTACCCCTTTCTTGACCTGGGGGAGACCATCGCTGATGATGAGAATCGTATCGGCGCCCTGTTCGAAAGCCGCTGTCAGAGCGAGGTCAAGCCGGGTCGTTCCACCCACCGCCGATACGCCTGTCGCAGACGGACTCAGATTGCCGGATGTGAGGCCATAGTTGCCCTCGGTATTGAACACGCGCAAAAATAGTTTGGCCTTTGTCTTGTAGTCATCGTTTGCCACCACCATTTGCTTTTCATACGCGCTCGCGGCGTCCGCAAACACAATCACGTTGAACATGGCCGCCTCGGAGAGGGCATCAATCACCTTGTTGATCCGATCCTTAACCCGCTGGTAACCGCGAATGCCGCCTTCCCGCTCTTCGATCATGCTCACCGACACATCCACCAGAATGGCAATCTTATCGCCACGCCCGCGGATACCGAAGAAATCAAACGCAGACACACCGGTGCCAAACCCGCTCAAGCCGTAACCGGTTCCCAGCCCGGAACCCAGCCCCGTCCCACTGAACGCCTTGAATTTCGGCTGAAAACTCGTCTTGACGACCTTGGGATCCATCTTGATCTCGGGTAAAGCCAGTTGCGACGTCATCTTGGTGGACACCATGCGCGGACTCATCGAGGGGCGACTGGAACTGCGTTGCTGTTTGGAGACCTTCACCTTGAATTCAAGTTTGCGGGGCTCATAACTCTTCATCGGCGGAGGCTGACCGACAAAGGTCGACTCCCGGTTATAAAAGATGTGGCTGATCACAAAGACGGCGGCCCCTAACAACAGCAAGCCATGAATGGCAAAACTGACATATAAGCTCCGGCGGATGACCGTGGACATGGGCTTTTGGCGCTTCCCTGCAACCCACTTCTTAAATGACTCGATGATCTTCATGATTTCATGTCTCCGGCCCGGTTCAACCCGACCCGAACGTCACATCCTTGATCCCCGCTCCCGAGCAGGCGTTCATCACATC
>JBAWZH010000079.1:0-11139 GCA_037143135.1 bacterium
TGGCCGATGCCGAGCCGTCTGGTTCGGCGCGATCACAGGCCCTGGCCGATGCCGGACGGGATCTGGATCGGGCTGATGCGGATTTCAGGAAGTTGGAGACGCAATCGCTCCTGAATGCGAAATTGGATCGCAACAACGCCTTTGTCACAATCCATGCCGGCGCGGGCGGTACGGAGTCCTGCGATTGGGCGAGTATGCTTTTCCGGATGTTCCAGCGGTTCTGTTCGATCAAGGGGTTTGAGATCGAGGTGCTTGATATCGCGGCTGGCGATGAGGCTGGAATCAAATATGCCACGTTTGCCGTTCGAGGCCCCTATGCGTATGGGTTTATGAAATGTGAACGCGGAGTCCACCGCCTGGTTCGGATCAGCCCGTTCGATTCCAATAAACGGCGCCATACCTCCTTTGCCTCCCTCGATGTGATCGCTGAACTTGATGATGATATCGACATCGTGATCGACGACAAGGATTTACGGGTGGACACGTATCGCTCGAGCGGGTCGGGCGGTCAGCATGTCAATAAAACCGACTCGGCGATCCGCATCACCCATATTCCCACCGGGAGCGTGGTGTCCTGCCAGGCGGAACGATCCCAGCACGCCAACCGGAACAAGTGCATGAAGATGCTGCAAGCCAAGTTGTATGAGTTGGAGTTGGACAAGAAGAGGAAGGATATGGAACGTTTTTACGGCCAGAAGGGCGAAATTGCCTGGGGTAGCCAGATTCGTTCCTATGTGCTCCAGCCTTACACCATGGTCAAGGATCACCGGACGGATGCCGAGACCAGCCAAGTCGACGCGGTTCTGGACGGCGGTCTGGATCTGTTTGTGGAGGCCTATCTGAAACAACTGAAGACCAACGAAAAAAAGTGAGGCGTGTATGGCATTGCTTAGCATGACCGGGTATGGGCGGGGCGAAGCGGCGGCGCGGGGAATTCGCGCGGAGGTGGAACTGAACACCGTCAACCGCAAGCAACGGGAAGTCCGAATGAACCTTCCTCGTCCTCTGATCTCATTGGAATCACGAATCGTCGAACGGATTCAGGAGTCGGTCTCGCGGGGACAGGTCACCGGCGGAGTCGTCGTGCATGTGTCCGACGCGCTGCGGCAGAAGAGTTTTCGGATCGATGGCGTTCTCGCGGCGTCTTTCGTCGCCGAACTCCGCAAGACGGCCCATGCCTTGAACTTGCCGGATGATGTCTCGGCCAGCCATATCCTGAGTCTGCCCGGTGTGGTATTGACGGATGGCGCGGGTCAGGATGCCGATACCGTGTGGCCTGTCCTGGAGAAGGCGCTCGGCGCCGCCCTCCGGCAATTGCTGGTGATGAGACGGAAGGAAGGCGCCGCACTGGGACTCGATTTGAAGCGTCGAATCGCGTCTTTGGAGACTTTGTTGGAGGGGGTAAAGGATGAAGCGCCTCTTGTGACAACGCGATACCGCGAGGCGCTCGTCAAACGACTGGCGCAGGCGGGGGTTGCTCTCGACCCGAGAGATCCCCAGGTTGTGAAGGAACTGGCTGTTTTTGCCGACCGGTCTGACATCACGGAGGAAGTCACCCGGCTGGTCAGTCATCTGAGGCAGGCGAAAGGTCTGATGAAGGCGCACGAACCCGCCGGACGGACGCTTGATTTCCTGGCCCAGGAAATGTTCCGCGAGATCAACACCATCGGTTCCAAAGCCAATGAAATTGGTATCACCCGCCTGGTGATTGAATTCAAGACCGAGTTGGAACGTATCCGGGAACAGGTTCAGAACATTGAGTAGAGGAATGAACCAGAACACAAAGAGAAGGGCATTGCTACTGGTTGTTTCGGCTCCGTCAGGCGCCGGGAAGACAACCCTCTGCAACCGCTTGCTGGCAGGGAATCCCGGCATGACTCGGTCTGTGACCTGCACCACTCGGGCGCCGCGCGGGATGGAGAAGGATGGATCCGAGTATCATTTTCTGTCTACTGATGAATTTGATCGTCGGGTAACTGAAGGACTTTTTCTGGAACATGCCGTGGTGCATGGGAATCAGTATGGAACCCTGCGGAGCGCCGTCGAGGAGGCCCTGGCGGTTGGCAAGGATGTCCTCCTGGTCATCGATGTCCAGGGCGCCGCGTCGGTTCGGCAGGCGGCCCGCTCCCAGGGCGGACTGCTGGGCCGCGCTTACGTTGATATATTCATTGTTCCGCCCTCGCTGAATGCCCTCCGCGACCGTCTTGAGAAACGCGGAGAGGACGCCCCGGACGTGATCGAACGCCGTCTGGTCAACGCCTGTCAAGAAATGGAGCGAGGACAGGAATTCCAGTACCGGGTGGTGAATGACGACTTGGAGTCTGCCTATTCCGAGTTGCAGGCTATTGTCCAGGCGGAACACCAGCGCCAATCATGCTGACGGATTCCCATGTTCATTTTCGGGAGACCATGTCGTCCGCCGAGATTGGGGGGATCATTGAGCGTGCCCGGATCGCTGGCGTGGGGCGCCTGATTGCGGTGGGGTGTGAGCCGGACGCCAATGCGGCCGCGCTCCGGGTGGCCGCGCTGTTTCCGGAGGTCGTCAAGGCGGCCGTTTCCTATGATCGGAGTCTTGCCGGATCCGATGTCCGGGTCGATGATATCCGGACTCTGATCGAGTCGGCCCCGCCAGGGCATGTCGCGGCGATTGGAGAGATCGGCCTCGATTACCACCATTCCCCCGAGACGGCGGAATCACAGCAGGAGTTGATGTCAGCCCAACTCATCCTCGCACGTGAACTCGGTCTTCCGGTGATTATTCATAGTCGTGACGCGGAGCGGGAGACCCTGAGCCTTCTCAGGGAACATTCTCGTTCCTGGAGGGGAGGCCCTGATCAGATTGGCGTGGTCCACTGTTTCACGGGGAGTGAATCCATGGCCAGGGCGCTGTTGGATCTGGGATTCATGATCAGTTTCAGCGGGATTGTCACGTTTCGTAATGCCGACTCACTTCGCGAGGTTGCCAGGATGATTCCCGGGGACCGGTTGTTGATTGAGACCGATACGCCCTACCTGGCGCCGGTTCCCCATCGGGGGAAACCCAATGAACCCTGCTATCTGCCCCTTGTGGCATCCCTCCTGGCCGGACTTCGCGGAGTAACACGTGAGGAGTTGGCCATCCGAACCACGATCAATGCCCGTTCATTATTCCGGTTGTGATCGCTTCGACTATGGGGAGCCTTGTCCTGTCCGCAGGGTTGACCCGACGTGGTTTCCCGTCCGGGGATAGGCGTTGCAGAGAGTCTGAATGGCCTCTTGCCGGGGTGGGGCGGTTTCCAGTGATCGTCCGGATTCCTCAAGAGAGGCCAGGGCCTGACCAAAGGAACTCAGGGCGTCTGTGCGCCGTGTGGCAAGGATTTTCATGGTGGACTGAAGCTGGTCTGCCGTTGACACCTCCCGGAGCGAGGCGGTGCCGTCGATGAGTTGATCCATGGCATTGGCGGTTTCCTTCATGCTTCGATAAAGGCGGGGATCCAATCCTGCGGTCATTTCACACTGATTGAGCAAAGACCGCAACAGGAGAAGTTTGACGGAGGCCTCTGTAACCTCCCGGATGTGACCGAGACGAAGTCGTTTTGACGAAGATGGAAAAATGGAGGGCTCCTCGCTGATGGATACCGAGGCCATCGCCGCCTGCCATTCTCGAATCCACAGATCCAGCACCACATTGATGGTTCCCAGAAACTCAGTCATTCTCCAGTTCTTATCCCTGTCATGAAGTTGGGTGAATGAGACTGGATTCTTTGCCGAAGATATGAACTCGCGAATGGTTTGGATATCCACCCCGGCCTTGACCTTGGAACCGTCAGCCAGTTGTGCAATACATGCCGTAATGGCGCAAAGCCGTCCCTGTTGGTCAATGACCGGTCCGCCCGAATTACCGTGCCCAATGTCCGAATCGAAATGGAGCAGCGAGGTTCGACCCTCATTATAATGTCGGACAACCGTGCCCTGGCTCAGTTTCCAGGTGATATCGCCCGGATGGCCGACAATGCTCAAGGGGGAGCCAATGGGAGCCATGACGCCTTCCTCAATAGGGATATAAACCGGAGTCTCGGCCGGAATCTTTAGGAGCGCCAGGTCATAAGCAGCTGAGTAGGCCACAATATTGGTCAACGTATAAACTTGTCCTTCGAGTGTCATAACACAGGCGCCCGGCACGCCGGCGACGAGATGATAACAGGTCAGAATATCGCCATCAGGGGAGATGACAATTCCTGCGCCATGCCAGTTTGGGGTGATGATCTTGACACTGGATGCGTGAGCCCGGCGCAAAGGAACGGGATAGTCCCGTATGGCTTGCCATGAACGGAACAGAACCGCTGGACTGATTTCGTCGGGGCGGATAAACAGGAACTCCTTGTGAAGAATGGCATAGGACTCGAGCGCGGGAAGGGGGGCATTCGACCTGATGACAGGGGTGGGGAACAAGCGCGCCCATTCAGCACGCACCTCGTCCAAGGTGATGCTGGACGCCCAACTCAGACCCGGTATCAGGCCTGCCAAAACGAGAAGGAGAATGGTCAAACGTCGCATTGGAATGTCCTCATCCTCACCCCAGTAGTGTACTCTACCAGGCGGGGCTTGTCGAGTTTGCAGTGGTTCTGATAGTCTGAAGCTAGTGAAGGCAGTAATACTATCGATTGGTGATGAACTCATTCTGGGGCAGACGGTGGACTCCAACTCCGCCTGGTTGAGCGCCCAATTGTCTGATCGTGGTGTCATACCCCTCTACCACAAGACGGTCGCCGATGACATTCAAGCCACAGTGAGCGCCATGAAAGAGGCCTGCGAGGTGGCTGATGTCGTGATCTCGACGGGTGGCTTGGGGCCAACTGCGGATGATCTGACGCGACAGTCGATGGCGGCGCTGATCAACCGGCCGCTGGATCTGCATCCCCCCTCCCTGGATCGAATCAAAGCCTTCTTTAAAACCCTGAACCGGGACATGCCTGTTTCAAACCGTATACAAGCCATGGTGCCCCGGGGGAGTGACGTATTGGACAACGAATGGGGCACGGCCCCGGGCATCAAGGTGAAAATGGGGAAAGCCGTGTTGTTTGCGTTTCCCGGTGTTCCTCGTGAAATGATGAAGATGGCGGAGCGTTATGTGTTGCCGCTTTTCGAACATGGGGTGGGACATGCTCTGGCCTCGGAGGCGTTGCATACGTTCGGGGCGGGTGAGTCCACGGTCGCTGAAAAACTCGGGGATATCATGCGGCGCGACCGGAATCCGCTGGTTGGCACCACCGTGAGCGGAGGGATCGTCACAATCCGGATTCGTAGTGAAGCCCCCACGCCGCTTCTGGCTCAGAAGAAACTGATTCAGACGGTCAGCGAGGTAAAGACCCGGCTTGGAAATTTGTTTTTCGGACGAGGGAGCGAAACGCTGTCCGACAAGGTCGCTGAACTGTGTTCTGAAACTAGGACGACGTTGGCCGTCGCCGAAAGTTGTACCGGGGGGTTGGTGTCGAAAATCTTGACCGACATTCCCGGCTCAAGTACCTGGTTTGCAGGGGGTTGGGTGACCTATTCGAATGAAATGAAGACCCATGAATTAGGCGTTTCCGCTTCAGTTATTGAGAATGAGGGCGCTGTCAGCGAAGCCGTGGTCTGCGCCATGGCGAAAGGGGCGCTGGAGAAGAGCGGGGCAAGCATGGCTGTCGCCTTAACGGGGATAGCAGGCCCTGGGGGGGAAACCCCTGAAAAGCCTGTGGGAACGGTGTGGATCGGACTGGCTATCCGGAATGAAGGGGAATGCCTTGTTTTAGCACAAAAATTTCAGTTCCCTGGCACCCGACAGATGATTCGTGATCTGGCCGCCAAAACGGCCGTCAATTGGTTGCGTTTGGAATTGGTAAAATGCCAACAGGCCCGAATCCTTGCCGAAACTGGCAAATAGATGCCAAATTCCTTTTGCCTGGCGGGACTTCTGTGATATAACTGAGCGTTTATGGAAGCTCGCAATTCATTCACATTCGAACTATCGGAGGGGCAGCAGGCTTCCCTGATCCTGATCTTGGAAGGGGGCAACTTCAAGGCGGCCACAGTTCCCTATTCCATCATCGCCGTCGATGGCGACCACTGTCGGATTGTCCTTTACCAGTCGGGAAAATGCGTGGTCCAGGGGAGAGGCGCCCAGGATTTTGTCACGTTTACGCTCGAACCCCTGGTCTTGATGTCGGCCAAGGTGGGCTACGAGGATATCCTCAACCCTGAAGCGCTGGCCCCGCATATCGGTGTGGACGAGAGCGGAAAGGGCGATTTCTTCGGCCCGATGGTCATCGCGGGCGCCTATACTGACAAGGTCATCACTGAACAGATGCGTGAAATAGGCGTGAAGGACAGCAAGAAAATCACTACAGACAAACGCATCCTTGAGATTGCCCGCGAGATCCGGAAGATCCTGGGCCATCGTTTCACGCTGATCCAGATTGGTCCCGCCAAATACAATCAACTGTATTCCAAAATGCGGAGTGTCAACACCCTGCTGGCCTGGGGCCATGCCCGCGCCATTGAGAACATGCTCGACATCCTTCCCGACTGCCCCCGGGCCATCTCCGACCAATTCGGCAGCAAGGAGCAGGTCCAGCGTGCCCTGATGGGGAAGGGGCGGAAAATTGAACTCGTCCAAATGCACCGGGCCGAGGCCGATTTGGCTGTTGCCGCCGCCTCCATTCTCGCGCGCGAGGCGTTTGTGCTGGGCCTCCAGCGCCTCAGCGAAGAATATGGAGTCAAACTTCCCAAGGGAGCGTCGGATCTGGTTCAGATTGCCGCCGTGGATCTGATTCGCAAACATTCCCCCAAAGTGCTCCTGACAACGGCCAAGTGTCATTTCAGGACAACGGATAACGTCCTTGCCCGCGTCCAGGAAACCCGTGCTGCCCTGGGCCCCGAGGGATCCGTGGTATCCAAACCCTATGACCGTTCGAAGTTCAGTCCGAAACGCTCATGACCTGCTCCTCCACACCCGGCCTTCCTGTACTCCATGTCGCCCGGATTGAGACCACCTCCCGGTTGGCGGAATTGTATGACGACCAGTGCGTCGAAGGCGGGGACGACCAGTGTACGTCCTGGTTTGATGTCGACACGAATCTCGCGGTTCTTGAGTATTACTGTGCGACCAGGGCGGAGGCCGAACACCGGTATTCGGCCATGACCGCTTTCCTCGAACCCCACCGAAACGGGGAGTTGCTGGCCGGACACGTCCGGGACATGCCGTCTGAAGACTGGTCGGAAACCTGGAAGAAGTTTTTTCATTCCATGAAGGTGTCTGATCGCATCTGGATCAAACCCTCGTGGGAAACGTGCGCAGCGGAGGCGTCCGACATCATTGTGGAAATTGATCCCGGCATGAGTTTCGGAACTGGACAGCATGGCACGACTCGGGGTTGTCTCCAGATGATTGATCATCTGGCTGGACAGGGCACCTGTTTACGTCTGGCCGACATCGGGTGCGGTTCGGGTATTCTGGCCATTGCTGCGGCCAAGTTGGGATACCGGGATCTCGTGGCGTTGGATCATGATCCTGACGCCGTGCGTATAGCCCGTGAAAATGCCGAATTGAATCATGTGTCCGGTCGTATCCGGTTTATGACCGGCGATTGTGAAGCCTGCGGCCTCACCGGTACGCATGACATTGTTGTGGCTAACATTCTCGCAACCGTCCTGATTGCCCACGCTCCCGTCCTCACAGGAATACTGGCCCATGGCCCCGAGGCTCGCATGATCCTTTCCGGAATCCTCAATCCCCAGGCCGTTGACGTTCAGGCGGCCTATGAAACATTGGGGTTGGTTCTCTCGACATCTCTGGAGTTGGGCGAATGGACCACACTGTGTCTTAAACGATTACCATGAACCGGCCTCCCATAACCCATCAAGTTCTCATCAACTGGGCCGGGCAGCGGGTTTTCCATGATGCCAAGACACTCGTTGAAAGGGGCTTGATCCAGGATGTGGCGTATGAAGAACCATTCGTCACCGGAACGCTGCTCTGGAGCAACCGACCGTTGAAGACCTCCGTTCGCATCCTGCAGGATGGATCGGCCCAGAATCATTGTCCATGCCGCGACAGCAAGGAGCGCGGCATCATCTGCTCGCATGTCGTGGCTCTCTGTATTGAATTGATCCGTCGATCCAATAATCCTGAGATTGAAGCCAAACGCCAGGAAGAACTCAAGCGGGCCGAACGGATCGCGAAGTTCAATGAAGCCGCCTACACCAAACGGGCCCGCACGGGAACCCCGGGAAGCACCGACGCACGCCTTCTTCTTTCACTCAAAGACACCTGGCGGGCCGATCTCAATTCCGGCCGCATTCCCATCCGATGCACGGCGCTCATGGCCAACCAGTCCGTTCCGCTGGGTCAGGTTCCCCCTCAAGTCTGCCTGGGGTTGAGTCAGAAGGATGAGTCCATCCTTTTCGTTCTGGAAGACATCTGCGAGGGCCCGGCCCGGAGTGAAATCGATCTTCGTCCGCAGGACTTTGTGTCGTTGCTGCAACTGCTGCAGGGGCTTCAGATCCAGGAAGAGAATAACCCGGCGCCCATCACCGTAACCGCCACAAAACTGACCTCGTTTCTGAATCTTGACCTGGATCGCGAGAATGGCGAACTCATTCTCCTGGTTCACACGGAGATCCCGTTGGCGAAGGCAGGCGATATTCCCCTCTATATTGTGGCCGGCCGACATGGCTGGGTATTTGGAGCCCACCACTTTTGGCCGCTTGAACAGGTTCTCCCCGATGCGCTCCGCTCGGTTTACAGCGAGCCGGTGAGTATTCCCCGGGATGCCGTGCCCCGTTTCATGCAACAGGAACTTCCCCTCCTCTCGGGATTTATGCGTGTTGAGAGCGACCTGTCGCAGGATCTATTCTCGATTGAACCGGCCCAGCCGAAATTCCGTTTTGTGCTCCGTGGCAGTCCGGCCTCGCTGGCTGGAACGCTGTATGCCGACTACAACGGATACCGCCTCGTTGCCGGGAAGAATGATCCCAAAGGCCATTTCGCCATCCCCGACCCATCCGATTTTCTTCGCTATCTGGTTCGTAACCCGGAGGCGGAAAAAATCGGGCTGACCCATCTTGGACGTTTCGGTTTCGCGGGAGAAACCGGCGATGCGCTCACCAAGGTGGTGGGATGCCGCGAAGTGTTGAACTGTCTCGGCAGTCACGTGCCCGCCCTTCGACGGAAGGGATGGCGGATTGAGATGGAGGGCCGGGTTGACGGCTTTATGGAACATGCCGAGTTTGCCACGCCGGTCGTCCGTATCAACTACCAGGATAATCAGACGGGCTGGTTTGAGGTGGGATTTGATTTCGAGGACGCCGGGGGAAATCGGTTGACCCCCGCCGAGATCCAGCGCGCCCTGCTCAAGGGCGATTCATTTATCGAACGCGACGGACGCACCATTCTGCTCGATTCCGAGGCCATTGACGCCATGATCGAGGTGTTCCGGGACTGCGCCAGCGGCGAAAGCACGCAGCCGGGGATTTTCCGGATGCCCTCCGTATACGCCTCCTATGTCAAAACGTCCCTCGACGCGCTTGACGGGGTCGATGTCGAAGCGCCCCCTGCCTGGCGCGTAGCGGCTGAGAGGCAGGAAAAGGGACTCTCAATCGACGCGGTTGCCATCCCTGCCACTCTGGATTCCATTCTGCGTCCCTATCAGAAGGAGGGGGTCAACTGGTTGAGGTTCCTGGAGGTGAACACCTTCGGTGGGATTCTGGCCGACGAAATGGGGCTCGGGAAAACGCTCCAAACGCTGACCTGGTTACAGTTGGAACGGCATCATCCCAACGTGAGAAACCGCCCCTGCCTTATCGTATGCCCCACCAGTCTGGTCAATAACTGGGCGGAAGAAGCCCAGCGTTTCACGCCCGAGCTCAAAGTACTGACGCTCTCCGGCAGTGACCGCCATGCCAAGTGGGCGGAGCTTCCACAGGCCAATCTGGTCATCACGTCGTATGCCTTGCTCCGCCGCGATGTGGAACACTATCTCCAGCATGAGTTCGGTGTTCTGGTTCTGGACGAGGCGCAGCATATCAAGAATCGGTCGACTCAGAACGCCATCGTTGCCAAGGAAATGCGGGCCTTTCACAAGGTGGTTCTGACGGGAACCCCCATTGAGAACAGTGTTGCCGATTTGTGGTCCATCATGGACTTCCTCATGCCGCACTATCTGGGATCCCACGAGAGTTTTCGCCGTAACTGCGAACTTCCGATTGCCGGGGGCGGCCCCGAGGGGGAAGTGGCCCAGGCGCGACTTCGCCGAAAACTCCAACCCTTTCTCATGCGACGATTGAAGACGGAAGTGGCCAAGGATCTTCCTCCCCGCATCGAACGTGTCGCCTCCTGCACGCTCAGCGCAGATCAAAAAGCGGTTTACAAGCAACTGATCGACTCCTCCCGGAACAAACTCACCAGTCTGGTTGCCACGCAGGGATTCCAGAAATCAAAAATGGAAGTTCTCAAGACCCTGCTACGCCTCCGACAGGCCTGTTGCCATCTTGACCTGTTACGCATGGAGGGGCTCAAAGTCGAGGCGCCTTCGGCCAAGATGGAACTCTTCTTTGAACTTCTTGACGAAGCGCTCGATGGCGGCCACCGCGTGCTGGTCTTCAGCCAGTTTGTGTCCATGCTCACCATTCTGCGCCGACAGATGGAGCAAAAGCAGATTCCGTATTGCTATCTGGATGGCGCCACACAGGATCGTATGAAAATCGTCCATACCTTCAACACCGACCGGAAAATCCCGGTGTTCCTGATCAGTCTGAAGGCTGGCGGCGTGGGTCTGAATCTGACCGGCGCCGACATGGTTATTCATTTCGACCCCTGGTGGAATCCTGCCGTTGAAAATCAAGCCACTGACCGCGCCCACCGAATCGGCCAGAAACGCACGGTGTACAGTGTCAAACTCATCACCAAGGGAACCGTCGAGGAAAAAGTCCTGGAAATGCAACGTCGAAAGAAAGCCATTATCGACGCCACGCTGACCTCCGGCGAGACCGTCTTCAATGCCATGACCTGGGATGACATTCAGGATTTGCTGACGCTTTAGGCGCGTCTGTGTTGTGTGTGTGAATTATTGTCCCGGTAAATTGGTAGCGGGGGTTGGATTTGAACCAACGACCTTCAGGTTA
>JBAWZH010000080.1:0-11139 GCA_037143135.1 bacterium
CTGCCTTTCCCTGCTTGCAGAGAAACGAAATTTCGCCGACAATGCCCACCCCTGAAACGAACAGGCGCTGAGGAGTCATAAACGATGAAACACATTCTGAAAATCGCGAGTCTTGCCGTGACGGTGATCGGACTTTGCTGTCCTCGGGGGTGGGCTTCGGAAAGCACAACGAACACGGTTTCCCAAGCTGGGGACCTCTTGCGCGATGCCTACCTGTCGGTCGTCGATGCCGAGTTTGCCCGCTCGGATCAGCGTTATGTCGATGCGGCCGCCTCGTATCGTACTGCCCTGGGATTGTATGGCCGCCTTCAGGCCGAGTATCCCGGCTGGCAGTCAACCATGGTCAACTATCGTGTTGCGGATTGTCAGAATGCCCTGGCGGTTCTGGATTCAGGCAAACCAGACGGGGGCGATTCTCTTTTTTCTGGGCAGACCAATACGGAACAACGGCTGAAATCCCTTCTGAATGACCTTCATGACGCGCGAATCACACTCGCCGCACAACCCGGTTCAGCCCCGACCGACAAAGGCAAACAATGGGCAAAGGAGAGGGATCATCTGCAGGATGAACTTCGGCAGGAGATTAAGGCTAACCATGCCTTGATCCGTAAACTTGCCAAGATGGAAGTCAAGTTGAGTCGGGCCGGATTGATTGATAGCACCAACACGCAGTGCAAGGCTGTTTCCGCCGCCGTCAAATCGGAGGCGCGCCGAATGATGGAACTGAATCAGGCCGGGGAGGCCATTGTACTTCTGAGGGAGGCCTGTGAAATGATGCCCACCGAGAACGGACTCCTGCTTACCCTGGCCATGGCCCAGTGCCGTATTGGAAAGTTTGCCGACTGTATTCTCACGTTGCGTCCCTTTGACAGTCTTCGTCCGGCCAACGCCGACGCCCTGCTGACGCTGGGCACGGCCCAAATGGGGTTGGGCGAGATCGGAGACGCCCGCGCCTCGACCGAGAAGGCCATCAAAATCAATCCCAGCTTCGCTGAGGCTCATTATAATTTGGCCCAGATTCTGGTCTCCCTTATGCCCCCCGATGTGGATGGCGCACAAAAACATTACCAGCGATCCCTGGAACTGGGTCTCAAACCGGATCCCGATTTCGAGAATTCGTTGCGTATGAATCTGATCATCACCAAGATCAAGAAACATAATGCCCAGACGCGGCGCACGACAACGGAACGCCCGACCGCCAAAACCATTCCGGCTCCGGCCCCCTGATGGAAGCAGGATCTTGTATGGCGAAATATCATATTATTGCCTGTCATGTATTATGGCGCGAGGTTTGTTACTATGCGTCGCTTGCGCCCCACTTCTATTCTTTTAATTTCCTGAAGCAGGGTCTCCACAATACCCCCGAAATGCTTAGGGTGAAAATTCAGGAGGCGGTCGACGCCGCCCCCGACGACGGCGATGCCATACTGCTCGGTTACGGCTTGTGCAGTAACGGCGTGGTCGGCGTGAGATCCCGCGAGAAACGGTTGGTGATCCCGCGGGCCCATGACTGCATCACCCTCTTTCTGGGATCCAAGGAGCGCTACCGGGAGTATTTTGACACCCATCCGGGAACGTATTGGTATACACCGGGATGGATTGAGTGCTCGGTTCAACCGGGCCAGAAACGGTATGACCTTCTGAGGGGCGACTATGTCGAAAAGTACGGGGAAGACAATGCCGACTATCTCATGGAGATGGAACAGAACTGGATGAAGGAATACAATAACGCGGCCTATGTTGATCTCGGCTTCAGTAATACGGAGGCGTTCAAGGCCTATACTAAGGAGTGCGCCCGATGGCTGGGGTGGAAGTGTGATGAATTAAAGGGAGACTCGGGACTGATCCGGGATTTTGTTGAAGGACGCTGGGATTCGGACCGGTTTATTATTGTCGAGCCCGGTCAGGAAATTGCGCCATCCCACAACGAGGGTGTGGTCAAGGCCGTTTCGAAGGATCCGAAATGATGATTTGTGTTGATCATATCAGACAGCAGTTCGGCCGCGTGGCGGCACTGCGTGACGTATCGTTCACGATTGACCGGGGTGAGATGGTTGGTTTGGTCGGGCCCAGCGGCGCGGGTAAGACAACCCTTCTTCGCGTGTTGTCCACGTATATGGCGCCCACCTCGGGCACGGTAACGATCAACGGAGTCTCTGTGACCGAAGACTCCCTGCGGATCAGGCGGATGCTGGGTTATATGCCGGAGAAGGATCCCATTTATCCCGAGATGCGGGTCATGGAATATCTCACCTTTCGAGCTCAATTGCGGGGTCTATCCGGGAGAACCCGTGTCAAGCGGCTACGGGAGTTAATCGGACGTTGTGGGCTGGCCGGGCTTGAGAGAGCCCTCATGGGAAAGTTGTCGAAGGGCGAGTTGCGCCGGGTGCTACTGGCGGACTGTCTCGCCGGAGACCCTGAGTTGGTTCTTCTTGATGAACCCACCCTTGGGTTGGATCCCGTAAATTCGGAGCGTATCAAGGCTTCTTTCGCCCCGATGAAGGGTGAACGAACCGTGGTGTTCTCGACCCACGACATGGCTGAGGCCGAGTCGCTTTGCACACGGGTCATGGTTCTTCATCAGGGACAGGTAGCGGCGTTTGCCCCGCCTGCTGAACTGATCAGCCGGCATGGGGCGGCAAACTTGGGCGAGGTAATTAAAGCGGTCATGGCCGGGGTGACTGTATGAATTCGATCCGTATCCTGTGGCGCCGCGAACTGAGATACTGGCTGGCGTTGCCCTCCTTTTACCTCATGGGGGCATTATTTCTTGCCGTCACGGGGATGGCCTTTTGGACGTTTGCCGTGACCATGGCCGGCAAGGGATTGTTGACCTCCGAAATCACGTTTAGCGGCATGATGTTCTGGATGGCCTTCCTGGCAATGGCATCGGCCATTTCCGTGAGACTGCTTGGCGACGAACAGGGGCAGGGCACCCTGGAACTTCTGCTGACGGCGCCGGTTAGCGAATCTCAAATCATTCTTTCGAAGGCGGGCGCCGGAATTGAATTGATACTCCTGCTGGCCTGTCCCTCGGTTCTGTATCCCTGGCTCCTGCGGGTGATCTATCCCGGATGGCATGGGGTTGATGTCGCCATGTGGCTGGCCGGATTGATGATTGTGTTCCTGCTGGCCGGGTTGGTGACGTTATGCGGAATGTTCTGGTCGCAGGTGTTCCGCCGACAGGCCCCGGCGATGATGGCCACGTTTCTGACGGGAGTGCTGATTGTATTCCGCGGCTCCATGCGGAGTTGGATCGGAGGAACGGCGGCCGATGGCTCCACGGGCTTTATTGCTGTGGCCTCCCATGTTGCCAGTTATGCGGCGGGGATGGTGGATAGCCGATCCGGCGTGTTTTATCTCAGCGCCATGGCCGTTCTTCTGTTCATCAATGTGAGGCTCCTGCAGTTAACGCGTTTCCGGCGCCCGCTGGGGGGGCTGAACGTGGTCGTGTCATCACTCCTTGCGATTCTTCTGGCTGGCATGGTGAATTATCTGGCCCTGATGCATCCCGTCAGGGTGGACGTCAGTACACTCGGTCAGAGTCCGTTGTCCGATTTCACGCTCAGAACGTTGGAGACTCTGAAAACTCCGGTCAGGATAACTCTGCTGGCGCCGTTCGGGGAGACGTTGGCGAACAATGCCCGCCGTGTGGTGGAAAAGTACCGGCATGTTCATCCCTCGCTCAGCGTGGAAATTGTGGATGGGGCGGGGGATCTTGTTCGAACGCGCGAGTTGGTGGATCAGTATAAGCTCCGGGATTCCAATGTCCTCATTGTGTCGTGCGGGCAACGAAGCAAGGTTTTGTTGTTGAGGGACATGGAGCGTTCCCATAAGGGGGCGCTTCATCATGATCCGCGAGGCTCCACGTTCTTTTCGATCCTGGACGCGGAACTGCTTTCGGCGTTGCATTCGGTTTCGCGGGAGTCTTTGCCGACGGTCTATTTTTTGACGGGTCATGATGAGCGCGGGATTTCTGATTTTACTGATTACCGGGGGTATTCAGAAATCACAGGGATCATCAGGGGGCGTTACGCCGAGGTTCGTCCGCTGTTGCTGGAGATGACTGACCGGGTTACGAATGACTGCGCCGTGCTGATTGTTGCCGGGCCGGCGCGTAGTCTGGCAACATGGGAGGGGGCCAAGATCCGGGATTATCTGATGCGTGGAGGCCGCCTGATGTTGCTTCTCGATTCCGGATCGGAAACCGGGTTTGAAACCATTCTGAAGGAGTGGGGGGTCTTGCTGGGCCAAAACAGGGTTATGGGTTCACGAAATACCGCCCTCATGCCTGGAAGCCGTGAACGGGCGTCGGCGTTGGGAATGGGCGAGGTATCGGTCATCCGCTATGGCGCGCACCCGATTTCGGAGGGGCTGGACGGACTCGTCTCAACCTTCGTCCTGCCGCGGTCGGTTGAGGCGCTCCCGGGCAACGGAGAGAGGGGAAACCTGAACGACCTGGCAGACAAACCGCGCGTGACCCCGCTGGCATTCACGTCCGAGCGCAGTTGGGCCGATGCGGACTGGCGCCAGAATCCTCCCCAGTTCAATGAAGGATATGATGTGAAGGGACCCATTTGCGTTGCCGCGTGTGTTGAAAAGGGTGTGTCTTCTGAAATTACCATGGACATCAAGCCGATTCGACTGGTTGTTTTCGGGGATTCCCAGTTTGCCGCGAATCGATGCATGACCGGTGGTAATGAGGCTTTGTTTATCAATGCACTCGAATGGTTGCTGGAAAGGGACACGCGGAGGTTTTTGTCGGTTCAGCAAAAAGGGGTCTATGATCTCCAGATTGATCCGGGTGGACGATTGCCCGCATTCCTGCTGACGGTCGTGGCGGCGCCGATGTCGCTCGTGGCGTTGATGGGGATCGTTCTCGTGGCGAGGCGTGACAAGCGGGTGGCGGTCGGGCCGGGCAGGAGGGTGGATTCGGGACTATGAGTTGGAAACCCACCTGGTGGTTATTGGTGATCGTGATCCTGACAGGCGTATTTGTCGGGGTTTTTGAGAGGGGGGCAAAACCGTCGGCTCGGTCTATGCCTGTCGATACCCCCCTGTTGCAGTTCAACCGGGCCACCGTGACGCGTTTATCGATTAGCGCCGACGGGGTTACCGTTGTTTGTAACCGGCGGGATGGGCAGTGGTTTCTGACCAAGCCTTTCGAAATGAGGGCTGATTCGGCCCGTGTCAACCGGTTGGTTGAGACGCTTGCGGCCATTCGACAGCAGGAGGTGATTAATTCGGAGCGCCGAGAAAAGAGGAATCTGACCCTTGCGAATTTTGGGCTGGAAGTCCCCCGTGCTCGCATCACGATAGGATCCGAGTCGCATGCCGACGAGATTCTCATGGGTGATCCGTCTCCGCTTGGGAATACTGTCTATGTCCTGGTCAACGGCGATACCAGAGTAATCGCCGTAACGTGCCGGGTGTCAGATATCCTTCCCCTGGATCTGGATGGGTTGCAGGATCGAAATGTCTTCCCCGTCTCAATCAAACAGGCAGTGCGGGTGGAAGTGAAGCGGGCGGAAGGTTTTTTTCAATTGGCGCTGAGAAATGGGGTCTGGCGGATTCAACAGCCTTTTGATGCACTGGCGGATTCCGGGAGGGTCGAACATGTGTTGCAGTCTCTTTCCTTACTGGTAATTGAGGGGTTCGGGAACGCCAGCGCCGGGGTTGCTCCCGCGACATACGGATTTGGCGCGGATGAGTCTGTGTTGCAGGTGTCCGTGTGGCCTGTTGGACGCTCCGAGCCTCTCGTGCTGACAGTGGGAAAGATCTGGCCGGACAATCCCGCGTGGGTGGCCGCCAAAGTCAGTGATACCGGACGGATTTTCGCCATCAGGAAGGATAGTGTTCCGTTCCTGAACCTCAAACCAGAGTCGCTTCGTGACCGGCGCATCTGCGATGCGGATCCCTCGTTGATTACGACGATCTCTCTCCGGGAAGGCGACAATAAATTGATGATGAAGAAGGGGCCGGAAGGCGGGTGGCTGATTGTCGAGCCGGTTCGGTTTTCTGCCAACACCCGCGCCGTAGGGGCGCTGTTAAGAACACTTTGCACCCTTCAGGGTGAGGAGGTCATCATGCCGGGAGAAACCAATCAAATTCCCGCTGAGATTGAAACATTGTCAGCCCATCTGACGATTGCCACCGCCTCTGCCGTGAAGTTGGCATCGAATGAAACGGCGGGACTGACTGTTCCGGGCGGAGTTTGGAGTTATTCCCTCGGTACGACGGGTTCGGTCGTAAGCGGATCTCTGGCTTTCAGGGAGGAAACCCGATCCCTGTTCAGGGTGAATGAGGATGACCTAATGCGGTTGTGGGCAGTCCAGTCTGGTCGAGCGCGTCATGGGTTAACCGATCCGCTTCAGTACATGGAGTGCCGGATGCTGGATCTGAATCCCCAGCATATCCGTAAAATTACTCTGTCACGACAAGGCCGCGAGGAAACAGTCACCGTTTCTGCAGACGGGGATTGGGTAGTCGAATCGCCTCCCGATGGACAACTGAAAGAGGGAGCTGTCCCGGCGTTGATGGAGTGGGCCTCGAACCTGCAGGCCCAATATGTTGAAAGTATTGCTGTGACCAATGCCGCGACATACGGGCTGGATGAATCTTCAGAACGGCTGACATTTGGCCTGAGCGGCGGGGGTATTCAAAAAACGCTCTTAATCGGGCATGATAATGGACAGAATGGCGTCTATGCGATGGTTCAGGGTCAGGACGTTATATTTGTCCTCCAGAAATTGGCGGCGGACTCCCTGATGCGATCCTTGGTAAAAGGACATTAAGAGGGGGGCGTACACCAGACCGAATATTCCGCGTGCGCGATGGTATGATCATGTCAATCTTCAACAAACAAACGCTTGCCTGGATATACCGGAGCGTCCTACTGGCAGGGGGAGGGCTGGGCGCCATCCTGCTCGGTTTGTCCTGTTTCGGATTCCCGCCTTTCATGACTGTTTGGGTGTTGGCGAGTATTAATGCGGGGCCGTATTATGTTGAAGCCCATGATCTGAAACTGGACTTGCGTGGAGGATTAAAGGCCTCTGATGTGACCGTTTACCGGAAAGGTGTTGTCGGGCCGCCTTGCCTGGAGGCCCGCGAATTGAGGATTCTATTCCGTTTTCTTGATCGACCGCGAGCGGGTGTTTTCCGCGTCAAGGGGATTCAGGCTCGGGGGGGAGTCATCCGTCCGAATGGCGGGTCGGTGTTTGCCGGGTGGGAGAAAAGTCAGGCGGTGGTCGGTATCCCTTCAAGTTCGACAGCCGGTCGGGGATCCTTGCCTTTCATGGATGTGGATCTGATTCTTCGTGATTTTGACGTGATTGGCGTGTGGGTTGAGCAGATCCGTGCCGAGTTGCAATGGGATGGCAAGGACGCACGATTGTCGCGCCTGTCCGGACAGGTGGGACGTGATCTTCAAAGAGGGTCTGTGGACGGTACTGTGGCCTGGAAGCGGGGAGGACAAGTGGTGGGTCGCCTTGTAACCGCGTTTGATCCGAGAGCGCTTCTGCCGACATGCCGGATACTCTATCCCCAGGCCTGTCCCATCCTGGAGCGGTTTTCATTTTCCGCCAGTCCGCCGAGGATTGATTTGTCCTTTGAAGCCGACACAGGAGTCGCGTATTCCCTCCGGGCAAAGGGCCGTATGCAGGCATCCCGCTATGCCTATTGCGGGGCCGGGATCGGGTTTGCCAATATCCATGCAGAGTATGAATACGGGAACGGCACCAACCGGTTGAAACTCGATCCTTTCCTGATTGTCGTGGGGGGGCGCAATGCGGAGGGAAAAACGGTTATTGACCTGAATTCCGGAGCAGTCGGGTTTGAGGCCATGTCCTCTGTTGACCTTGGCACGGTATTGAGACTGTGCGGAATGAGAGAGCAGGCGATGGATTCCTGGCATCTGGAGGAAGGCGCCCGTGTGATGGCCAGAGGGATCCTCAACACCCTGGCGCCTGAGCGTTCCCTGATCGAGGCGTCTGTGGAGGGTTCCCGAATCGGGTTCTCCCGGATTTGGGTCAATGACTATGCGTTCCGGTATGCCGCGATAGGCCTGACAAATAAGTTTACGGATATCCGGGGAAAGATCGGGAACGGTTCCTTTTCCAGTTCGATGATCGTGACTCCGGATGCCTCGGGAACAAACAGGAACACTCTGCTTAACGTCGAAATCATTCACGTTGATGCCGACACGGTATTCGAAATGTTGAATCCGAACCCCGCCTGGCGCGCGGAAGGCAAACTATACGGAAATGCCGAGTTGCACGGCGCCGAAGTCGGGGCTGGCCCCGGGTCGTTTTCCGGGAAGGGGCAGATGACCATTCGGAACAGCCGCATTTTTAAACTCCCCCTGTTCGCGGGACTTATGACGGAATTGAACAGGATGGTGCCCCAACTGGATTTCTCCAACAGCAGGATCGATGCCCATTTCTCTTATGAACTCAAAGAGGGGCGGGTCATCAGCCGGGATATCCGGATTGATGACGGCCCGGTAAGCATGACCGCCAACGGGAGTTGTGGACTGGATGGCTCACTTGATTTTTTAGTGACGTTCCAGTGGATCAAAAAATCCGGATTTCTGGCCCAGTCTATTGCGGAAATATTTTCGCCCGGAGAGGGCGCCGAATTCAGGGTGGGCGGAACATGCGCCTCGCCGAAATGGGTTCATGTTAAACGGAGATGATATGGCAAAGAGTGAGGATACATTTCAAAAAAGCGTTCATATCAGAACCTACGGATGCCAGATGAATGTGCGCGATAGTGAGGCCATCGGAGCCCTGCTGGTTCGCCATGGATATCGAGTTTTGGCCGGAGAAGAGGGGGCCGATGTCATCCTGGTCAATACGTGCAGTGTCCGGGGCAAGGCCGAGGATAAGGCGCTGGGGAAACTCCGACTGGTTGTCGCCGGTAAACTGATGCGTCCGAGCCAGGTTGTTGGCGCTGTGGGGTGCATGGTGCAGCGTCTGGGGCCTGGCATTCTCAAGCAGGTGAAGGGGTTGGATTTTGCCGTCGGCACACATCGGCTCAGTACGTTGCCGGCCGTGATCGAGGCCGCTTTCGAGGGCCGCGGCCCGCTGGTGGATACAGGCGAAGAGGAGTCTGAAGCCGAGGCCCTGTCGGGGCACCTGGCGGGCTCGATGTCAGGGTTTGTCAACATCCTGCTGGGTTGCGACCGGCGTTGCGCCTATTGCATCGTGCCGACGGTCAGGGGGCGTGAATGGAGCCGGCCTGCTGAAAATGTGCTGCGTGAGGTTGCGGCGTTGGCGGGACAGGGCGTGCGGGAAGTCACATTGCTCGGACAAAGTGTGATGTCGTATGGCCGTAAGAACGCGGTATGGCCGGCGGACTACAAGTCGGACGGCGGTTTTGTCGAGCCGCTTCCGCGCCTTCTGGAGGCCGTGGGCCGGATCGACGGCATCCGCCGCATCCGTTTCACTTCAGGACACCCAATCGGATGTTCGGAAGAACTGGCCCATGCCATGGCCACGATACCGGGGGTTTGCGACCATCTTCATTTGCCCGTACAGTCCGGCTCGGACGCCATTCTCAGGCGGATGCGTCGCGGGTATTCTGCGGAGGACTATCTTGCCGCCGTGCGCCGGTTGCGCGCCGCCGTTCCCACACTGGCCTTGACGACGGATGTGATTGTCGGGTTCCCCGGCGAGACTGACGATGATTTCGAGGCGACCCGCCGCCTCATGGATGCAGCCGGATTTGATAACTCGTTTATCTTCAAATATTCGCCGCGTGAAGGCACTCCCGCCGCAGACTGGGCTGATGACGTGTCTTCCGAGGAGAAAATGCGACGCAACCATGTCTTACTTGTGGATCAGGATCGGCGTGGCGTTGAACTCAATGAGGCCTGTATCGGGAATGTGGTCGACGTACTCGTCGAAGGACCGAGCCTGCGCAATCAAGAGAGGTGGGCCGGCCGTTCGACGACCCATAAGATTGTGATTTTTGATCCTCGCGAAACCATCAGAGCGGGTGATATAGTGAGCGTGCAGATTGAGCGGGTGGGCCCGCAAGTGCTTTATGGAACGTTGAAAGGGATAGTATCGACATGATAACGCTCTCTGAATTGTGCCTGCTGGTGGGTGGTCTTTATATAGCCCTTCATTTGCCCCTGGTGGCGGGGCCATCATTGTCGAGAAGACTACTTGCCGCTTTTCCAAGGAATTCCATTGCAGGAGCCATTCTTGCCGCCGTTGCTCTGGCGTGGTCGGCCTGGAACGTGAATGACATGCCCCTGGGTCTGATCGACAACTTTAAAGCGTGGCTTTGGGTTCTGGCGCCGGTCATGTATGGCCTGGTACTGGTCTTCATGAATGAATTGCTGGCGATTAGGGCTCTTGGCGGTATCCTGATGCTGGCGGCCTGTCCAGTCTTGGAGATACAGCGATTAAACGAGTCCTGTTGGACTTGGGTTTTGGCCAGTCTGGCCTATCTTTGGGTCGTGGCGGGCATGGTGTTAATCCTCTCGCCCTATCGTTTCCGCCATGCGATGGAACGGTATTGCTCAACGGATCGGAGTTGTCGCCTGATGGGCGCGGGGGGAATCATGATGGGTGTTTTTCTGATTGGACTGGGTTTGAAGGTCTTCTAGGAAGGAGAGTGGGATGATCACTGCCATTGCCAAAACGGGTACCCCTATGGAAATTCTGGAATTGGCCTTGAAAAAAGAGATAGCGGCGCATGATTTCTATGCGGAAGTGCGCGACCATGCCAAGGTGGACATGGTTCGGACTTTGGCCGAAGAGCTATGCGAAGAGGAACAGCGGCATGTCCGTTTGATTGAGAATCACATCATTGCGTTGAAACGCGGATGACGGACGGAAGCAAGAAACTGATCATCTTTGATCTGGACGGGACGCTGGTGGATTCCTGTCGGGATTTGGCCCTGGCCGTCAATCTGATGCGCGAACATTTCGGGCTGGCGCCACTGTCCGTTGAGATGGTGACCGGTTATGTTGGCAATGGTGTTCGATCACTGGTGAGCAGGGCGCTTGAGGGGACGTCTGTGACTGTTGATGAGGCGATGCCGATCCAGGCTAGGACGTACCGGGCTCATTTGACCTGTCACACCACGCTGTATCCCGGAGTCCATGACGGGTTGATGGAGTTGAGGAA
>JBAWZH010000081.1:0-10861 GCA_037143135.1 bacterium
CCGGTTCATTTCTCCCCCCTCATGGCATCCATGGGCGGCATTTTCGAGGCGATATAGGCGGGAACAGCGGCGCCCAAGGTGGTCAGGGCCATTCCGGACAGAAACACAAACAACGCCTTCACCGGCAGGCTGCCCAGGCGCAAGTGGTCAAAACAGGCCACGCCGAAATCCGCAAACCCGAGAATCAGGGAAATCAGGAGACCCAACACCGCGCCCAGGGTGGCGCCCGCGAGGCCCAGGATCGCGGCCTCCAGCAACACGCTCAGCAACACAAAACTGTCGAGCGCCCCCAGGCACTTCATCGTGCCGATCTCGCGGTACCGCTGGGTTACCGCCATCAGCATCGTATTGAGGACGCCGGAGGCGCTGACGACCAGCGAGAGCGCCAGCATCAGGCGCCAACTCTGCTGTTCCGTGGGGTCGCCCTTTCGAGCCATGGTCAACAGGTACATCATGAAGGCCGAGGCGGTGGCAATGGTCAGCAACGTGAGCAAGGATCGCGTCACCCGCAACCTCAGGCTGTTGACGGCCATGGAGAACACCACATCAAACCGCAACTGGAGTGTGCCGATCTCCCACTGAGCCCCCGAACCAGTTCCGGAAACGGAGGACAGGCTTTGCTTGTCTCCCGATCCAGGGTTGTTATTGCTCGTCTCCGTGTTCCGCATTCCTCATTCCTCATTCCTCATTCATGCACGATTTAGTAACCTGCCCCGATGGCGACCCAGAGAAAGTTGATGGCAATCGACAACATGCCGATCAGGCCCATGCCGGCGCCGAAGCCGACGGCCAGAATGGGCGCGTAGTTCTGCCACTTCTCCTTCCCGAATTTCCTCGCCAGAACGTACCGTCCGATAACGGCCCCGATGAAAATCATCACCACGGTATGCGGGAATCCGTTCATGGCGCCCAGTCCGCCGTAAATGTACTGTACGCTGATCCCCGCCACCGAGAAAAGCCCGAATAGCCCGAGTGTGCCCGCAGCGGCCCCAAGAATCACGACCGGCTTCAGGGACTGAACGAGCAGACTCTGACCCTCCTGCATCGCCGAGGCCCACAACGCCTTCATCTGGGCATGGAGGGGCCAGAACTTCTGAACATAAGGATAATTATCCGAAGGAACAGGCGCGAGGGTCAAAATGTAACTCCAGAACAGAAACGACGCCACGAGCATCAGGGGAAATGTCAGCAACTCGCACTTGAGAATGGACGTGAACTTCGTCCGGGTGAGTTCGGTCTGTTTGAGAAAATCAGCCATACCGCCATAGTTCGCCAGCGGCATGGGCGCGAACCAGATGTTCACGTGCTGATATCCCGAGGCGAAGACGGAGGCCTCCTGCACGAAGGGAACGCCCGCACCCTGTCCCGCGATACCGGCCATACGCGCATTGATGTAGGTCTGCATGGGTGTCACCCCGAACGCAAAGATGAAGAGCCAGTATCGGGGAAACTGCTCCGCCGCCGGTATTCCGTGGTTGACTAGATAGTCGCTCAGAAAAATAAAGCCCATGGCCGAGGCCACCCAGACGGCCAGCGCGACCCAGGTGGGGGGATCCCCGCGATCCCGGTTACGGTGCCACAACCGGCTGATGTCGAACCCCTGTTCCGCATCCTTCTTCATGGCATGCCTGATGAGCGCCTTGACCATCCCGGAGGCGCCCACCGCAAAAATCGCCAGGGCGGTGCCAATGCCGACCGAGAGGTAGAGGTCGAGCGTTGCGGCCACCTGGGTCTGAATGGCGTCCTTGCCTGGCGCCCAGTGGGGAAGATACCCCATACTCTGCAGAACCGGATTGACGAGCAGTTGGAAGGTCATGGTCGAGACGAACATCCCGACGACAATCCGCCACGGCAGGACAAACCCCGTAAACAGAAGCCCGAGGTTGAGGCAGATGCCGATCGTGCCGCCCGGCATGAAACTCTCGCACGCCCGCGTGAGATCGAGGAACGGGATGGGGATTAATTGGATGGGCTGCCGCAGAAACGCCTGGGTCAGCGTGGGCACCGCCACATAGAAGAGTCCGAAGACCGCGCCGATCATGGCGCCGATGGAGAAGCAGTACTGCCGGTAGGTGCGGGTATCCTTGTCCTTGCTGGTCTCCGCCAGCGCAATGGCGCCCTCGGCATTGATCGGCGCCAACGGGAAGGGCAGTTTCTCGACATCCGCAGTCAGTTTGAATGCCAGATACCCGAGTGACAATTGCGTCAGTTTCGACAGAATCATCGAGGCGATGGTGACCAGCAACGCGGGCCGCCAGGCCTCGGACAGGAAACTGGTGAAGGCGGCATCACCGAACGGCGCGAACCAGTCCGGAGTCTGGTGGGCAATCCCGAAGTTGGCGAACGCCTCCGAGTTGCGCATGTAGCGGTTGAACACAAACCACGCGAACACACCGCCACCGAGGGCCACGCCGCCGGCGATGTGCGAGAGACTGGCGACCGTGTAGCGCAGGATGAACAACTCCTGTTTTTTCAGTTGCACAAAGGATCGCCGCGCCAGTTCCACGAAGAGAATGATCACGACCCAATCGCAGGCGGATCCCAGGTCGTACCCGATCTGCAGGCCCATGAAAATGATACCCGGAAGCATGACGAAGGCGATGAAGAGGGCGCCCACGACAGCCCTCCAGGTGAAGCCGTTCTGGCACGGCTCGTTCTGCATCGCCTCAATGGAGAACTTGGCGTCGTACAGTTGCTCGCCCTTCTTCTCTGCGGGGGCGCCGATCTTTTTTCCCTCGGTGCTCATCGTGCTCATTCCGCCTTCTTCACATAACGGGTTTCGGTTCCCTCCGCCAGGGCGGTCTTCAACAGCCCGGCTCCATCCCCGATGCAGCGGCGGCGGGAGTCCTTTTCGAGATTACGCCAGATCAGGAACTGCTGGCGAACCAGATCCATGAAACGGTAGTTCGTCCGCAACCACGCCTCCTCGGTTCCGGACGTCCGGCGCATCAGGATCGCCACATCAAAAACGCCCTCGGTGGGAGTCGGGCGGATACGCAATTCCATGATCTCGGCTACATCCAGGTCGTAGGGTTGCAGCCACAGGCGGGCGCTCACCAGAATGGCGTCCGCGTCACCGGTCTCCACCGCGACACGCACATCGCGGCAATTGAAATCCTCGCTGGTGGCCTCGGTGTGGTTCAGCAGGAAACGCCGGATGAAGGCCGCCATGCCGACGGCATTTCCACGCGTCAGGGTGAACGGCAGGGAAAAGTCGATCCCCCCGCCCCGGCCCGGTTCCGGAAGTTGCCACTTCGCCATTCCACTGGGCGCGGCCAGCGCGGCGGCCTTGCGGGCTGGAAACAGCGTCGCCAGCAACACAATCACCCCCGTGCCCAGGGCGAGACCCATCGAGGCCATGGAGGTGAAGTTAAACGACAGATCCGGCAGGAATCCCGGAAAGAACATGAGGAGTTTAGAAAAGGCAAGCCCTGTAAACGTGCCGGCGACAATGCCGAGAATCGAGAAGACCGTGGACTCGGACATGAGTAGAAACGCGATCTGGCCCGGCGACAGCCCGATGGCGCCCAGCATCTGAATCTCGCCCTTTCGTTCATCCACCGTGCCCATCATCGTGTTGGCGACGATCAGGATGCACAGGATGATGGGAACCAGGATTTTGGCCAGACCGCCCACCGAGCGCGCCGTCTTGGTCGTCAGCAGGTTCAGTTTCCCGTCCACGTTGCCGAACATGGCGGAGTTGAGCCGCAAGGTGACGCTACGCAGGAAGGAACGCGTGTCCTCCCCCTCGCTGAACTTCACGGCCACCGACCGCCAGGTGCCCCTGACATCGCCGATGGCGGCGGCCGGCACGATCACCAGGCGTTGCCAGGGCAGGTGATAGGTTACCCCTTCGTTCTCGACAAACCCGACTCCCTGGCTCGGGGTGATCGAACTGCGGAGGTGATCCACGGCGGCCAGACTCTTTCCGTTCACGTCCCGAATCCGGTTGGCCCGGGCGGTATCCAGGATCCCGATCACGGACCAGGTGAAATTCATCATGCGGACCTTCGGCAGATCCGCAACCGGTTTGCGACGCCCGGCCTGGTCGAAGATGTCCTGTTCCCTGATTCCCAATTCGGACGCCGCGACATCAGGCAGAATGATCGTGAAACGATCCTCACTTCCATCCGGAGTCGCCGCCGCGTCCCGGAACCACGATCCCCTCGAAACCGCGCGATTGAGGCCCGAGAACCCGGCCTCGGCGGGTTCGAACACCATGACGGCGGTCGCGATGGAGGTCGCGCGCCCCGCCCGCAATTCGATTTCATTGGCGCCTTCCACGTCCGCGTTATTGCCCCCCTCGCGTTGCATGGAAAATCCGCGCGCGGCAACCTGATGACGGGTTCCGAACTCGGTTTTCACGGCGGAAATACGCCCGATGGACAGGCCCGCCCAGTTGAACTCGCGCATCAGCACACCCTGGAAAACCGGGGGTTCAACCTGGTCGGGGCCGAGGATCACCCCGGCCACATCGCGATCCAGCGTGAGGGGTCGCGCCGAGAGATCCTCCCGGCCCTTGACGGAGACGAACGTGATGATGGAGAAGGTCAGAACCGCCACCGTAAAGGCTGTCAACGCGGTACGGGCCGGTCGTTTCTTCAGGTTGGCGACGCCCAGAGAGAAGGCTGTCGCGAGCGAGCTGACCAGACTGATCTCCTCGCTTTCCGCCTCGCCTCCCAGGATTCGGGCCCGTCGCACGAGAATCTCAAAACGCTGGTAGCAGATACCGAGCACCACCACCGACATCAGGATCATGACGAAGGCGATCACGATCACGAAGGGAGAAAGCGCCACCTTGAAAGCCGGGTGAAACAGGTTCAGGAATATCGCGCCGGCCACAAAAATACCCGCCGTCCCGGCCAATTGTCTCATAATCGTCTTGCCTCCGATGAGCAGGCTCTCAAGGAAGAGGCTTGCGGGAAGGAGCAGGGCCATGAGCAAGACCACCGAAAAAACCGCTTCGCGTCCGAGTTTAAGAATGACGGGATAGTGCTTCTGCGTAATCCCCCAGGACTCACGGGCCGCACCGACGGCGGCCTGCCAGTGACCCTCACCGACGGCCCGGCGCGCCTGCTGAAGTTTGGTCTTACTCACCGCCAGCGCCTCCTCCACCGCATTGTCACGGATTCCGAACTGACGGAAAAAGGACAGACGTTTTTCCGCCAGTTCGTAGAAATCCGTAGCCACCGCCAGCGGAGTCATCTCCAGGAACACGTTCCGATCCGTCCCCTGCGGCCCGACCGGGTAGCCGCTTCCCTTGAAATCCGGCTTGGCGGCCGCTCCCGGCGCCTTCGCGGCCGCAGGGTTGGCTCCCGCCGCGCCGCGCCCGGACACGCCCGTCCCGTCCAGAGACCCGATCAACAAGGATTTAATGGCGGGGCCCCTGCGTCCGATCAGGCGCAGTTTGCGGCCGGACTCCATGTAGACAAGGGTGGCGGACACCTGGTCTTCGGAGTAGTCGGTGTCCGGGATGGTCAGTCCGTAATGCGCGGGCGAACCATTGAGAATGGCGTCCTGGATTTCAAACTGCACATTGCCTGTGTAGTCCACCGGGTCCACATCAAAGAAAACCACCTTGGGGTAAACCGCCGTCAAAACAAGATTTTTCTCCACATCCACACCCCCGAGCAGCGTGTAATCCGGGGTTTGTTTCTGGGTGCCGATCTGCGCCGCATCGAGCACCCGTGAGAACAAGGCGGTCTTCCGATCCAACGTAAACGCGAACATCTTGTTATTGCCCTTATAACTCAGGGTCTCAAGCGGCATCGCGTACGCGCCGTTCAGGAGGGTGATGAGCATGGCACCAGACCGGCTCCCCGCACGGGTCGCCGTGTTGGGGCTGACGGTCTTGCTCACGGACGGACAGTACACCCAGGCATAGGGCACGGGATCCTTGGCATCGATTCCGGATCGCATGTTGAACTGCACGGCGCGGCCCACGGTTCTGCCGAATTTCGGCGGCTCGAGATTCACAGGAGGGGATGAATCCTGCACGTTCTCCAGACCGAGGGTTATACACAGTAACAGCGTCCTGGCCTGAACGCTCAGGTTATGCAGATTCACGTTCGCCAAGGTGTCGCGGGGGGTGTCAAGCGTCTCCTGCGCATCGTTGAACGTCGTGAACGTCAACGCGGCCACGCCGGCCGCCGACAGGAATTCCGCATAGGAAGGAGCCCTCGGTATGGGGATGACCGAAAACTCGGCCCGAACCGAGTCCGGCGGAATAAAGGTCCACTCCTCAGGCCAGCCTCCTTGCATGGCCGCATAGGAGGCCACATCATGATAGCGATTTTGAAGAACTCTCCGGACATTATCACCCGGCATCTTGGTTTCACGGCTATCGCTCGCTCCGAACCCGACGAAAGGGGTTCCGGAGGAGAGATCCAGCAGATAGCCAAGAACCGGTTTATCCGCCTGACCGGAACCCTCGCCCGGACGCAGGCATTTCAGAAGCTCCCGGACGGTGACCGCGTTGTGGCTTCTCACCACCTTGCGCTCACGCTCCTCGTTCAGTTCGGATCGGAGCTGACTCGCGAGTAGGGTTTCGGTCAAGTTCTGTCTCGCCATATCCGACTCCACGACCGGACTGGCGATCTCCGTAAAAAATGCCCGGATTTGATTGGCCGGATCCAATGAGGACTTCTTGATGGATCGGTTTCGAACCCCGACCAGCGCCTGGATCTGCTGATCAAGCGACCGGCGGTCGGCCCCGAGTTGACGGCGTTCACCCTCCGTACGGGCCGCATTTTCGGAGCGAACCAGGACAATACGGGCCTCGACCAGCTCAACCCTCCGTTTCTCGACCTTGCTCAGAAGCCAGTCTTCGGAGGCCCACCGCGCCGTCTCCGTGTCCAGTTCCCCCGTCCGCCCCTTCGCCTGCCACGCGTCCAGCGCCTCGTAGCGGCGAATACGCTGATCTTCCGACGCCGATCCCGAAAGTTCGCGCTTGGGCAACGGAATAAAAAGACCGAGCAGGACGCCCACCGCCACGATGGCCACGCCCACCAGGAACGGTTTTCGCGACGACGCAACGCCCTCCCCGTGGCGGGCTGGAATCCGGCGCCGCAGACCCAGCGTCGTCAACACTCCAACTGATCCAAACACAGCCAGGAGACCGAGCATCACGAAGAAACGAAACATCCCCGTGCCCGCCTTTTTGCTTGAGGCCGATTTCAACTCGCCGCGATCCAGAAGCGAATACTCCGCCAGCAGGCGGCTGGCGAGACCCCCGTGATTATCGCCGTCAAGAAATCCGAAGACCACGCCCTTGCGGCGCACGAGGCCCGGCGTCTTCGCCAGATGCTCCATCGCTGTGAGGGTGAAGGCCAGGTCGCCCGCCACCTTGGCGCCATGGGGCAGATCGGGAACAACCGACACGCTGTCCAACCGCGACAATAAAACCAACGGCTCCTCAAGATTCGGGATGATCAGAACCTGGCCGGCCCTGAGTTCGGATGCGGCCAGAGCGTTGGTCGCCTTGAGCAGGGCCATGTCAACACCGTAGTCCCGGGCAAGACGGCCGAGCAAATCCCCCGCCTTGACCTCATAGACGCCGGTCTGATCGGGAATGGCCAACCTCTGACCGGGCGAAAGATCCATCGAGGTCAGCGTGTTCACCTTCGCGAGATCCGCTGCCGCCACCCCGTATTGCGCCGCAATCCGATCCATCAAATCATGATCACGCACGGTGTAGGTGAGCGGCGCGGTCGGCGGCAGATACGCAAAGAACGATTCCAGCGGGCGGTTTTCGTAAGTATTCCCACCCTCCAACCGGCAGCGGGCCTCCCGCCTTGTGCCGTCGTTTGCCTCCTTTCGCAACGCCGCGCCGGTTTCAGCGTCCCCATAGAATCGGGGAAATGGAACGGGCGTGTTGCAGAAAAGACCCTCCGCATAGACGCGATTGACATGGGCGTCCTCAATGACGATCACCGCCTGGCAACCGAGCGAGCACAGGCGTTCCCAGTTCCGGCCGCCGCGAAAATCCATGATCGCGATCGCGCCCTTCAGGTTCGCTCCGTTCAGTTTCTCCCACGACGCATCGCCCACGTCCACCAGGAACCCTTCGATCCCCTTCTCGGGGCACAACGAAGGCATCGCCCCGTTCGGCCACAGGGGATGCACAACCCACGCGCGGTCGCCCACCGTGATGCGGGCCGGGACGCCATTGGAACCGGCCGACACCGGCACGGCGGCAACGGCGCGCAACGACCCGATCACTTTCAGCCCCGACGGCTCGAGCGCCTTGAAGGACTCCAGCAGGGCACGGTGAATGGCGGCCCGGCCGTCCGCATCGTTCTTCCGTTCGCCCGGCGACAGGGAGTCCAGCGCCAGAATCTCCTCCATCCGGATCCTGATCGCGGCCTCCGACACCCGGTTGGTCAGGGCGGCCAGGGCCGACGGCGACAGACAGGTCAGTCCGTCGAGGGCGCGCTTCCGCGCCACCTCCATCCGCGCCACGATTTCATCGTTTCGCCCGGCGGTCGCGGAGTCGGCCATCAGGGCGGCCACGACAGCGGTTATGAGCCATTTCATCATCAGTACACCCTGGGCGTATAGGGGGAAACGCCCGTGAATATTTTCAGGAACGAACCGGTTGTTATGCCCGGACGGCAGGCCGCCAGCGACGCCGCCAGATCAACCATGTTAACCACAAACAACACCATCACCGCCCCGGCCACCAAACCGATAAAGAACGGCTTGCTCTGCTTATAGGCGTTCATGCCCCCATATTTCACGATGAGTTTCTTGAGTCCCCAGGCCACGAGAGCGCTTCCCCAAATCCAGGATGTCTCCGTCAAATCCAGCTTCGATCCCAACCCCTTGTAGTAAGGCGAGACGGCCGAAAACTGGGTACTGAACAACAGGAGCAGGTAACCCAGCGGATGAAACGGAAAGTTCATGAACCGGTTGCGCAACCAGACGAAACCGCCGAACAGGGTAAACCCAACCACGATGAACCACAACCGGATCGGATGGGCGTGGATAAACTTGTCCAACCCCCCTTCTCCCAGAAAGTGCGCGTTCCACAGCGGGTAACTCACGGCGGCTTCCGTGGTGAGGCCATCCGTCGTTCCGGATCCGGCCACCGACCCTCCCTGGGCGTAGGATAGAATCAGAAAACTCACCATGCCGATCAGCGCCGCCGCCACAAAGGCCACCAGGGTCGCCACGGCCACCGTGCGGAATCGGACGTTGTTGCGACGGGCCAGTTCGATGTTCTCCAACTGCTGCGGCAGGGTGCGGAAAAGCAGCGTCAACGGCAAGAAGGTGAAGGTCACAAACGCCGTATAGACCTTTGCGCCGGTGAACCCGGTCAAACCCAGAACCATGGGCAGCTTGCCGAAGTCATAGGCGTAACACGGGGACGGCAAACCCGTCTCGGCCCGCAACCGCGCGCCGGCTATGGTCAGCGCCATGAGAACAGAGGACACCAGCAGCAGAAACGGCAGATTCGCGACACCCAGGTTCCACAGCAACAGAAGACTCACGCACGGAAAAACGATCAGCCCGATCCGATTCCACCGGGGCGTCACATAGGCGTTGTCCAGAACCCCGTCATGGAGTCCCGCCTCGCGGGATGACTGCCAGGCCTTGAAGAGTAAAATGAGAGCATGGCAGAACGCCGCACCCAGCAGTTGCTCCATGGAAAACGGAAAAAGGCGCCCGCCGCCGTATCCCGTGAACACCCCGTCAATGATCTCGGGGTTGCCCAGTTTGATCAGCCAGAACGAAACTTTAAAGAGGATGAAGATCGCCCAGATGGACAGACTCACCTCCAGGCTAACCAGGTAGAGCAACCCCACCGTGATCGGCGAGAGAATGAACACCATGTGATCCAGCTCTTTCCATTCGCCGTCGGTAAAGACATTCTTGGAGACATCATAACCCAGCACACTGATATCATCGAGAATGCGGTAATGCCCGAGCACCTCGACCCCGACAATCAGGAGCGACACCGAACACCCGACCCAGAACAAGGGGTGGAAGGCGCGCTTGCGCCGCGCGGGGTCGCACACATTCTCCGCGCTCTCCAGGACATAGTCGTGCCGGATGATGGTGTCGGCGATCTCCACGAGAGGGAACGCCAGATTCTCACGGTCAACCCACTTGCGCCGCAACCATTCGGCAAGACACATGAGAAACAGGAAGAGGCACAGAATAAGCAGGAACCAGGAGCCGAGGGGCCGCATCCAAAGTCCCCATGGCATCCCGGCCGGCGCCAGGCGCGCCCTGCCCCATATCGACAGGCTCTCCACCTGTTTCGCCAGAACCGCATCACTCCACAGGCTTTGATCGAAACCAAGCAGGTTTTCGTTCGGAGTCCCGGCCCGGCCATCCTGCCCCATGATCGCAGACCGTTCGCGACCGGTTGACCGGTAGATGAAACTGGTGCGCATCCGGGCCAGCACGTCGGGCGACGCCGAGGCAAACGACTCCGCATACGCGGCGGCCCGCGCGGATCGAACCCGGTTGTAATCCGTATTGCCCAGCGCCGAGAGGGTGGCGCGCCAGTCCCCGATTCGGCCTTCATAAGCCTGCGCCCGCATATGCAGGCCTGCGACGCCAGCAGGGTCAACCGCTTTCATCCGCTCGAAATCCACGTCAATACGACGGATCGTGCTGCGATCAAAACGCTTGCGAATCGCCGGCACATGATACAGGTCGAGTTCGTCCACGCCGCGAAGGGCCTCGATCAACACTCCCGCCGCCTGTTGGCTGACCACATGCAGGGCGCGCGCCCTTTCCTCAAGCGTTGAAACGATCCCCAGACTCTCCGCCGCCCCCGCCAGCGCTTTGTCTGCGGCCAGCCCCCCGAGAACCGAATCCGCCTCGTCAGGCCCCAACTTCTCCGCCAGGG
>JBAWZH010000082.1:0-10718 GCA_037143135.1 bacterium
CCTGTGGGGAGTGACCCAACCGGGCCGCACCCGGCCACACCAAAGCCAGGGTAACCCCGCCCAGCGTTGCCCAGATACCGGCATTCCCCAGGAGGGCGCGCCACACGGGTTCACCCGGTTTTCCGCCCTGAAGGAGGCGGATTCCTAATGTCCACAGAACAATCTGCGCGCCGAAATTGAAAAGCAGCACAAAACGCACGCCTTCCGAACCGTACAGTCCGTCGGCAATCGGGAGCGGAAGAAAGACCCAATTGGGAACGGCGACGAGGAACGCGAACGTTCTGGCGCGCGTGTCCGTGAGTTTGAAAAGCGGAGCCATGCCTTTCCCGATGGCCGCGGCGATCGCGATGCTGGCAAAGGCAAACAGGGGAATCCACCACCCCCGACCCAAGGCGGTCGGGGTTACAGTTCCTGTCATTTGTACAAAGATCAATGCCGGAAAAGTCAACTGCACAACAAGGAGGCCCATGCCACGCGTGACGGCGGGAGTCAGGTAAGAGCGCCGGGCCGCCCACCAGCCGGCAACCATCACGAGAAACATCATGCCAATCTTTTGAAGAACAACCTGACTTTCAACCATGATATCACCCGGCCAGCGCCCTGAGAACCCGCTCTGCAATGGCCTCGGGGGTCAACCCGTATTTCTCTCTCAGAATGGCCGGAGCGCCATGCGGCACAAATTCGTCGGGCCAACCGTTCCGAATGACACGGCCCTGATAACCGATGTCCGCAAGGCTTTCGGTGATGGCGGAGCCAAATCCTCCGTTGGCCAAACCGTTTTCCAGGGCGACGAAGGCCCGGGCTAGTTTTGCCTGAGACACAATCAAATCCACATCCAGTGGCGCCACGAAACGGCCATTCACAACACCCGCTGAAAAACCCCTGGTCACCAATAGATCCGCCGCCGCGATCGCCATCGGAATCATGTCACCCAGCGCCCAAATCTGAATCTCCCAACCGTCCCTCATGACACGGGCCTGGCCCAACGGAATCTCCTCCAACTGCTCGGGAGAAACATAACCTGGAGAAACATCACGGGGATAACGAATAACGACAGGCCGCTTCCATTGGGTTGCGGAATAGAGCATGTGCGCCAGTTCCGTCCCGTCATAGGGCTGCATAAGGGTCAGGTTCGGAAAATTACGAAGGAGGGCTATATCAAAAACGCCATGGTGGGTTGGCCCGTCATCCCCCACAATTCCCGCCCGATCAAGACAGATGATTACAGGCAGGTTCTGGAGGCAGACATCATGAACAATGTAGTCCACTGCGCGCTGTATGAACGTGGAATAAACCGCAAAAACCGGCATCATCCCCTGGGTGGCCAATCCGGCGGCAAATACGACGGCATGTTCCTCCGAGATTCCGACATCAAAAAAACGATCCGGAAAACGCTTGGCAAAAGAGGACAGGCCCGTTCCGCTTTGCATGGCTGCGGTGATGGCCACAATCCGGGGGTCGCGCGCGGCCAGTCGTTCCAGTGTGCTGCCAAATATCTGCGAGTAAGACGGCGCCACAGAACGGGTCAGCGCCGTCCCTGATTCCACATCGAAGGAACCCGTGCCATGCCATGTTTCAGGACACTTTTCAGCAAACTCGTATCCCCTTCCCTTTTGGGTGGCGACATGAAGCAAGATCGGCTGACTATCATCCCGGGCGATTTCCATCGCGGCAATCAGGCGCGGAATATCGTGACCATCAATCGGCCCGATATACCGGAATCCGAATTCCTCGAACAACACACTCTGCAGAAAGACACTCTTGACGGTTTCCTCCAAACGGAAATACACCCGGCGCAAGGTGGTGGACTGGCCGGACATGCGCTTGATGGCGGTTTCAATGGAATGCTTCCACCGGTTATAGCGAGGATTTGCCAGCAGTTCTCCCAAATACCGGGAAAAGGATCCGACGTTGGCGGATATCGACATCTCATTGTCATTCAGAATCAGGATCAGGCGTTTCGTTGACGAATGGACGTTATTCAGCGCCTCAAAGGCAACGCCCCCTCCGAGTGCCGCATCACCCACGACAGCCACCACATGATTCGTGCCGCCCTGCCGGTCTCGTGCCGCCGCAATGCCTAATGCGGCAGAGAGCGCCGTCCCGGAATGGCCCGCGCCAAATTCATCATACGAACTTTCCCTGCGACTCAGAAAGCCCGACAGTCCCCCATATTGACGCAAGGTTGAAAACCGGTCTTTTCGTCCCGTCAGAATTTTGTAGGTATAGGCCTGATGACTGACATCCCAGATAATTTTATCGGTCGGCGGATTAAAAACACTCAACAGGGCGAGAGTCAATTCCACCACCCCGAGATTAGACGCGAGGTGTCCGCCGGTTTTACTGATGGTGTCGATCATCAGGGCCCGGATTTCTCCGGCCAATTGGGTCATTTCCGCAGGGGAAAGTCCCTTCAAATCGGCCGGCTCATTGATTCTATCCAGAACGTCGCTCATTGAATCCATGTCGTTCAGAATAGGATGCCCTATAACGCCATCCCATCTTTAGTGTGGCACGGCCGAAAGTTTGGCCTTGATCCCCGCAATGAGTTTCTTTTCCAACTCGGGATCCTTGCCCAGCAGTTCGGCGGCCGCCTCTCGGCCCTGCCCGAGTTGGGCGCCGTCAAAGGACAGCCATGAACCGCGTTTCTCGACGAGTCCGTGCTCAATGGCACTGTCCATCACCGAACCCGCCCACCATATACCGCGGGCGAAGAGAATATCAAACTCGGCCTCCACAAACGGCGGGGCAACCTTGTTTTTGACAACCTTCACGCGGGTCCGGTTCCCCATCACCTTGCCGGCGGGATCCTTGATGGCGGCGATACGCCGGATGTCGAGGCGCACCGACGAATAGAACTTCAGCGCCCGTCCTCCGGGCGTCGTCTCGGGGCTACCAAACATCACGCCGATTTTCTCGCGAATCTGATTGGTAAATATGCAGAGCGTCTTGGATGTCGAAATGGCCGCCGTCAGTTTGCGCATGGCCTGCGACATCAGCCGGGCCTGAAGACCGACATGCGAGTCCCCGATTTCCCCATCCAACTCAGCCTTGGGCGCCAGGGCGGCAACAGAGTCCACCACAACCACATCCAACGCGTTGCTTCGGATCAAGGTCTCGCAGATGCTCAAGGCCTCCTCGCCGGAAGACGGCTGTGACACGAGCAGATCGTCGAGATTCACGCCTATCTTTTTGGCATACGACGGATCCATGGCATGCTCGGTATCAATGAACGCCGCCAGCCCGCCATTCTTCTGGGCATTGGCAATCACATGAAGCGTCAGCGTCGTCTTTCCCGAGGATTCCGGGCCGAAAATTTCAACCACACGCCCGCGGGGCAAGCCGCCCACGCCCAACGCAATATCCAATGAGAGGGCGCCGGTTGATACAACCGCAATCTCCTTATGGCCCTCGGCCTCTCCCAGACGCATGATGGCGCCGTCGCCGAATTCCTTTTGAATCTGGGCCAGAACCGCGTTCAAGGCGGAATTGCTGGCGTTGGCGGCTGACTCATTTTTTTTCGCTTCTTTGCTCATCTGTCGGATACTCCTCTTCTAGCCCCGAATCGGTCAGGATACGGGATACGTTCTATTTTCTATACCCCTCGGGGTGGGCCTGATGCCACGCCCAGGCGCTTTCAACAATGTCATCAAGATTCGAAACCTTGGGAACCCACTTGAGAATCTTCCTGGCCTTTTCTGCCGACGCCACAAGGCGATCAGGATCGCCGGGCCGCCGGGGCGAGACGACCTCGGGAATGTCACGCCGGGTCACCTTGCGCACCACATCGATCACCTCGCGCACGGAAAATCCTTTGCCAGTGCCGAGATTAAACGGGCCGGACTGTTTCCCCGTGAGGGCCAGAATATGCGCCCGGCCCAGATCGACGATATGGATATAATCGCGAATACAGGTTCCGTCCGGCGTTTTATAATCGGCGCCGAAAATATTCACATGCGGCTGCTGCTTCAAGGCAACCCGGATCACATTCGGGATAAGGTGTGTCTCGGGATCATGATCCTCCCCGAACTTCACCGTGGCGCCGCAGGCATTGAAATACCTCAGAAATACGGGTTCGATACCGTGAATAGTCTGGAACCAGGCCAGAACTTTCTCGAACATCAACTTCGACTCCCCATACGGATTCACCGGGCGCTGGGGCGTATCCTCGGTGATGGGGATGCGATCCGGAAAACCATACGTCGCACAGGTGGACGAAAACACGATCCGGGGCACGTCGTAACGCACCATGGCTTCGACCAGATTGGTGGCACCCGTCGTGTTGTTGGCGAAATACATTCCGGGATCGTTCATGGATTCGCCTACCAAGGCATAGGCGGCAAAATGCATGACGGCATCCGGCTTGGCGTTCTTTATGGCCCGCTGAATCTGGGCGGCATCACGCAGGTCACCCTGCACCAGCTTTGCTCGCTTATCCACGGCCGCCTTGTGTCCGCGCTCCAGATTATCAAACACCACAACCTCATGCCCCTCATTCAGAAGCATCTCGCTTGTCACACTGCCAATGTAGCCGGCGCCCCCTGTCAGAAACACTTTCATGCCCGCTCCTCCATCGCTTTGATCCTGGCTTCCATTTCGGCAACCTTCCGCTTCAGTTCCGGCAACCTCATCATATGCGCGTGCAGTTTTTTTGCAGTCAACGCAGGTACTGCAGGGGTTCCAAACATAATACTGGCCGGTTGAATATCCTTTGACACACCCGACTGCGCCATCACCACGGCATCATCGCCGATATGAAGATGTCCCGCAACACCAACCTGCCCGCCAAGTTGGACTCGGCTCCCGATATGCGCACTTCCGGACACTCCGACCTGGGCCGCCATGGCGGTATCCTCGCCGACCGTCACATTGTGTGCTATCTGGATCAGGTTATCCAGCTTGACGCCATTCGCAATACGGGTTTCACCGAAGCGCGCCCGGTCAATGGTTGTGTTGGCGCCAACCTCAACATCATCACCCAACACCACGATTCCGACCTGTGGAACCTTTTTCCAGTGTCCCGCCTCTTTCACGTACCCGAAGCCGTCGCTGCCGATCACAGCCCCATTATGAAGAATGACCCGATCACCAACGCGCGTGTATTCACGAAGCGCGGAGTGAGGATAGAAAAGACAGTTCCGCCCTACTTCACAAAAGGAACCCACATAGCATTGGGCAACCAGTACGGTTCCCTCTCCAATGGTGGCGCCGGTGTCCACAACGCAATGCGGCCCCACGGTGATGTCCTTGCCCAACTTCACATCCTGCGCAATCACGGCGGTCGGATGAATTCCGGGCTTAAAGGAGATCGCCGGACGCGACAGCCAGACGGCAACCTGGGCAAAGGCCGCATCCGCGTTCTTGACGCGGATCAGCGTGGCCGGGGTTTCGCCCTGCCAGTCCTCATTGACGAGAACGGCGGAGGCCTTTGTGACGGCCATGGCGGGCGAATATTTTGGATTTCCGAGAAAAGTCAGATCCCCCATTCCGGCCTGATCAAGCGAGGCCACACTCCTGATCTGAAGCACTCCCTGACCCTCAACCCGTCCATTCAACCGCCGGGCAATTTCCTCTACCGTCAATGCCATGGCTATCACTCCTTGCCTGTCGACGATTTGTCCGCGTTCAAGATCTTGAGAACTTCGTCTGTTATATCCATTTTGGGATCGACATATAAAACCGACTCCAGTCCATTGCCCAGTAGTCCGCCATCGGCCAGAACCAGGGTATAATGCCCCTTCTCGGATGTTGTTCGGATGGCATCCTTGATCGTCCGCCCCAGTTCGGATTGGATCTTACGGCCTTCCCCCTCAAGTTCCTTTTTGCGACTGGCGGCCTTGTCCCGGATGGAATTCTCAAACGCAATAACCGCCGTCAACTTCTCCTCGGCCTGCTCCTTCTTTTTTTCCCGCGCCTCCTCGGTCAACGCCTTGTTTTCGGACTCCGACCGCAATGACTCAAACTCCTGCTTCATTTTCCTGTGTTGGGCGAGCAACTTGTCGCGTTCAGACGAAAAATCCTCCAGTTGATCCCGGATATGGCGCTCCGCCAGATCCGTCTTGTAGTACTCTTTCAAAATTCGAGTGGTATCCACCACGGCAACCCTGAGTTCTCCGGCCCCGGCGGCCCCGGCAACCAATCCCGCCAGCGCCCACGCGGCAATAAAATTTGCATTCATGATTTGCCTCTTCTTTATTAACGTATTATTAACTACATTATAAATAATGTTTTATCGAGCCAAAAGTTTTGCCTTTAAAACCCATATCCAATCCAGAAACTCCAGTTTTCAGTCTGGGAACGCGTATCATCCTTTTTAACAGGCCAGGCATAGTCAAATCGCATCGGGAAACCGGGAATGTCCAATCGCAATCCAACGCCTGCACCCGCCGCATAATGGCTCGTGTCGAAATCATAGGGATCGTACCACACATTGCCAACATCATAGAATGTGGCAAATCGGAATTTCGGGATCCCGGGAATGGGTATCGTATATTCCGCGCTCGCCATCGCGAGACTCTGCCCGCCATCCGGCCGCACCTCCCCAGAACCATCGGCGCGAACGGCCTTGGGGCCGACCCAACGATACCGGAACCCGCGCACCGTCTGGGCTCCGCCCGCAAACAACCGTTCAGACAGGGGAACCGTATCCTGGGAACCATAGGCATCCACCACTTCAACCCTCGTTCTGAGACTCAGCACATGTCTCCACCAGAGCGGCAGATACAGGGATCCCCCGGCCTCCAGGTTGTAAATCTCGGTATCAAATCCCAGCGGCCCGCCCATCAGGGTTGCCTGGGCGTAGACCTTTGAACCGCGGGTCGGGACAAAGAAATTGTCACGGGTATCCCGGGTCCAGGTGGAGGAGACTGAACTGGCCACCCGCCGCGGATCTGAAAAATAGAAACTGTTCGTTTCGCCGGCATTATTGACAGCAAAATATTGATTGGAATCCGCCGCATCCTTGATCTCAACCTGCTCCAGACGATACTTGAAGTCCAACCGACTGGCCCCCCCGAGCGGGACGCCCAACCCAACGGCTCCGCCTTGCCGCAGGACATCGTAGTCGCGATCATTCTGCTTGCTGCTGTATAGATCCACGCTCAGTGACAGTTTGCGATCCAGGAACCAGGGCTCGACAAAGGAAATCGAGTAGGCTTCACGAGTTGAGCCAAACTCAGCACGCAATTTGATCTTTTGTCCCTCCCCCAGAAAGGGTTTCCCCCGGATATCAAAATTTCCCTGGCTGATTTCGGCAAACCCGATCAACTTGTCAATGCTGGAGAACCCCACGCCTGTCATGAACTGTCCGGTACGCTGCTCCTCCACGGTAAAGGCCAGATCGGCCCTATTGGTGGAAGAGGGTTCGTTGACACAGGTGACGTTTGAAAAATATCCCAGGTTTTTTAGACGATTCTCACTGGTTCTGACCTTGACTCCGTCATACTGTTCGCCGGGATAGACCAGGAGTTCGCGCCGGATCACCTTATCGTGCGTGACATTGTTGCCGCGGATCAGAACATTACGGATCGTGGTCAGTCGGCCCTCCATGACGACAAAGCGTATATCGACGTCACCGGCCTTCTCACGCAGGTCAAACCGCGACTGGACATACGTATCCATGTACCCGCGGCTTTCATAATAATCCCGTATTGCCTCCCCAGCCTTGTTGATGACCGAGGTGGATGCTTCGCTGCCGGTTTTGAGGTTTGCCGCCTGGAGCAGGGGCACTTCAGGAAAAATCGTGGCCCCGGATACCTTGACCCTCGCGATACGGTACTTCAGGTTTTCCTGTATCGGCACGGTAATGACAAACCGCCCTGGCTTGGACTCTTCAATCTTGGGCTCCCGAACCTCCACGTCCAGAAAGCCGTGCTCCTTATATACGGCGCGAATCCGTTCGCACCCCGCCCTCAAGGCCTCCTTATCGTAGGGAGTATTGTGGAACCAACTAATTGGATTGTACCAGGCCATGATGTCCATCGCCTCGCGAATCTCGGAGTGATCAACCGATACACGACCGGGAAAATCATAGGAAATAATCCTCGCCTGATCCCCCTCCCGAACGCGAAGCGTCAGGGAAACCAACCCTCTTTTGGCATCCACCTTTTCGAGCGACCAGTTGACGACCGCCCCTGAATACAAGCGTTTCCGATATTCTTCCGTCAGTTTGACAATCCGGGCCGAGACGGTGGGCTCATCGATATAATCACCGGGGTTTAGTCCGATCAAATCGCGAATCTTGGTCTCACTCATCTCCTTGGATCCCAGCACCCGAACCGGCTGAACCAGTTTACTCTTCATCCGGACGGCATAGGACAGGATCACTTCGCTCCCGGCGCCCTCCACCTCCGCCTTGACATCCGCGATCTTGCCGGAATCAAGCAATGTGCGCACATCGCTGGCGACTTCGCTCCGGTTAAGTTCGCTTCCCTGGCGAACGGCGATATAGGAACGCACCATGGGTTCATCGACAGGACAATCGCCCAAAGCCCTGACTTTCACTTCCCGGATCACGGGTTCGGCCCCTGCAAACCCGACCCACCCCATGACCAGAAGAATCCAAAAAAAGGTTTGTTTTTTCATAGTATTATCCGGCCTCCTCGCGCATTCGGCCTTGAACCGCAGACTCATCCACGCCCCGCGCGGCGTCGCGAAAACGGGTAAAAGCGTCATCGAATTCCATTCTGATTTCCTCCATCGCGGGACCGTTTCGATTCTTGGCAATCTCAATAATGGCCAGGGTCCTGTTTTCTTTTTCCTGGTCATTCGCCGTCCGGCAGGGACGCCTCAGCAACATGACAATATCGGCATCCTGCTCGATGGATCCTGAATCACGAAGATCCGACAACTTCGGTTTTTCCTCCCCGCCGCGGGCTTCGGGCGCGCGACTGAGTTGGCTGAGAACCAGAACGGGAATATTCAATTCCTTGGCCATCCCCTTCAAGCCGGCTGACACATGGGTGATTTCCACCTGGCGTCCGTCCCTCGAATTACCCGGCGCCCGCAATAACTGGAGATAATCAATAACGATCAATTCGACATTATGCTTACTCTTCATTCGCCTGGCGCGGGCGCGTAATTCCGTGATTTCCAACCCGGCGCTGTCATCGATGTAGATGGGCGCATTACTGAGGGCATCGGCCGCAGCGATCAGGCGTCCATGGTTGGTCTGCGAGATAAAGCCGTCCCCGATCGCATGTCCCGACACTTCGGCGCGGCAACAGATCATTCGCTTGACCAGATCCAGACAGGACATTTCCACGCTGAAGACCCCTACGGGTCGCGGACGGGCATCAGGATCCCCCTTGCCTAGCGCCACATTCTCCACAATGTTCATCGCGAGCGAGGTTTTCCCCATCGACGGCCGGGCCGCGAGAACGACCATGTTGCCGCCCTTCATCCCCTTGATGGTGTAGTCCAGATCCCGGAACCCCGTGGCAACCCCCATGAATCCCCGATGCTGATTGTCAAAGGTGGCGACAATCTCATGAACGAGTTGGGGCCAGGGCCGCATCTGGCCATGCTGATTGGCGGTAATCTCGAAGAAAGCCTGCTCCGCATGACCCAGAACATTCTGGGCCTCGGCGTTGGGATCGTAGCACACCCGTTCAGCGGAACGGGCCGCCTGGATGACCAATCGCAATAGATGCCGGTCGCGGACAATGTTGATGTAGTAGTCAGCGTGGGCGGCCGTGGGCGTGGCATCCACAATTCGATGTAAGGCGGTACTGCCCCCGATCCGCTCCAGAAGACCGGCGGCCTTCAGACGCTCGCCGACCGTCAGCAGGTCGATGGGCCTCCCCGCATTGCTCATCTCGAGCATGACTTCAAATATTGCGCGGTGGGCGGGGATATAAAAAGAATCCGCCACCAACTGGCGCTCGATGCAGAAGTCCATAACCCGCTCCGCATCCAGCAACACAGCGCCCAACACACCCCTCTCCGCATCCTCGCTGTGCGGTGGAACGCGCTCGACAGGCGTCACCTTCGACGAGACAGGGGCTTCGTTGGCCATGGAACTATTCCTGGACGATCCACACCTTGATGGGCGTCTCGACTTCGGAGTGGACCTTGACTTTGATCTCAAAAACGCCCAATTCCCGAATCGGGTTCTCGAGTTCAACCGCATGTTTGTCCAACTCGAATCCCTGTGCGGCGAGAACCTTAAGGATGTCTCCACTGGTCACCGAACCAAATAATTTATCGCCCTCACCCACCTTGACGGCAATGGTGTAAGACCCCTTCTGAATCGCGGCGGCAAGATCACGGGCCTTTTCGACAGCCACTTTCCTGTCCGCCTCACGCTGGCTCTGGAGTTTCGCCAACTGGCGACGGGTTGACTCCGTCACAGGCGCAGCGAATTTATTAGGCAACAGATAATTCCGGGCATATCCCTCTGTGACCTTTACAATCTGGCCAGCCACACCAAGATCCTTGACATCCTGCATCAAAATCATTTCAACTGACATAGTCTCTTCTCCTCACTATAAAACCTTTTGCCTCCGCCTCCCCCCTCTTATACGGGACGGGCTCCAGCGGATCAACCAGCCAACACGACCGGGGTTAACGCAACAAACCCATCACTCGGGCACGGCGGATGGCACGCGCCACGGAACGCTGTTGCTGGGGCGAGGCGCCGGTAAACCGCGCGGGCAGGATTTTCCCCTGCTCGGAGGTAAATTTCCGAAGCAACTCGTAGTCGCGCGGATCGATAAACT
>JBAWZH010000083.1:0-10611 GCA_037143135.1 bacterium
GCCGGGCCGAGGGGACAGAACCCGGTCGGCCCCTCCCCAGTGTCTGAATCGCAGTTATGATACGGGTTCTATTGACAACCCCCCCGTTTTCAGGCTTTCTATCCGCATGAGCAGAATCGCGTCATGCCTCATCCTGAGCCTGTTAACAGTAATCAACTCATGGGGCAACACAGACACCAATTATCTGGCTGGTTTCACCTGGCCCGTTGGCGAAAAATTAACCTACAAGTTGTACTGGGGCGTGATCCCGGTCGGCTCGGCAGTCGTCTGGACGGAGTGGGCGGACTTCGAGGGGCAACGCCTATTGGCAATCCGGCTCAGGACCGTTTCAAACAAAGTCATTGAAAAAATATATCCCGTCAATGATGTGATCGAAAGCCTCATCGATCCCACCACCTTCCTCCCGGTTCAGTTCACAAAAAACATGAGCGAAGGCTCACGCCGCCACCATGAAATCACCCGTTTCGACCGGATCAACCGCGTCGCCAATTGGGAGTCCAAAATCACCAAAGAAACCCGTATCTTCAAAATCGACGCGGATACCCGCGATATTCCGAGTTTCATGTATTTTATGAGAAACCAACGCTTTGCCCCCGGAAAACGCGACCACTTCAAGGTCATGGCTGATGAAAAAATTTATGATCTCTGGATCACTGCTTATAAAAATGAATCCGTTGATCTGCCCGGATATGACCCCATGGAATGTATCAAGATTGAACCGGAAGCCGCCTTTAACGGTCTCTTTGTCCGGAAAGGGCGAATGTGGGCCTGGATCTCAAATGACCCCCGGTGTCTGGCGGCCAGGGTGGAGGCCAGTATTCCCGTTGCCAATGTCCGCGCCGTCCTCATCTCCGTGGAAGGACCCGGGCAGGATTTCTGGGTTACTCCGAAAAAACAATAATAAATTTATGTTGCGGGAAATGCCGGTATTCTATATGTTTTCCCCGTTTTAGACCGGAGGTTCGGTCTGGTGATTGATGGAGGTGCAGGGCAGGCTGGAGACTGAAGCATATAGTGAGTGACTTTATTTATTGTTGTTGTTGGGTTTTTTAGTAATTGTTTTAGAAGTAGTTATTATTTGGAGTACAGACAAGGTGAATATTTACGTTGGAAATCTGCCGTATCAAACAACTCAGGACGATCTGCGCGTACAATTTGAACAGTATGGCGTGGTGGAGTCCGTCAACATCATTCAGGATCGTGAAACAGGCCGCTCCAAGGGTTTCGGCTTCGTGGTGATGCCTGACAGCGTCGCGGCCCAGAAGGCGATCGACACCCTGAACGACGTGGACATGGGTGGTCGCAAGATGAAGGTCAACGAAGCTCGTCCGCGCGCCGAGGGTGGCGCAGGCGGCGGTGGTGGTGGCGGCGGAAGTCGCGAACGCCGCTGGTAATTCAGCCGTAATGGATGGCTCAAGGCCGGGATGAAAATCCCGGCCTTTTTTATTTACCCGAACAGGGACAGTTGCCCGCTGTCGCGGCCTTTTCGCTTGTGCCGGGCCAACTTGGGCTGCCCTGCCTCACTGAATTCACCCTCTTCAAGATTGGCAAGAATCTCCTTGGCGCGATCAATCACCTCGCCGGGTAAACCCGCGAGTCTCGCCACCTGGATTCCGTAACTCTTGTCAGCCGAACCCGGAACGATCTTGCGAAGAAATACAATCTGGTCATTGCGTTCGCTGACCACGACGTTGTAATTCTTCACTCCGCCCATCGTCAGGGCCAGATCGGTTAGTTCATGATAATGGGTCGCAAACAGCGTCTTGGCTTTGGCCTTTTCGTTGTTGTGAAGAAATTCCGCAACCGCCCAGGCGATGCTGATGCCGTCAAAGGTACTGGTTCCCCGTCCGATTTCATCCAGAATGATCAGACTCCTCGGGGTGGCGTTATTCAGGATATTGGCAGTTTCCTGCATCTCAACCATGAAGGTGCTGCGTCCGCGCGCAATGTCATCGCTGGCGCCGACCCGGGTGAAAACCTGATCCACCACCCCGACCTCCGCTTCGGAGGCGGGCACAAATGAACCCATCTGAGCCATGATGACAATGAGTCCAACCTGCCGGATATACGTTGATTTTCCGGCCATATTGGGACCGGTCAGGACAATCAACTGGTGATCGGTACCGTTCAACAGGGTATCGTTCGCCACAAAGCGTTCCGCTTCGGGCATGCGCTCAATCACCGGGTGCCGGCCATCCTTGATAAAGAGCCGGTCGCCCGAATTGATCCGGGGCCGGACATAACGACCCATCACCGCGCATTCCGCCAGAGAGGACAGCACATCCAGTTGAGCCAGGGCAAAGGCCGTCGCCTGGATACCCGCCGTATGCGCCACCACCTGATCCCGAACCTGAACAAAAAGGTCGTACTCGAGAGCCATGGAGCGTTCCTGGGCTCCCATGATCTTCTTTTCATACTGCTTGATCTCCGGGGTCACAAACCTCTCGGCATTGACCAGCGTCTGCTTGCGGATGTAGTCCTCTGGCACATGGGCCAGTTGTCCCTTGGAAATCTCGATATAATACCCGAAAATATTGTTATGCCGCACCTTGAGAGTCTTGATGCCGGTGCGCTCCTGCTCACGGGTCTGGAACTCGGCCAGCCACTGGCGTCCCTCCGTGGCCGCAACCCGCAGTTCGTCCAACTCGGGATTGAAACCCTTCCTGATGATGCCGCCCTCTTTTACCGGAATCGGGGGCTCATCCTCAATGGCACGGTCAATCAGAGCCGCCACCTCGGGGAGCAACACAATCCCCCGCCCCAGCGTCCTCAACAATTCGACAGTATGCCCTTCAACCCGTTGCCGGATCCCGGGAAGGGCTGAGAGGGAAGCGCCCATGGCCCGTAAATCGCGTCCATTCCCGCTTCCGGCACTGAGCCGGGCCACCAGGCGCTCCAAATCCCGGATGCCGCTGAATTGTTCCCTGATCTCATGGAGCAGCGTCCGATCCCTCGTCATCGCCTCCACGGCATCCAGACGCCGTTCAATGCCCTTCACATCGGCCAGCGGCCGCAGGATCCAATCCCGTATCAACCGCGCGCCCATCGGCGTCTTCGTCTCATCCAGGGTGCCCAGCAACGTCACCGAACCACGCCGCTCCTCGGATCGGCGCGGCACGAGATCCAGATTCATGCACGTCGCCTGATCCAGTGTCATATAGTCTGACGAATGGCTGACCCGTAGCGAACGAACATGCTTGACGCTGCGTTTCAACTCCTCCTCCACGTAATAGAGGACTCCGCCGGCGGCGCCGATGGCGGCGGGTTTATGCTCGCACCCGAAACCATCAAGCGAATGCACGGCAAAGTGGCGGGTCAGGCGATCCCTGGCCACGTCAAACCGGAACACCCAGTCTTCACAGCCGTTCACAACAACTCCACCCAGCGATGCCGCAAGCGCCTTCACCGCAGGCTCGTTCATCTGCTCGGAAGGCACCAGGCATTCACGGGGAAGAAACTGCCTGAGCGTGTCGGCCAGCAGCGAGGCGTCACGCGACTCCTCGACCCAGAAGGCTCCGGTGGAAATGTCGAGCATCGCCAGACCATAAGACTCACCGCAACGGCAAAATCCACCGAGATAGTTATTCTGCACCGAGGTCAGGATGGTGTCCTGCATGACCGTCCCCGGGGTCACGATCCCGGTCACTTCACGGCGGACAATTCCCTTGGCCGCCCCGGGATCCTCGACCTGGTCACAGATGGCCACCTTCTTGCCGGCTCGGATCAGTTTGGCAAGGTACCCATCGGCCGCATGAAACGGAACGCCGCACATGGGGACGCCCTGGCGGCGCGTCAGCGTAATATCCAATATCTGGGCGGCCTCCTTGGCGTCCTCGAAAAACATCTCATAGAAGTCGCCCAGTCTGAAAAACAGGATGGTATTGGCAGGTAGTTTCCCGCGAATCTGCCGGTACTGCGCCATCATCGGGGTTACTGTTTCTCCGCTCATGTCGTCAATCTCATATTTCAAACTTTATATTTCAGCAACCCATCCGCCAACGCCTGCCACTGGTCCACCGTCAGCATTTCCGGCCGGATCCGGGGATCCAGGCCGATTTCCGGCAGCACGGATACCGCCTGTTCAACGGTCAGACCCAGTTTCGCCGACAACCGGGTCATAATAGTGGCCATCTGCTTTCTGCGAAACGAAAAAGCGCCCTTGGTCAATTCCCGGAACAGGGCCCGATCCCCTTTCTGGACGACGTCCAGCGGCAGGCGCTCCAGAACCACCACGGCCGACTTCACCTGGGGGCGGGGATAAAAGCAATTGGGACTGATCACTTTCACGGTCTTCACCGAATAGACACGCTGTGCCCAGACGCCCAGGAGCCCGCGATCCTCATCCCCCGGTCCCGCCGAGAGACGTTGTGCCACCTCGAGTTGAACCATGACCGTGATCTGTGCAGGTGGACATGAAAGTGAAAAGAAGTTCATCAGGACACGGCTCCCCACGGAATACGGCAGATTGGATACAACCTTGGTGATCCCCTCCCGCTGAAGAAAGTCTTCGTCAATGTCCAGCGCGTCCCCCTCAATCAGGTTCAGGCAGGGAGTGTCGGCCAAGTCGCCCCGAAGATGCTCACACAAGGCACGATCCTTCTCCACGGCCACCAGTCGCGCAGACAGCGCCGACAAGCGTTCCGTAAGAACCCCCAACCCCGGCCCGATTTCAAGGATGATATCATCGGGTTGCGGATTCGCTGCGGCGATAATGATATCGCGCACATTGCCGTCGATCAAAAAATTCTGACCGAGCAGGCTGTTCGGTTGCAGACCCCGCTCCTGAAGCAAAGCCATCACCTGTGAGGGGCTTGTGAGTTTCACCATGGCTCCACAGTCGGGCCTTAAGCCCCCGGCGCTTCCACAATCTGGATATAGGCGTCTTTCTTCAACTGCTCCATCCACACGGTTGTCAATCGCCTGATTTCCTTGCGGCGAAGTTCTTTCTCGATAGAACTGCGAATCTCCTCGAATGGGATTGGCCCGGCATCGCGGCGGCCCTCCAGTTTGATCAGGTAAAAATCCCCATCCATGCGTATGATTTCGCTTACGGCATTCGTCTTCAGGCCCTTGACGGCCACAGCCAGTTCCGGGCGTAAATCGCGACTCTCCATCCAACCCCAGTCGCCCCCTTTGTCCGCCTTGCCGTCCTCCGACAATTGGCGCGCCAGATCGGCAAAATCACGGCCTCCCGCCGTTTTTTCCCGCGCTGCTTTTGCCGAGGCCTCGCGCACAGAACGCTCCGTCTCATTGGTTGAGCCATGAATCAAAAGCACCCGGAGATTCACCTGCTCCTCGCGTTGATAGTGGGCAGGATTTTGGCTGTAAATCTGGACGACATCCCGCGGGGAGATCACGACCTTTCCCTCCACCTCACGACTCCTCATCATGCCCACGATGATGCGTTCCCGCATCCGGCGGCGCCATTCCTCCATGGGCATATGCTCCTCGCGCAGGGCCTTGAGGAACTCCTGCCGATCCCCTCCGAATCGATCCTGAATGAAATCGCCCACCTTCTTCTCAACGTATTTATCAACGCCCTCCTTGTTGATCTTGGTGTCCGCCTCATAGGCCTTCATGATTAATTTGGCGTTGATCAAGTCGTCGAGAGCTTCCCTGTAGATCTCCTTGACCTTTCCTTCCAACTCGGCGCCTGCATAGACCTGTCGCAACTGGGGGATCAGGGGCGAAATGGCCTCCTTGACCTCACCGACCGTAATCACCGCATCATTCACATGGGCGGCAACCCCGTCCACCGTGACCGTTGAAGCCAACACGCCCCGCGTGATGAAAAGCGCCAATACCAAGACAACCCGTTGTTTCATGCGTCGTTCCTCCCCGCCACCGATTTGTGACATGACCCGGACTATGACATAAAGAAAGGGTCCATGGCAAACAGCAGATGAGAATACGATCCGCTATTTACTATTGTCCTTTATGTCGCTATCCTTCAGCAAATTATGTTCGGGATGGAGTTGTGACGTGAGAAGAATCATACATGCAGTTCGCGGTTGGATCAGCGGTAACACGCCCAAGGGGCGGGGTTCCGCCATTGTTTATGTTTATGCGCCGGGTAAGGAGGCCCCCAACGGCGAACTGGGCGCCAACGACCAGATCGCAGTCTTGCGCCGACTCTCCACGTTCACGAGCAAGGAAAACATTCCCGTCACCATCATTTTTCCGGGACGTCCCTCACGAAAAATACCGGACGGCACAACACAGGGTGACGTTCAGGCCCGGTATGCCACCAGTGACCAATTGCGGAAAGTGGTGCTCAGTTCCCTGGCTGACGCACGCAAGAACCATTCCCCCGTCCTCGCCACCAATCACCCCGAAATGGAAAAAGTGGCCGCAGGCGAGCGCGTGCGGCATATCCGCGCCTCCACGTTTGAGGAGACGCTCGACTCCGTCTGCGGGCCCCTGCGCCGCGAGCAACCACAACAACCGCGACGCCAGCCAGCCCCGCAAACCCAGCAGACGTCCAAACCTCAACCCGTTCAGCCCGAAGAAGCGGAAACATCATCCTCAACGCCCCCCTCCGAGGACCCGCAGGCCGCGGATCCTAGGGAAGAGGAAATTTCAACGCCAAGGCCCGAACCCGCCCCCCGAAGACTTCAACGGCATGAACCCTCGGCGAAAAAAGAAATCAGGGATCAGTCAATCCTGGATCTGATTGATCCACTATAATAAGAAATACGGAGAAACCATGACCATGAAACTCTATCATACAATTGTGACGGGAATCTTCTGTCTGTTTTTGTGCGCCATCGGCACGTTGGTGTGGACAGGATGCGACGCATCCAGCGCCACTGACGCATTGTCTGTCTCACCGGGAAGTGTAACGGTGGCTCCCGGCGAGGACGTCGAGTTTACCGTATCTGGCGGATACGACTACACATGGTCCCTGAGTCCCGATGATGGCAGCGCAAGACTGAGTACAACGACGGGATCCAAAACTATTTACACTTGCCTGACAACCAATGTGGGGACAACGCCCAAGTCCATCGTGGTCACGTCCACCATCCAAGGATCCGGGTCGGGCACCAGTAACTCGCCTGCGTATGCCGTCTCGGGATCGGCGAAAATCTATTACAAAGGTGGAGTCGGAGCCTCCACGAATTCTACGTCAACTCTCGCAATTACGTTATCTCCGTCTTCGACTGTCAAAACAAACGCACAATTAACGGCATCGGCATCCGGAGGAGCACCGCCTTATACATGGAGTATATTCGGACCCGGTTCACTCGCGCCCTCCTCTACCACTGCCATCTACACAGCACCCAATAGCCCCACTTCTTGCACCCTGATCCTGACGGATAGCTCTCCCACCGTTAAACAAGCCGTCATCACAATAACGAACTAATGCATCATCCAGGTTTGTTGATCACCAGCCTCCAGAATCCCCGCGTCAAGGCGGTGGTGGGACTGCGACAGCGCTCCGACCGTGACGCGCGCGGGGAAATGATCATCGAGGGCTATCGCGAACTCAAGCGCGCCCTCGACAACCGGCACCTCCCGAAAGCCCTTTTTACCTGCCCCGAATTGTTCATGGGCGCCAATGAACCCGCCCTGATTGAACAGTGCCGCAGGGCAGGCGCTGAGATATTTGAATGCACAAAACCGGTCTTCGAGAAGATGTCCTACCGGGATCGCCCGGAGGGGCTCCTCGCCGTGGCGCCCCAGGTACACTGGACGTTGGCCGACTTGAAACTTCCCGACCATCCCCTGTTGGTTGTGGCCGAATCGATTGAAAAACCCGGTAATCTCGGGACCATTCTGCGTTCTGCAGATGCCGCCGGCGTCAATGCCGTCATCATCTGCGATCGGTGCACCGACATCAACAACCCGAATGTGGTTCGCGCCAGCACGGGCACTCTTTTCGCCATCCCGGTGGTCGAGGCCACGACGGACGAGGTTCTGGCCTGGCTGAAGGCCAATCACATCCAGATCCTGGCGGCAACGCCGCACACGGACTTTGAATATGATGCCGTGGATCTGAAAAAAGGGACGGCCCTGGTGGTGGGAACGGAGCAATACGGGCTGTCCGAAAAATGGATGAAGTCAGCCGATCTCAAAGTAAAAATTCCCATGCTGGGGCAGGCAGATTCCTTGAATGTGGCTTCGGCAACCACGATCCTGCTCTATGAGGCAGTGCGACAGCGTCGGCGACGTTGAAGATTTGAGATATGAGATTTGAGATTTCAGATTGATGACCCTGAAAAACCCGCTGCCTGAAGTTTCTCCATCGTGAGGCCTTTGCCTCCCTGCATCCGCCCCAGGTGGCGTTGAACATACTTGCCGATGATATCCGTCTCCAGGTTGACCGTGCGGCCTTTTTTCAAGGTTTTCAGCGACGAGTTGGCCAGCGTGTGCGGAATCAGATGAACGGCGAATGATTTCGATTTCAACTCTGCGATGGTCAGACTGACACCGTCAATCGCGATGGATCCCTTGGGGACAATGCCCCCAAGCAGTTCCTCGTCGCATGAAACCTCAAAAATCCAGTCGGCGCCTTTTTGTTTCAGGGCCAAAACCGTCCCCAGTCCATCGATGTGCCCGGTTACGATATGCCCGCCCAGCCGATCATCGGCCCGCAGGGCCCGTTCGAGGTTCACACGTGAACCCGACTCAGCCGCCCCAAGACTGGTCTTCTTGAGAGTCTCATTCAAGACATCACATGAAAACTCACCCGTCCGAACGGAAGTCACCGTCAGGCAGGCCCCCTGTACCGCCACACTCTCACCTTTAATGAGCGGGGAATCCCACGGTTCATGACGGATGACCAGACTCATGCCATCGCCACGCGGTTTCTTCGCCGTCAACGTCCCGACTTGCTGGACCAATCCCGTAAACATAATCGAACCCCTATTCTCCGGCTTTCTGACTTTTGGCCTCGGGTTTCGCCCTGATCATGACATCATGGCCGACCATTCGGGTTTCGACAATCTTCAACCGTGGCGCCTTCGCCAGGGGCCATCCCTTGCCGCCAACCGACCCTTTGCCATCGCCGCCAATGATCATCGGCGCCACGAACATCACCACCTCATCGACCAGGTTTGCCTTGAGCAAAGACCCGGCCAATTCACCGCCACCTTCGCATAAGACATGCATCACACCAAGCGCGTGCAGTGTTCTCATTAAAGACGGAAGCGAGACGCCCTGACCTGCTGAAGGCAACACCAGAACTTGAACCCCTTTTGCCGCATACTCCGCCTGACGGCTCTTTGAACACCGTTTCGTGGTAGCCAGGATGGTTTGTGCGGACGCCCCATCCGAGAACAGCCGTCGTGTGGCGGGCAGTTTCCCGGAGGCATCCACAATGATCCGGAACGGCTGTCGCCCTTTAGCCGGACGCGGCAGGAGAGAGGGATCGTCTTTCATGACTGTTCCGGCCCCCACCAGCACCGCATCCGACCGGCGCCGCAGTTCCTGCACAATGTCCCGCGCTGCCGACCCGGTGATCCATTTGGATCGGCCCGCCGCGTCAGCAATCCGCCCATCGAGCGATTCAGCGAGTTTGAGGGTTACAGTGGGTCTTTTTCGAATCATCGATGACGCAAAGGGAGCCAGCAAGTCACGAGCCTCATCGGCTCCGATTCCGGAAACGACCTCGATACCGGCCCGACGAAGCACGTGGAATCCCTTGCCGGAATGACGGGGGTTCGGATCGGTGACGGCCACCACGACCTTCTTGATACCAGCCTTGATAATGGCCTCGCAACAGGGAGGGGTCCGGCCCCAGGTTGAACAAGGCTCCAGGGTAACATAGAGCGTGGCGCCCTCTGCCTTCGCAACGGCCTGGCGGAGCGCATAGACTTCCGCATGGGATCCGCCCGCCTTCCGATGCCAACCACGACCGACGCAACGCCCATTCCTGACGATCACAGCGCCAACTGGCGGATTGGGACGCGTCAGGCCTTCACCCAGCCGCGCCAGCCGGATCGCCTCCGTCATCCAGTTTATATCGTGCGTGCTCATCTCAGATCCGAAATCTCAGATCAACGATCTAAAATCCCAGAAATCCCCTCACGAATTCCTTGGCGTCAAACGGGGCCAGATCATCCTCGCCCTCGCCAAGACCCACAAAGTGAACCGGCAAATCGAGTTCCTTGCGTATTGTGAAAATGAAACCTCCCTTGGAGGAGCCATCCAATTTGGCGACCACGACCCCGGTCAGATCCACACACTCCTTGAACATCCTGGCCTGGATTACGGCGTTATTGCCCAGGGTGGCGTCCAGCACAATCCAGGTTTCATGAGGCGCCCCGGGAAGGGCCTTGGCAATCGAGCGGCGGACTTTTTGGAGTTCATCCATCAGGGGTTGTTTGGTATGCATACGTCCCGCCGTGTCGATGAGCACAACATCCGACTTGCGCGCCAGAGCCGCCTGTACGGCGTCATAGGCCACAGAGGCGGAGTCCGCGCCGGGGGCTCCCACAACCACGCCCAGGTTCAGTCGGTCGGCCCACAGTTTCAACTGATGAGAACCGGCAGCCCGGAACGTATCGGCGGCCGCCAGCAAGGGGGTCAACCCCTGCCGTTTGACAAGGTAGCCGAGTTTTGCCGTGGTGGTGGTCTTTCCCGAACCATTCACGCCGACGATCAGGATGA
>JBAWZH010000084.1:0-10375 GCA_037143135.1 bacterium
CGGTCAGCGCTATTTCTCGGACTGCCCGTGGGTGAGTCTATGGGATGCTAATGAAAAGCGTTCAAAGAAGGCGGGATCCAGTGCCTCGACAACAAGGACGAGATCAAGGTCCTTGGTGGCCCGGAATGGAAGGCTTCAGTCGGACAACCAAAGACCGCAGGCCGCGCCGCCAATAAGAATGTAGGCGTTTTCAAGCCCTGCAAAATGTTCCACGAATCGTGTGAGACCCTTTACCATCGGACACTCTCCAGAAGTTCCTTGAGCGCAGACTGAACCCGCTCGTCATGTTCCTCGCGTAGCGACAGGTATAGGGAAAGGCGATCCACCGTCGGTCCGTCGGATAGGATTTCGGGACGGTAGCGGAGGCAAAGGCTCCGGGCAAGATGCCGGTCGCCCTTGTAAATGGCGACAAGTTGGTGACTTTGCTCATCAAACATCGGGTCGGGGTCAGAGTAGAGAATGTAGAACTCCGGGCGGTAGATGCAGACTATTTCGAGAACGTGGAGGCCAACAAAGATAAGGGTGACGGCGCGGGCAAGAACCGCACCATATGGCCCCTGCCGGGAGGAACGACATCCTATGTTGACACTTTGTTCAAGTTCCTGCGGGCAGTGGATCGCGGCAAGAACACGAAAAACAAACTTATCGCCTGGTTCCGCGACAATTTCGACACAGTAAAGAGTGAGAATACTGCCAGCGGCTACATTAACGTACCGCGGAGCATGCGACTCATCGAGATGACCGATGGAAAGTTATACCTGACACCCGCTGGCAAGCAGGTCCTTGCCAAGCGTGATTTAGGATTCCTGTATGACACCATTGCTGCGAATGTTCTCGGAATAGATGAGATTATTGAGTTTCTCGAAACGTCAGGAGAACCGCAGACAGAAGAAAGTGTCCTTGAGTTTCTGAAGCAGAATCTGGACGTCGAATGGAGCTCGTTCGCTCAGGTCAGCTTCCGGCTCTACTGGCTGATGAACCTGGAGAAGATCAAGAAGACCGAAGATGGCTGGATCCTGGCGTAAACATATGAGGACACCCGGAATTTCTTTAGTTGTAGTTTCAAAGCGAAATCGTACTTGTTGGGTTACTATCCGGGCGTGGGGTCTTGGCTAAAGAATAGTCGTAATGGCATGTAATTCACTAAGGTATCAACACCATGAACACTGTTTTCTGGGACAAAAAATGGGAGGAACCTTTCCGCGACGCGATGCAAGCAGTCAAACAGGAAATGCTTATCATCTCGCCATTCATCCAAAAGAGAGTTGTTGAGCGCCTACTGCAACGAAGACGGATTGGCATTCGTGTGATTACCCGCTTCAACCTTCGTGATTTCTACAAGGGTGTATCGGATCCTGACGCGTTGGAATCACTCGTGCAACGTGGGGCGGCGATCAAGGGTGTTCGGAATCTTCATGCCAAGGTCTATGTATTCGATGGGATCAAGGCTTTCGTCACCTCGGCCAATCTCACCAACGCTGCGCTGGGTCGCAATCACGAGTTTGGCCTCACAACGGACAACGCGGAGCTTGTTGCCTCCACAGTGAACTATTTCGAGACCATGTGGAAGGGTGCCGGGAGTTGTGTTACATCGCAGACCCTTGCCGAATGGGCAAAGCGTATATGGCGTGAAAAACAAAAAGGAGGTGGCGAGACTGAACCAGCGCTTCCGGACTTCGGCGCCGACCTTGGCATTGGTGCGGATGCAAACGTGGTGGAGGAACCATTTCCATATGCCGATGCCCCTCAGTTCTTTGTGAAGTTCTTTGGCGAAAGTAACAACCGCGCACCGATGGATCTGGCGGTGTTGGAAGAACTGCGCCGTAGCGGCTCCCATTGGGCATGCACCTATCCAAAGGGGAAACGGCCGCGTCAGGCCAAGGACGGCGCCGTCATGTTCATGGGGCGCCTTGTGGAAGGTGAAGATACACGGATCTACGGTAGAGCCATCGGGCGAGCACACCAAGAGGGGAAGGACGACGCGACAGAAGGCGACATCCAATTGCGCAAATGGAAGGCAAGATGGCCCCATTACATTCGCGTACGAGGGGCCGAATTCGTCGGTGGCACCCTCGCCGCCGGTGTGTCACTCACCGAACTCATGAACCATTTCGGAGCCAAGTCCTTCGCCTCAACCGCCCGCAACCTCGCCGCAGGTGTTGGAAACACCGATCCCCGTCATGCCTATAGACAACAGGCCGCCGTCGAATTGACTCCCGAAGCTGCGCGCTGGCTCAATTCAAAACTCAGTATCGCCATGGAGGCTCATGGGCGTATCGGTGCTGAGAGCCTTTGTTTCCCATGAATCTTATACTGTAACGGGACATGCAAAGGGGTTCACGATTATGGTGACAGTAATTGGAATAGACTGTGCAGCCCAGGAAAAGGGCGTGGGGTTGGCCCGCGCTGTATGGGATGGGCGTAGGACAAAAGTGACAGATCTCGCCAAGGGTGGTCATGGGCTGCCGGTTGTTGAGATTGTCCGGGAGTGGATAAGGGATTCAACAACGACGCTTCTGGCACTCGATGCGCCGCTGGGATGGCCAAAGCCATTTGGGCCGCAACTTGTCCATCATATGGCAGGGTTGCCATTGCCGATTCCAGCTAATCTTATGTTTAGACGAGAAACCGACCGGCACATACGTGCATTGGCATGCAAACAGTCTCTGGATGTCGGGGCGGATAGAATAGCGCGCACCGCTCACGGTGCACTCGCGTTGTTGGGATCATTGGCCAAAGCACTTCATCGACCGATTGGCCTTGCGTGGGGTATGGCCGTTACACCGGGCGTCAACGCAATTGAAGTGTATCCGGCCGCAACGCTCAAAATGCTCAATTGGCCATCATCTGGTTACAAGAAGAAAGAACAGCGGCCAGTCCGACAGGAAATACTCACGAAATTGAAGGAAGAAATCGCGCTTCCATCCGACACCAGCATGGCTGCGGACGATGCTGACGTCCTCGATGCCATCGTGTGCGTTCTAGCAGGCCAGGATTTCCTTGCCGGCAAGGCCCAGCCACCGGACCAAGAACTTATGGATTGTGTAAAGAAAGAGGGCTGGATTTGGGTTCGTGGATCACAGGCAGTGTGATGAATACATGGGGTGTCGATGAAGGCTAGACTTTACATTGACGGTTACAACTTCTACTACGCGATCAAGAACAATCCTGCGCTTGGCATCTATCTTGGGTGGTGCAATTTCAGAACTCTGGCGGAGTCTGCGCTCAGTCCTCAAGGGTTTGAGGTGGGTAAGATCAAATACTTTACAGCTCCGGTTGGCTTTGTTCAGCATGAGACGGATGAACGCACACGACAGAGCGTCTGGCTTCAGGCCCAGAACACGATCCGCGATCTGGAAGTGATTACGGGCTTCTACCAACCCGGAGGTGCCGAACCACCGGTGCGCCCTGACCAAATAGTGAAAAATCGTGAAGAGAAACAGACAGACGTCAACATTGCCGTCAATATGGTCTTGGATGCAGTCGATGACACCGAATGTGACCTGTTTGTATTGATTACGTCCGACACTGATCAAATTCCTGCGATAAAGGCCATCACCGATTCGAAGCGCGTAAAGAAACCACGCCAGGTTCAAGTCTGGTTTCCGCCCGGTCGTTACAGCCGCCGATGGGCAGGTATCTCAAACAGCAGCATCAAGTGCCGCGAAATCACTCCCGAGGAACTGGATAGGGTGCGCCTGCCGGACGAGATTCCCTGCGACTACGGCGTAATCAAGTGCCCGCATATTTGGCGAAGGCCGCTAAATGGGGGGTGATTCTCTCTGCCTTCGGAAAATCGGGGAACACATCGCAACAAGTGACAGATTGTCAGCAGGCTTCGCGCAATAACTCCATCCGCCGATTGACCGCCTCACGTTTTGGTTGAAGACGGATGTCGCTGGGCAGGATGACGGTCTTGTTTCTCAGTCGCATGACCTCTCGTTGTCCTTCGATCCGATCATTCATCCCATCCCGGATATGCCAGCGTAGATCGTCGTAGGCTTTGCCGCGGGCCGGGCCCGGTGCGATCAGTTGGCAGTCCATCAGCCAGTGATGGTTTTTGCAGAGTGCCATGCCGTTCTGGGGCGAATCATCGCGGGTTTCACTGAATGGTATCAGGTGCGCGGCATCAATGATCGTGATTTCATCATACAGAAACCGGAGGCCACAGGCGGCACACCGGTAGTCGTAAGCCTTCTTGACGGTTCGGGCGAAGGCCGCATCGCGGGCGGTGGTTGCGGTTTCACCGGGGTTGACTTGGTAACCATGATCCCGCCATGTCTCGCGCACCATACCGATCTGGCGCTCCTCGCCGGATAATGCCAGTAGGTTTTGACGCTGGACGCTGAAATACCGGTCAATTATGGCCTGCCGTAGCACTTCCCTGCTTGCCGGTTGTGCGATCAGGGTGAAAAGGTCATCGTCCAAGGATGCATAGGCCACACTGGCGATCAGTGTCGCCCCGCTCCGGGCCGCGCCTGGACTGACCTCTCTGCCCGTCGGCGCATTAAGATGCCAGAAACGCTCGCCACGCAGATAGAAGAAGGGATTCCAGGGAGTGCATTGGTCTGTCGGCCCCTTCACAACATTGAAGTACCGCTTGAATAACTCGAGCAGTTCGGGCCCATAAATGATCCTGTTCTCGATCAACTGCCCGTTGTCGGCCAATGACAGCACCGCAAGCAGCATGCAAGCCTTGTGCGGGCGGGGGCGCCCTTCATGCTGATCCGTCCGCAGGGATTGGAATCGGTCACAGTACTGCTGAAGCAGGCTACTTGTTGTCGTGCCGTAACTCATGCGGAGAGGAATAGCAGATTGCTCATGGAATTGCCACCGGACAATAGCGATCCTTCAGTGTGGTATATGGACTTTGGACAATCAACGCCCGGCATGTAATGCCGCTCAGAACAGTTCGTAGAACGATTCCTGCCCAAGATGTTTCACGAACTTGTTGACTTGTGTTGTCAGGGAGCCGGGGCCGCCGATATGAATCCAGTCGTCAACACTGCCTCGGAAGCAGAATCGCTCCGTGATGAAGGTCCGGCCCTTCTTGTCCACCAGGGTAAATCGTAGATAGGCCATGTAATTGGCGAATCTTGCCTTTTCGGCTCCTGCCAGCGGGCGCCGTCCGAACTCCGCCGCCAGTTTGTCGAGCCCAGACAGATCGTCGGCTTGGTAAACGGTTATCGTGTTCTTTTTCACTTCTGCCCGGAACCGCCATGACTCGCCGTGTTTTCGCAGCGCGGTTTCGACCGCCGCCAGTTCGTCCGGCAGTATCACCTGTGGGCTCTTTTGGCGCAGGAAGACTTGCCCATTCACATTCTCAAAGATTTCATAACCTTCAGGGATGGTGCTAACCATCCGGCCCTCGCTCTGAAGTGAGAAGAAGTAGCGATGCTTACCGGCGGCTGTCTCCTTTTCATGGAGATAGTATGTTTTCCCGGTTCGTGCTGTATGTTGAACACTCACAGGGGCGCCTCCTTCTCCCGCCCGGTTCCTCCCGTTACAACCTTGTCCGGTAAATCGTAGGCCACTTTGATGCCGTCGATCTTTACCATGCCCTCCTTGCATAAAACATCCAGAAGGGCGGTCAGTTCCTGTTCGGAAAGCTGTTTCCGGAATAGTGCATGTAATGTGCTGCGGAGCGTCTTCATTGTCCGCGGTCTGGCTTCGGCCCGTCGAATCAGATCTTTGACTGCCGTCTGCACCTGGGCATCGAGCGCGGGGTGGGGTGTCGGACGGGGAATCCCCGCGATACCGGCTGACCGGCTCACCACGATGCCTTTTCCTGCGAGATGCTTAATCAGCGCATCGAACCCGGAGTCTTTCGAGATGATGTGGAACCCCGCCGATGGATCCTGAACCGACAGCGTGCCGATGTAGTAGGCGATATGGAAGTCGAGCGCGTTCCGCCCAGCCGTTTCGAGCAGCACATACTCGGCATTGCCGCCCAACGATTGGAGCGCCATGGCGAGGCCGAGCGGGATCTTTCCCTGATTCGGGCCGACGAACACTTTGACCTTGAACGATCCATCATTGAGGAGCGTAAGCTCCTTCGGCTGGACGTTTTCGTAGTCGATCAGGACGTAGTTTGTTTTTGCCATGCGCCTCTCCTCAAGAATGGCGGAAGTCTGGCACAGACGATGACATTATTCAATCAGCAGGCAGCAGGGGGCGACTTGCTGCATGACCGTAGGTCTCTTCCGCCACTTTGTCTGCTGCCGGGGGGCGATATTTGTGAATAGGGGATCTCTGTCCCGCATGGGCCGCTGAGGATTACCGGTGCCATACGGTGCCCTTTTTCAGCAGCTCCTGTATTTTCGGGTTGTCGACAAACTTTCTCAATATCTCCGGATCACAGACACCGGGGCGGCCAAGCTGCCCCACCAGTTCTGTCATCTGTTCCGGACTGGCCTCGCATGCAGCCCGTCGGGTGGCGCGCAATACATAGGTCATGGGGGCGTGGCTTCGCCATGTCAAGTGACTCTGGGATAATTAGTTGTGTGTGATTGTCTGCCTGATTATGACCATTAGAGGTTCGGTTTTGACGGTCAAAATAGGCTTTTAAGAAGCGGCACACCTCAATCATGTCCACGCATTCTCGCACACACGGACGCTATTTGTCTGACCCCTTGTGCTAAACACTTCAATTTGATGGGCGGGAACTGCCGCCATTGAGGTGCCACATGGATATCAAATCGAAGACTACTGCTCCTAAACCCTTTACTTCCATTGTCGACCGCGTGCCCCCGCATAGCTCAGAGGCCGAAATCGGCGTGCTGGGTGCCGCCCTCCTGGATGGCGGCTCGGTCATGGGACTTTGCATTGAACGGCAACTTTCCGAAGAATCGTTCTATGTCCCCGTCCACCGAATGGTCTTCGAGGTGATGCTGGGCCTTTACAATGCGAATCGGCCGCTGGACATCCTCACTGTCGGGGAACGCCTCAAGGCAACCGGGATCTTGGAGCAGGTAGGGGGGCATGCCTCACTGAACCGGATCGTGGATGCCACGCCTACCGCCGCCCATGCCGAGTATTACATCGATATCGTCAGGGATAACCATCTCAGGAGGCAGGTCATCGACTCTGCCCGCTCGTCGGAAAGGCTGGCCTATGACCCTGTTCTGAATGGGCAGGAGATCCTGGGCCAGGCTGAGCAGTCGTTCTTCAATATTTCGGCAAGCCAGCACGGGCAGGGGCAGGATTGGGCGAAACTGCTGACGGAAATGGGGGTCATCCTCGATAATGAGCACCGCGGCTTCCAGGGCCTGATGACCGGGTTCAAGGACCTTGACCAGCACATGGAAGGCCTCAAGCCCTCCAATATGATCGTTCTGGCGGCCCGCCCCTCCATGGGGAAACCCTCCCTGGCCATGAATATCGTTGAGAATATCGGCATGGGCCGTCGCGTGGGCGACGCCGGCGGCCGCCCCGTGGGTGTGTTCAGCCTCGAAATGTCGGCCATGGATCTCGTGAAGCGCATGGTTTGCTGCTATGCCGAGGTCCCGTCGAACCACATTTCAAAGGGGTTTATCTCCCAGACGAATGCTGGCCGCATCCGTTCTGCCCTTGAGGCGCTCGGTCAGGCACGGATCTATCTGGATGACAGTGCCGGGCTGGATATCACCGAACTGCGGGCACGGGCACGCCGGATGAAGGTGAAGCATCAAGTTGAGCTAATCGTGATTGATTACCTGCAACTGCTTCGCGCACAGGAATACGCCAAGCAAGGACGACAGCAAGAGGTCGCACAAGTGTCGGCTGGCCTCAAGGCGATGGCCAAGGAACTGTGTATCCCGATCCTGGTGTTGAGCCAACTCAGCCGTAACCCCGAGACCCGCGGCGGGGATGAACGGCCCAAACTATCGGATCTGAGGGATTCTGGCTCGATCGAGCAGGATGCCGATGTTGTCCTGCTGCTGCGCCGCCCCTCCCGGATCATCGGAAGTGCCAGCAAAAAGGATGACCCCAGCGATCCCGACGCCAACGACCCGAACCTGGCCATCGTCGAGATCGCCAAAAACCGCAATGGCCCCGCTATGTTGGACGTCAGATTACATTTTGACCAGGATCTGACCCGCTTCCGCGACCGCGCCCACATCGGCGTGGACGGGGCGAGGGCAGAGTAAGAGAAGACCTCTGGTGCTAGATGGATTACCGTTGTGGTGCGTTCATCAAATCCGCAAACGGCTTGAGATCGAAGTACATCTGCCGTGTGTCAGCCTTTTCATCGGCGGGGGTGAGGAACCGGAAGTCGTTTCGCTCATAGAACCCTATCGTTCGTGGATTATTGTAGGCGTCCACCGTAATAAACCGACACCCGGTCCGGTTCGCAGTCAGGAACAAGATCTTGAGCCAGTCCAGTATCTGTCGGCCCAATCCGCTACGCTGCATATCCGCACATACACCCAACCTCCCCACCTTGACCGCAGGGTAACTCTTGCGTCGCTTCTTGTTTGGGATTGCCCGTTGTAATCGATTCCATGTTGCCTTTGTGCCGTCTTCATCCGGCGCACAGGTTAATTTGTCGTTGGATAGACTGAAAAAACCGGCAATGCGTTTCTTGTCCATGACCAGATAGGTGACGGAAAGTAACTCCGTGAGATACGTCGTGGCGTCATCCCTCAGGAATTCGTTCAAGTCAGCGTCGCCACAGTCGAAGTCCCCAATCTTGAGATCAGGACTCAGACGTACGAGCTTATCGGGCGTGAGCGTGAGCATGGCCGGTTGCTGGCGCTTTCTTCGTGAAACGGTCATACACAGCCTGAGCACGGGCATAGGTCTCGGAATGATCCCGCTTCACGTTCACTGTCACTTCGCGCAGGAACCGCGTCGCTTCCTTCCCGTACAAAACGGGTGTCTCTTTAATGGGTTTGGCCATGGTTTTTCTCTCTTTGTGTGTAATAAGTTACTTTTTCATTCCGCCATCGTCAAGCAAACACCCTTACACCCTACCTACTCAATCCAAACTTCACGGCGACGGGGGCCATCGAACTCAGCAAGGTAGATCGATTGCCAGGTGCCGAGTTGAAGACGACCGTCCTTGACGATGACGCGAACGGATGAGCCCATGAGGCTGGCCTTAAGGTGGGCATCGCTGTTCCCTTCGCCATGCCGGTAATAGGACTCGCGGTGGGGTACAAGGTGGGCCAACTTCTCCAGCAGGTCATGGCAGACATCAGGATCGGCATTCTCATTGATGGTCACTCCGGCAGTAGTGTGGGGGACAAATACTGTGACCGTACCCGCCGCCATACCACGCGCCGCAACAACCTCCCTAATCTTGTCCGTAATATCCACTAACTGGCACCGAGATTTCGTCACAACCTGAATCGTATTCATCCTCTTCCCTTCGCGTGCCCCATCTCCCAATATTTCCCCAAATCCCCCCGAAGAACCGTTGCGGGATTTTGGTTTTGGTACTCCAAAATAAAATACCGCAACATTGAATTCTTCGCGGCCTTAGCGAACTTCTGTTCAAACTCTTATCTGGATTTCTGAAATTTCCTCAATCAGTGGTTAACTCTTCAACTGGTCATGTAGCTTTGTAGTTATCGAGCGCGGCCCTCAGATCCTTCGTGATCTTCTCGACCAAAACGGCCGGCTCAAGAATTTTCGCCCCGCCGCCCCACGACAACACCCAGTCCTTGACCTCATTGATGTGGTTCGTCTTGAACTCCAATATCAACCCGCCATCCCGCCGTTCCTTAATGCTCTGCGCCGGGTGCCACTGCCGTTCCCGGATATAAGGCGCCACCACCGGCGTGAACTGGATCCGGACCGTGTAAAACTCGGGTTTCCAGATAATTCCGAACTGGTCGCCAAATATCTTCAGCACAGTCATGTCTGACGGCATCGTAAAGGTCTCATCCATTATCTTGGCCTTGCTGATCCGTGACACCCCGAAGGTCCTCAGCGCCTTTCGTAGATGGCAAAACGCATTCAGGTACCACTCGCCCTTATAACTCACGAGATAGTAGGGATCCACCGTGCGTTCGCCCTCAGATTTGGCGGACGGCCCGGGCGCCTCATGAGTGAGCGTGACCTGACGATTGTCCCGGATCGCCTTGGCCAGGGAATCCCAGATCACCGACCGGACCTTTGTCACGGGCTCGGGGAATACCAGGATGCGGTCTGTCATCCAAGAGGGGTTGATACTGGTTTGGTCTGGAAGCGATTCCGCGATTTTGTTGAGCACCGATGAAAGTTTCTCATAAAGGGGCGTGTTCCTGTACTGGATGAGTAGGGTACGCACCACGCAGATGGTGAACAGGTCGCTCTCGCTGATATTCATCGCCGGCAGGGAGAAGTTGGACTCGGAATTACTGTCATCCCATAGGCAATGTTTCACGAGCACAATACCCTGTATTTGCTG
>JBAWZH010000085.1:0-10301 GCA_037143135.1 bacterium
CGCGCTGTCAGCAAGAATACCATTACGGTGGAGGATCAGGATCGGATATTCGGGAAGAAATTGAAGTATAAGCTGGATGCTGGCGAGGCGCTGATGTGGTCTTACGTGGATGTTCCGTTTCGGCCCGGTTCCGGCCTGGCGCCCGTTATCCAGAAGGGGCTGAGAGCCATTTCGATGACCATTGGCGGCTCCGCCGGTGTGAGTGGCCTGCTCCAGCCGAACGACCGGGTGGATGTCATGGGGTCCTTTACGTTTCCTTCCCGTAAGAATCCGGATAAGACGGAGTGGGTCACGCTGACCATACTTCAGGATGTCACCATCCTGGCAACCGGGCAGACTCTGGGAAAGACCGACTTGGGTGACCGGAATCGGGTGAATCCCGGGTATAACACCGTTACGGTCGAGGTTACGCCACGGGAGGCCGAACTACTGGTGTTTGTCGAAAACATGCGAGGGCATCTCACGCTGGCCCTGCGTAATCCCGAGGATGTCAGTTACGAAAAAAATCTGCCTGAAGTGAACTTCGACAAACTTGAAGCGGAATTGCCCGAGTTGAACAGTTATCGCCAGATGATCCTCCGCCATAAGAGTGGACAATGATGTATCTTGAAATTCGAAAACCTGACGGAACGCTTCAGGTCACGGAGATTCAGTCAGGCCTCTATTCAATAGGGGCCGATCCCGAGAACCGGATTGCCCTGCCCGGCGGAAGGGTGCTGGGCCGCCACCTCATTCTGAATCTCCGGGACACGTCCTGCTGGATTGAGGATTTGACCTTCGGGGAGACACTCCTGGATGGCAAGGGGATTCGTGGCCGTGTCGAGGTTCTGAAGGGACAGACTCTGAAAATGGGGGACTATTCCCTGAAACTTCTCTCGACGAAGCCAGCCCCGTTGCGTCTGGATATCGCGTCCGTTCCGGCACCGATTCCGATGGTGGCTCCCGTGGCGGATCCGCAGTCTGTGGTCGCGATCCCCGGGCCGGGAGAGCGTGACGAACGATTGGTGGCGCGACGGCAGGCGGTCAAGCAGCAGATTCACAAGGAACTGATTGAGCGGATGGATATCAAGCGGCTCACGGCCTCGCATATCAACGAGGTGGAGTTGCATCGTAGGGTGCTGGCCACGGTCGAGGGAATCGTGAAGGAGGTGGCGCCCCGATTGCCGCCCGAGATAACACCCCAGTCACTCACCAAGGACGTGTATGACGAAGCCGTCGGGCTCGGAGCCATCGAGGATCTTCTGGCTGATCCCGACGTTACCGAAATCATGGTCAATGGTCCGCTCAAGGTTTATGTTGAGCGAAAGGGGAGGATTGAACTGACGGATCGGACGTTTCTTGACGACAAGACGGTGTTGGGGGTCATTGAGCGCATTGTGTCGCCATTGGGTCGGCGTATTGATGAGAGCCAGCCCTATGTGGATGCCCGCTTGAAAGACGGCTCCCGTGTGAATGCCATCATTCATCCGCTTTCCCTGATCGGGCCCTGTCTGACGATCCGGAAGTTTTCGAAGATCCCCCTCACGTCGGATGATTTTGTGAGACTGGAAACCTGGACGGAAGGGATGCGTGATTTCCTCAAGGCCTGTGTGGAGGCCCGGAAAAACATTATCGTGTCGGGCGGTACGGGTTCCGGAAAGACAACCCTGTTGAATGTTCTGAGCAGTTTTCTCCCCTCTCGCGAACGGATCATCACCATTGAGGACGCGGCAGAGCTCCAGTTAAAGCAGACGCATGTGGTGTCCCTGGAGGCGCGTCCTCCGAACATTGAGGGGAAAGGGGCGATTACCATACGTGACCTGGTGCGTAATGCGCTCCGCATGAGACCGGATCGCATTGTTGTAGGCGAGTGCCGGGGCGGTGAGGCGCTGGATATGCTCCAGGCCATGAACACGGGGCATGACGGTTCCCTGACGACGGTGCATGCCAATTCGCCCAGGGACGTGATTTCCCGCATGGAGACCCTGGTGATGATGGCCGGGATGGATCTCCCCCTGCGCGCCATCCGGGAGCAAATCACGTCGGCCGTGGACGTCATCATCCATGAGGCGCGTCTCAGCGATGGTTCGCGGCGGGTGGTGAACGTGACCGAGATCGTCGGTAGCGAGGGCGAGCGCACCACCATGCAGGATATTTTTGTGTATGAACAGACGGGATTGAATGCGCACGGGAAAGTGACGGGGCGGTTTACGCCGACGGGTGCCATCCCGACATTTCTGGATGATCTGCGGGCCCGGGGGGTCGCGGTGGATCTTTCCCTGTTTGCGCCGAAGAAGTAGATCATTTTATCAACATGAGTCCAGTTGTCATAGTATGGGTGGTGCCGGGGTTGTATCTGCTCAGTCTGGGCGGGTTGACGTATTTCATTTTGAAGTCCTTTCAACTGGCGGCGACGGAGTATGCGTCCGCCTATTCCGAAACAACCTCCAGGCAGATGGAAGATCTTTTTCTTTTCATCCCGGCAAAGCGTATTCTGGAACTGGCCTCGGCTTCGGCGGCCCTTTTCTTCCTAGCGGGATTTCTCCTGTTCGGGGGCTTTGATGGCCCTGCCTTCATGGTCGGACTGGTCATGGGAGGACTCCTTGCCGCCCTGGGATGGAATATTCCAAGGACGGTTCTGGCGGTGATGCGCAAGCGGCGCCTGCAGCGGTTTAACCTGCAACTGGTGGACAGTCTGGTCAACATGAGCAATGCGCTCAAGGCGGGTTTCAGCATCCAGCAGGCCATCGAACTGGTCGTGCGTGAGGGCCAGAGTCCGATTTCCCAGGAATTCGGAATGTTTCTTCATCAGACGCGCGTTGGCATGAAACTGGAGGACGCCTTTGACGGCATGCAGAAGCGGGTTGCCAGCGATGATCTGGCTTTGATGATCGGCGCGTTGGAGACAGCCCGCCAGACGGGCGGGAATCTGACGGAAGTGTTTGAGAAAATTGCGCATACGATCCGGGAACGGATGAGGATCGAAATGCGCATCCGAACCCTGACCGCCCAGGGGCGTTTGCAGGGAGTCATTGTGGGCGCCATGCCGTTGCTTCTGGGGATCGCCCTGTTTTTCCTGGATCCCTCGATGATGAGGGCTTTTCTTCACTCCGGATTCGGAATCACCCTGCTGCTGGTGGTGGGGGTTCTGGAATGTCTCGGGGCGCTGGTAATCCGGAAAATCATCTCGATTGACGTGTGATCATGAATAGTGTGTTTGAATATGGACTCTGTCTGCTCTGGGCGGTCTTTGCCGGCCTGTCGGCGTGGTATTGCGCCCAGATCCTGAAACAGGTGACCTATGTGACGTTGGCCGACGGGCGGCGGCAGGAGCGGCGCCTGCCCTTCAGTTTCCGGCTTGTGCTTCCCCTGGCGCCCAATCTTGCCCCGCTGTTTCGTAAACCGTTTTTCGAGAAACAGACCGCAACGCTCTCCCGGAAAATTGTGGCGGCGGGATTTGAAGGGTTATTGACCCCCGAGGAGTTCATGGCCTTCAAGGTGATTCTTCCGACCGTCCTGGGGTCACTGCTCGTGGCCCTGATGTGGGCGTCGCTGGCCATGGTGCCCGGGAAAGCCGGACTGGTGATGCAGCGACATGAGGGATCCTATGCCCTGCTCATTCTGCTCTGGTTTTATGCCTATCCGGGGCTCTGGTTGAGGGGCGTTTTGGCCGACCGGCACCGGAAGATCCAGAAATCGCTGCCGTTTGTCCTTGATCTTCTGACGTTGTCGGTGGAAGCCGGACTTGATTTTATGAGCGCCATGCAACGCATTGTCGAACGGAGTAAAGTGGATGCGCTGGGCGAGGAATTGTTGCGTGTCTTGCGCGAGATTCAATTGGGCAAAACGCGGCGCGCGGCGCTGAAGGATATGTCGGATAGGGTTGATCAGGCGGATGTGCGATCCGTGATGAATGCGTTGGTTCAGGCCGATGAATTGGGGGTGGGAATTGCCTCCATTCTTCGGATCCAGGCCGATCAGATGCGCCAGCGCCGGTTTGAGCGCGCTGAAAAAATGGCGAACGAAGCCCCGGTCAAAATGCTCTTCCCGCTGGTCGCCTTTATTTTCCCTGCTGTCTTTCTGGTGCTACTGGGTCCCATTATTCTGCAGATTCTGCGTCAGATTTAAGGGACGTTGACAGTCGGGAAATGGGAGATTATGGTGCGTTCGAGTAAAAGAGAGTGGTCATGGAAAAAACAATCCATTTGATGGTGACAGAGGGGCCTGCGAGCGGACGTGAAATACACGTTCCCCCCGAGGGAGTCCGCATTGGCCGTTCCTCCCGCAATGATATTTCCATTGCAGATGACATCATGTCCCGGTTCCAGTGTCGTTTTTTCATGAAACCCGGCGAGGGACTCTGGATCTCCGATCTGGGAAGCGTCAATGGCACCTTTGTTGGGGGAGTGCCTGTTCAGGAGCAACGGTTGAATCTCCATGAGGAGATTGTGGCAGGGGGAACCCGTTTCCGCGTTGTCAACACCGGTGAGGTGGTTCTTTCTGCAGGTGAACCTGTTTCCGGGTTCGCGGCTGAAGGTGTCGTGACACCTTCGCCCCATGAACCCACTCTGGATCTGGGACTGAAGAAGCAGCGTGTTGTGAAAGAGGGAAACTCGACGGCCACGATGCGTCGAAAATTGGTTTGGGTGGCCGGGGCGATGATCCTGATGGTTGTGGCGGTGTGGACGCCATGGGGTAAACTGGGGGGAGTTCTGTCCTGGGATAAAAAGCCGTTGCCGCAGCCCCCGCAGGAGGCGGTTGTGACCGATCTCGAACTCTCATTTGAGCGCGTGGAAGGGAGTGTGTCCAATATATTCAGGTATCTGTTGGATGTCCGCGATGGCAGTCTGGCCGTACAGGTGGATGATCTCCAGGGGAACCGCCATGTGCGCCGCGAAAAAAAGGTTCTGCCCGAGTTGATCCGTGATCTGGCGCGATCCCTTCAGGCCACGGGCGTCGTTTCCCTTCGAGAGGACTATTCCGGGTTGGCTCCGGGAATCTATGAGTCCTCGGATTTGTCCATCACCATGGGATTGAATACCCGGCGTATCAAAGTGCTGAACCATATCGAGCCTGAGGAATTTGCCGCGGCCAGGAGTATGATCGAGGAGTTTGGGAAAAATGAGTTGGGGCTGGCGGCGCTGGCCATTGATCCAGCCACGCTGGTGGCGAAGGCGAAAGACTCCCTGCTTCAGGCCAAGAAGATGTGGGATGAGCGGGAGGTCCGCGATGAGAATATGTTCAATTCCATACGCGCGTACAAGGAATGTGAATGGTATCTGGAAACCATCGAGCCCAAACCCGACTTTTACGCCGTGGCCGTCAGCGCCAAGACTGACTGTGAACGCGAGTTGCAACGCCGCTATGATGACCTCTGGTTTGTTGCGGAACGGGCGGTCAAACTGCGTGACTGGAAGGTGGCGGATCGCCAACTCAAGGTGATTTGCGACATGATTCCGGATCGTTCCGACAAACGCAACCAGGAGGCCGTCAAGAAACTCGTGGACGTTCAACGACACCTTGAGACGGAAAAATAATATGCCAACATTGATTTCAAAACGAATGGTGCTGGCGTTGCTGGCGGTTACGGCTCTGCCGACCCTGGCCCAGGACGTTCCGGCCAGTCTGAATGTCAGCACGCTTCCTGATAAAGCCACAGTGACGTGTGACGGCATTCTTCGGGATGAAACTCCTCTTACGCTTACCGGCTTACGGGCCGGTACGCATCTGATTTCGGTTGAGAAAGCCGGCTTCCTGCCAGCGCGCCGCAGCGTGTCGCTGACGCCTGGGCAGCGTTCGTCAGTCGTCATTCCTTTGGAACGCCTGAACGGACTTGTTTTGATTCAGTCTATACCGGATGGCGCCGATATTGACATTGCCGGGGCGCATCGGGGAAAGACTCCGCTGCTGATCACGGATTTGTCGCCGGGTCGTTACCGGCTTAAGGCCTCTGCCCCAGGCTTTCTCACTCGGGATGTCGATTTTGAGGTGGAGAACCGAACTCCCCAGAAGGTGGTCGTGTCATTGGCCTCTGATTCAGCAACCCTGACGATCCGGTCTCAACCGGTGGGGGCGTCGGTCAAGGTGAATGGCCTTACGAAAAACATCACGCCCTGTACGCTGGATCGTCTTCCTGCGGGTGACACTGAGATTGTGGTTTCGCTGCCTGAGTATGAAGCGTATCGAACCCTTGTTAAACTCCAGGCAAACGAGACGCAATCCCTTGACATCACCCTGAAGGCCTTTCCATCCTCGCTGTCGGTCATCTCCACACCCGCCGGAGCGAAGGTGTTTCTCGATGATACATTGAAAGGCCAGAGTCCGGTGACGCTTGACGGATTGAGCGCCGGCAGTCATACCCTGCGGGTGGAGATGGATGGATGCGAGGCCGAAACCCGTTCGGTGGATTTGAAAAACGCCGAAAAAAGAGTGGAAGAATTCAAATTGTCGAGGAATGTGGGGCGCCTGGAGGTCATGGTTAAGCCGGATGGGGGCACGGTTATGGTTGACGGCATTGAAAAAGGAACGGTGATGGCTGGCGCTGAGGGATCCGTCGGGCAACTGGCGTTGGAACTCCCCGTGGGCGACCATAAAGTCGCACTGTCGCTCAAGGGATATGGTTCGGTTGAGAAGCGGGTAACCATCGAGAAGGGACAGACCGTTACGATCAAGGAAATCCTCAGGCGATCCTTTGTGGCCGACACTCGGATCAGACTTGTCTCCGGGGAAATCGTCACGGGGTCTCTCGTCGAAAAACTCCCCAATGATGACGTCAAACTTGAAACCCAGTTGGGGATTTACAAGACGATCAAGTCCGGGGATGTGGCATTGATGGAAAGCATAAACCCCACAGGCAAGAAGAACTGACCTTTCAATGATACAAAAAAACCCGTGCGGTCAGTGACCGGCACGGGTTTCTTTACGTTCTGTCAGCGAACTTACTTCGTTGCAGCGGCATCAACGGGCTTGGCGTCCGCGTCTTTCGCCTTCTCCGCCTTCTTGTGCGCCCTCGCGGCCTTTAATTCCTCGGGGGTCAAGAAGCCGTCCTTATCGGTATCGGCTGCCGCAAACTTGGCTTCGGCATCAGGTTTGGTGTTAACGGCTTTGTATTCAGCCAGCGACAACTTACCATCCTTGTCGGTATCCGCCTTGGTGAAGAAGTCAGCACCCTTGTGGGCCTTCTTGACTTCACCTTCGCCGGCTCGGGCAATCCCCGCCGCCATCAACGCCACCGCCACACACGCCACGACTGTTACGACCTTCTTCATTCTTTCTTCTCCTTTGGTTAATAATTCGTCCCCTACGGACTCTTGTTTATCATAACGATACAGGACGGGCAATTATTGTAAATATTTATTCTGAGCCACAGGACGGGCGTCCGTCTGTATCCGGGGTAACCAGCCGCTTTGCACTTCCAAAACGGATACCGCCTTCCATCCTCCCCAGATCATTCGCCAGGGTTTAACCCCCCTAACCACTTTTAGGGGATCGTTGTCATGATCCAGAAATACCACGTCGATGGGAAACTGCATGAAGCAAGTATGGATGGATCGGCAAGGCGAGATCAGAAGTCCATGTCCCCTGGCAAGGCCTGGTTTTCCCATCAAACCGAGGGTTCTTTTCAAAAAGGTGTCTGCGATCTCCAGGTGGGACACCCATGGGAATAAGTTGGGAGGCGGCATGGTCATGGCATCAGGATTCGTAGCCCGAGATTGATCGGCAGGTCTTACGCCGGATATGGGTAAGAATCCACCGGACGGTCTGAAACAGGTGGGGCGGGGCGACGGCGATGAGCCAGGCGCCGGACTTGTGAAAAGGGGTATGGTGGGCGCTGTGCACATGTTTGTGGTAGGCGGCCAACGAGAAAGCATGATCCGCGCGCAGATACCCATACCACAGCATGGTGCCGGTGCCATGGGCGCCATCCATGGAGTCATTGGAATTCTCGCAAGCCTCGACGCCATAGACAGACTCCAGGGCCTTGGTCATGCGCGACCAGCCGTACATGACTTCAAACGCGGAATGCGTCCAGGTGAAAATGCGCGCCGTTCCGCACCGATTCAGAACCAGAGGCTTGGCGATGAGGTACAGTTCTTTGCCCTTTAAGTATTCCATGATCATTCCGACATGGGCGAAATAGGAGTCGAGATAGGGCTCCCGTTTCGCGGTAGACCACAGATGCCGGTTGATGACGCAGGCGCCGATGAAACCGATTGACCACGCATCGGTCTCAAAGAACTCCTCGGCATGCATGGTTGTGTCCTGTTTGAGTGGGAGCGAATTCTCATGGAGAACCAGGGTCAGTGTTTCATCCACGGATGCATAATTGACATAGACGAAGGGCAATTCGCAACCGGCCTTGCCCAGAACATTCAGGACAGTTTCAATCGCCTCCGGAACCATACGGTCGTCCTCGCCGATCATCCAGGCATATCGGCAGGTGCAAAGATCCACTGATTTGAGGATGTTCCGGTCGATGCCGAGATTCTTCGGATTCCGGTCATGGATGATGTGGGGATAGACGGTTTGAAGCCGGCTGATGACAGCCAGGTTGGTGTCGTCAGTCGAATCATCGGAGATAAATATAGGGATGGCCCTGTCTCCAATGGACCGGATGATGGACTGGATGCAGGCCTCCAGTTGTTCCGGCCGTTTATAGGTTGGGATACAGATGCCGAGAGGTGAAGCGGTGGTTGCGTCCATGGATTACCTTTTAGTGTAAGCGGGACGGCCTTTCCAGCCCAGTTTTCGAAGTGCTCTTCCTCCGAAAGCGATTCCTGAACGCCACAGTGCAATGGGCCAGGGGAAATAACGCCACATCAAAGCCGGATAGTCCTGTTCCAGCACCAGGTCCGCATGGACGGAACTGAGGCCGGTGACGTCATTATAGATGGCGATGGTATGGGGAAGATGCCGGAAGGCGAAGGCAGGGTCGTGGAAACACTGCATATTGACCACCCAGTCGGCCTGGTAGCGGTAGCGCAGGTCGAACGGATATTTGTCCAGTGCCTGGCGGGGATAGAAGATGCCCTGTTGACAGATATTGGTCAGGGCCAGTTTTGCCGCCGTGAAGGGGCCGTCGTACGTTCGTTTGGCGTGCCGCCAGTAACTGTCTCCATAATAGAGTGCGTGTTCATCCTGAAGGAGCGGCAGGACAACGGAAAGATTCAGGGCCAACTCATCATCGCATCCCAGAAAGAGAATCCACTTTCCTTTTGCCAGGCGGACGCCTTTGTTCATGGCGTCATAGAGGCCCCTGTCAGGTTCGCTAACCCAAAGGTTGATGGTGTTGGCATGTTGTTTTATGAGTTCGACGGTTCCGTCGGTGGACCCTCCGTCGATCACGATATATTCAACTCCCGGACAACCGTGCATGGCCGCGCTGGCAATGGCGTTCTCCAAGGTGGACGCACCATTTCGGACGACAGTGATAATACTGATTATAACGTTTGGCGGAGTCATGGGGTCGGTTTGTCTCTCTTCAAGAGTTCGCGATACAAATCCTGATAGCGATGTGAGATGACTTCCGTATCGAACTCACTCACGATCTTCAGACGTGATTCACGGCCCATTCGATCCCGGAGGGCGGGATCTGAAAGGACCGATTCCATGCCTGCTGCGAGTTCCGCCGTGTCGAAGGGTTGCGCCAGCATGCCGGTGACGCCCGGTACGACGAGTTGTGGAATTCCCCCGATGTTGAACGCCGCCACAGGGGTTCCGCAGGCCATGGATTCCATGATCGAATTCGGCAGGTTCTCCTGAAGCGAGGTCATGACTGTCACGTCAGCCGCTGAATAAGCCTGTCGCATGGAGAGTTCGTCCTTCAAGACCCCGAGGAAACGGGTGGGGACGCCTGTGTTGACGGGCATGGACGGGGCATTCTGCCCGACGACCATAAGTTCAGTCCTGTCGCCCCAGCCTGTGGCCGCCAGTTGCTGCAGAGCGGCCTCAAGGAATCGGAACCCCTTATTCTGGTCATACGTCGCATTCATGGCCGAGATCAGAACCAGTTTCTTGTCCTGAGGGAGGGCCATCGTGGCGCGGGCTTCCTTGCGGGGAATGGGGCAATAGGTAGCGGTGTCAATGCCGTTGGGAATGACTTCAATTCTCCGTTGGCGGAAAAGTGAACTGCTGCGGGCGCAGTCGGCCAGCCACTGGCTCGGGGTGACCACGGTGATTGGAGCATGCTGCCATCGATTCTCCTTCTGCGTGTGAATCCATCGGCTCAGGTCATTTTCTTTAAGGGAAGCCAGTTGGGGACAGGCCCCGCAACGGTTCTGGAACCGTGTGCAATCGCCGGGAACGTGGCACCCCCCGGTGAA
>JBAWZH010000086.1:0-10210 GCA_037143135.1 bacterium
GATCAATCCGCGGATTGGTCAGGTGCATCCAGAATGACGTGGGGCACGCCGGAGATGGGGGGGGACTATCCCGATGGGCTCTGGTCCATTTCGCTCTGATGAATCTCAAGATGCCACCTGCCGCGTAGAGTGTGCCCCAGTAAGCCCAGAAAGCGATGCTGACAATTCCGCTGGCCGCGAGCAGCCAGCGACCCGGTCTGCTCGATCCGGCTGTGCCGAGCAGCGTGAGCACTGCGAACGTCAGGGGAAAGACAAGGACGACTGGAACCCACCACGAGAAGTGCAGCCAGCGCCGGACGACTTGGAGGAGAGCAGCCACCGCGAAAAGCCCGACGCATGCGCAGGCGGCACCGAACAAGGCGAATAGGACGAAGATGGGGAAGAACATCGGACCGCCTAGGTCGTTGCCGATGATCATACCGAGGACGACGAGCAGCACCGAACCGACGACGAAGATGACGAAACTGACCACGGCAGCCACAAGGTGCTGAAGGAGGAAACTAGCCACATCTCCGGTTTTCATATCATCCTCTCTAGCCCAACGTTACTTCTCTGGCGCGGCGCGGGTAGCGGCGTCGCCAGCAGAAGTTGGTTCGACTGGTGTCTTGCCTGCTCGTTTTGCGATCAACCCGTTCTCGTCATGGGCTGTGATCCAAGTAATAAGCTCCTTGCCGACATCGTCAACGGTCTTTCCCGGAAAGGCGACCCGCAAGGCCTTTTCGGCATCATTCGTATCTCGATATGTTTGGTAGAATGCCGGCAACCTGCCGGTGGCTTCTATCCAACGGACGTAGATGTTCCCTCCCAGTATCTGCCCGGGATGTTGATACCCGGTGGACGCGTCATGGAGAAGTGTTGTCAACGGCGGCAGTCTTCCTTGCTTTGCCGCCAGAATGGCAAGATAGAGCCAGTAGTCAGAAATCCGTTCTCCGGTGGTCGATTGCACTGAAACCGTCGGGCATCCCAGTGCCACGGCCATGCCCTCGTTTAGCCACCCGGGCATGTCGGCCCAGTCTTCCATCATCAATATGTGCACCACTTCATGCGCCAATGACCCGTTTCCGACGCTTGCCAGGCCGAACACGCGGGGCGGCGACTCATGCGAACACACTCCTCCCATCGGATGATCCGGAGGCAACTTCTCTCCCATTGCCGCTTCGTAGGCGGCTCTGTAGCCAGTTTCGTTCTTGGAATAGTATACCCTGATCGGTCCCTCTGAGATCTGGCGCCCAACTCCCCGGACATCTTGGCATTTCTTCTGGATCGTCCGAAACAGCACATCCAACTCCCTCAACTGCTCCTGTTCACAGTCGCTGGCCACAACATACGGCCCGAGGGGTTGAACCGCGAAACCTGCTGGCAGATTCTTGCGCATTCGCGAGATCGCCTGTTCCGGGGTCTCGTGAATCCAAGCCTCCCGTTTCTGTCTTTCGACTTTCTTCTGCTGGTCACGGATGGCCCCGATCGTCTGCTTGAGGATCTTCAGTTCTGCCGAATCAATGCCGGGAGGCAACTCAGCCTCGGTAAGCCAGGAAGACTGACCGTCAACTTTGAACCGCAGTTGATCGCCGCGCTGGCTCACTTCTGTGATATGGGGGGAATGTGGATAACAACAGCCGCCTAGCCACATACAGAGCAGCAAACCCGGGCAATAGCACGCAAGTCTTCTTCGCATTGACGCACGGACGTGCGTGACGCCAACCGACTGAATCTCCGATAACGCCATGTCTGGTTTCTCCTGAAGCCGAACGTTCACAATCTGGCTGAGGAGCGGAGCGACGATAGCCAGAATTGTGTTGTTCGCAGGTCATTTCTTCTGCGACTTCACCGCCGCCAACAGCATTGGGCCGACGAAGAATGCTTTTCCGATGAAGTAGAGTCCAATTCCCGTGCTGAGAGCATCGTTTCCGTGATCCAATCCTGTCTTGGTGAGAATCCACAGTCCAGCACCAAAACAGAACACAAAGGCCAGGATGGCCGCGATTGAACAAGCCTTAATCATTCTGTCATCCATTTTATTATCTCCTTGTGCGAACTTCTTATTATGACGCTTATGCCTGTCGGCTAATCCCGAATTATCGGCGTCCTCGCCAGTATTCATAAGCCCTTGCAGGTGAGAACTCAAGCACTACATTTCCGCCGTTTACAGGTTCCTGAAACCCCTCAGTTTTGCCTTCTACGCCTCCTGCTCCCCCAGCCATTCCACCCCCGCAAGGTCAGCCAATTCTAGGCACAGTATTCGACGGAGTTCCCTGCGGTAGTCCCCCGCAAACTTGCCATAGCGGTCGTACAGGCTCATCAGGAACAGCACGATGACCTTGCCGTCCCGCTCTGTCAGGCAGGTTGCGTCAGGGTCAACGCCCCGTTCGACCATAGCCAGCGAAGGGCGTTGCTCGTGGCGGATGACGACGCCTGCGATCCTCTCGACGAACTCTGGGGGCATCGTCGGAAGGGACTTGCGAAAGGCTTGCTCTTCCTCGCTGGCGATCTTGCGGGCACGATCCCAGATGCGGTCGTTGAGTAGGTCGTCGTTGCGGGCGTTGGGCATTGGGGCGAGGTAGTCCTTGCCAACAGATATTACCTAAAAACCGCCAAGCGTCCAGACACTGTAGTCATATTTCCAGTTCCGATCCTTCTCGTTCCTGAAATAAGCGTAGAATCGAGTGAAACTCATCGGAAGAATCTTTGTCACGGGAACGACACAGATAAAACTACTTGTGCCGAGGTAAAGGGTAGCATCAGTTTGATTGACGTCATCCAAGTTCAGACCGTCCCCCGAAAGAATGCGTTGCTGGACGGTGATCCCCTTGGGCATAACCAGAGGTGGCAGGTTCGTAAGCGACCCTCCGTGGCACGACTGAAATGCCGACAGTTGCTCCAACATAGGTTCGCAGGCACGGCACTTGTTGAAGCAGTACGCCCTTCTTGACCAATCCCCGATCAACATCCCTGCAACGCCAATGGTTATGACCAGTACCGAATACAGAACAAATGCCAACACCCCGCATCTCTTCAATGACAGAAGCCCGACGACCAACAGGATCGGAGCCAGCCAGAACAACCAACCGTATTGAATAACCATCCCATAGCCGTTGATAGAGACTGTGAAACAGATAAGGGCAAGGGCGACTGCGAATGCAACAATTGGTTTTGAGGGTCTGTTCATCATATGCTTCGTCGGCTCTTCCTGCCCGTCAACAGCCACCCAACCTCAACCGCCAGCACCTTGGACAACGCCAGCCGACTTCGATCTTGGCGAATGCTTTCCGTCCTGCCTGTTGTGGTTTCTCGCTCTCCCAATGGGGACTTGAAAGACTCCTAAAAGTGTCCCGACAAAAAGAGCAATCACTGACCAATACAGAAACACGACTGATATGCCATAAAGGGTTTGAGGAATTCCGAATTTGGGGCTCATGTCGGGGTACGAAAGCAATAGAGCTGATGGCACAAATGAATAGATTTGAAACATTCCGACAACCATCTCGAAAAAAATGGGGGCGAAACAGACAGATAGTAACCCCACGAGGAAGACGATAAATGGCAGAATGACAAGAATTATGCCCGTAACGACGAATCCACGCCAAATTCGCAGCCCCAATGTCATGCTTTCCCTTCAGGATAGTAAACCCAATGAACCTGAGAGAAGGCGTTGGAACTGGATGAGCAATGCTGTTTAGCGTATTTCCAAGGATCGGGCTCTCCTTTTTCAACAAGGTGGAGGCCCAACTCCTTTTTGACCGCCTTAATCATTGGCGTGTTGAATGTGGTCTCGTCTATCAGGAATTCAACGTTAAACATATGGTCTACAGGAGGAGCAACTCTGGCAACGGACTTGTTCTTGTCGCCAGAGGATAACTCAAAATGCTCAGACTTCTGGTCAACAGCACCTTTTCGCCAACGCCATTTTGAACTCGCTTCCTTCATCGTGCTCTCAATCCCTTACTTCCGCCCCTTCAAGCCCACCTTCTGAACATTTTATCAATGGTCAAAAACAACACATTGTGCGTCAACTCCTGTAATGGCATTCAGGGATGCCAGCAAGGTCTTGGTACAACGCTCTGCTTTCACCAGTTCCAGTAAAATGATTCCATTCGGAGCCGTAGTTTTGCCGGTGGCTTCATGCAGTCCGATGCGAGTCTTGATGTACTTGCCATATTTCGTGAGCAGTCCCTGTACGAGGGACGCCTGTTTGGCCCGGTTGGTTATGTGAATTGCTACGATGATGTGCCTGTCGATATTCTTAGCCATGTTACGCCTCCTATTTCCGCCCCTTCAAACCCGACCTCTTGCCCTTCACCTTCCCCTTGACAGGAGCCAGTTCTGCCAGCCGTTTCCTCGCCTCTGCCTTGCCAATGCCCCTGACCGCCATAATGGCTTTCTTGGTGGCATCCCGAAGTTTCAGCATTCCCGCCCTGCTCTCCCACAGCCGAACCGCACCAGCCGTCACCCCGGTCAATTTACCGAACTCTGCCTGTGTCAACCCCGTCTTCCTACGTAGAGTCTTCACGCCTTTCCCAGAAATCCAAGCCCGACCTTCCTCGGGGACTCCCACGGGGGCAGGTTGGCTGGCTATTAGGGTCGCCACCTGTTTCTGGAGTTCCCTGTTGGATTTCTCAAGGGTGGCAAGGCGGGCTTTCAGGTCGGCGACCGTCTTCTTGAGGATGATGGCGGTTGAACGGGTTGTGGAGGTAAGTAATTTGGCTTCCCGCTTGGATATGCGGGATATTTCGACTTTCAGGACTTGTGCGATGTTCATATGGCTCCTTTGATGTTGTTCATAAGATACGCCGATGGGGCGGGAGGTCAAAGAGGAATGTGAAAGCGACAGAACGGGATGCCACAACGGGATGCCAGCCTGTCGATGGGGTATGACCGCGCAGGCGCATGGCAACGGGGTTCGCCCGCCACGGTCATCAGGAATGCCTCCGGCGCCCTAGGAACGCGTACCCCTCTTTCTTGTGGTGGGACTAGCAACTGCCGATTGCGCGGTCAAACATGGGTTGACGAAGGATGCTGGGAGTATTATGGGGTGTCCGGATTGGGATTGAGATTGATCTCCCGCTTATTGTGGAATAGCTTCATTTCAGAATATTCAACAAGCATCAAGGTGAGGGTCTAATATGTGGAGTATGTCCGTTCCGTGGTGGGAGTTGGTTGCCCGTAGCGTTTTGGTTTATGGATTCCTGCTGCTGATTTTACGGATTACAGGGAAGCGTCAGGTTGGACAACTGGCTCCCTTTGATCTCGTCCTACTCCTGGTCTTATCAAACTCCGTTCAGAACTCCATGAACGCAGGTGATAACTCACTCGTCGGCGGGCTTATTTCAGCGGTTACACTGGTGTCACTGAATTATGCGATTGGATACATAACCTTCAGAAGCAAGAAACTTGAGGCAATTGTTGAAGGCAGACCTGAGGTTATTATCCACAATGGCAAGATTTTCACTGACGTAATGGTCAAGGCACAATTGACGCATCATGAACTTGATTCAGCCTTGCGTCGGGCTGGATGTTCTTCAGTAGGTGAAGTCCATATGGCAGTGCTTGAAAACAATGGCTCAATTAGTGTGGTGCCCCGTAAGTCTGCTGAATAACCATAAGGGAAGGTCATATGGAACAGGAATTCAACTATATGGAAACAAATGAGCAGGTTGAACAGGCCCATCATCACGGGATTGGGTGGACAAAGTTTTTGGCACTGACCACTGCTCTCGTCGCAGTTCTTGCTGCCATCGCGTCCCTCCATGCTGGCAAACTGGAGACCATGACGCTACTTGCCAAGAATGACGCCATTCTCAACCAGACCAAAGCAAGCGATCAGTGGAGCTACTATCAAGCAAAAGGTGTAAAGAAGACCATTTTCGAGTTCCTGGGCGAACAGTCCCATGACAATACCGTTGAAAGCAAAGTGAAACGCTACGAGGACGAACAGACTGCCATCAAGGCAAAGGCTGAGGAATACGAGAAACAAGCTCAGGAACTTAATAAACACGCCGATGAAATGTTTGAGCAGCATCACAAGGGTGCCCTGGCTGTGACATTTTACCAGATTGCCATTGCCATGGCGGCGATGGCGGCGCTTCTCACGCGTAAGTCTTTCTGGCTCGCGTCGCTTGCATTTAGCGCCGTGGGACTTGTGTATTTCATAATTTCATTTTGAAATCAAACTGAGGTGCCGATTTCAAAATGGGTTTGATTTTGGCTGGGGTGGATGTGGAAGGCTGATTTCAAACTGGGTTTGGAATTTGGGTTGTGGTCCATGGTAAATTGAGGTTCGCCGCCTACACCCCACTCCGTATCCGATGGATGTCATCCAATGACTTGGCAACCCCGTCAAGAACCACATTCATTTCAAAAGGCTTGGCGAGATAGTCAAATGGACGCACCCGTTTTGTCTCCATACTGAAAACCTCCTGCCGTCCCGATGGTGTTGGATAACCCGTCATGGCAATCACACCAACGGGATGTCCATTTTCTTGTCCACCAAGGCACTTTAAGAAAGTTAGTCCATCCATTCTCGGCATCCGCATGTCCAGCAAGATCACATACACCGAGGGTCCCAACGTCTCCACTTTTTCAAGGGCATCGACACCATCGGTAGCGAAATGTAGATTTGAGTACTGTCTGGACTGAAGGACGAACTTCAAGGATGCACGGGGACCAGGATCATCATCAACCACAAGGATACCGCGCAGCTTCGGGTCATCGATTTGAGGAGTGCTGTCCATTTGATACTCGTATACGTTCTTTCCTTGATAAAATAACAGGATTCAATAAAGGGGAATCATTCAATTCCGTGAAACCCATTTCATCCAGTCCCATCCAAAGTTGTTCCTTATACACGGTTCGCAAATTCGGCGCTATCGGGGAAACCCTGATTTTTGTCATCAAAGGAATTTCGGCTCAAAACCTTGGAATCAGCGTATGGATCAACGTCATCCTGGGGGCACGGGCGGTTCCAATCGGCACGGGAGACTGGATTGGTGGAGTTTGCCTTGATTCTCAGGTCTCACAATCGCGACAGGACGCAGCCATGAGAATTCCCCAAGTCCGTCTTGATGATTCCCTGACGTTTCGACCCTGCTTCCGGGTCGGTTTGAACCGGGACTGTAAGGAGATTGTCAATCCCCGCCGATATGCAGTTACGGCACAGGGACTACTATATAGTTAAGTTGACCTGAGGTTGGTGTTGATCAGAACGGCGTCTCAGACGTCATCAAGTTCCGGCTCACTGACCGACTGGAGAACCCGGTAGCAGGTAAATGCTCACCAAAGATGACCGCGGATCGAAACCCCGCGGTTGTTATTTTTCCAGACTGATCGTGTTTCGGGGTATTAGGCTCGCCGTAATAGGGGGGGGCGGCGGGCAACTCCTCTCCGGTATGGTACGCCCTTAACGGAATGGACTATTGCATATTTATTGGGGAATGCAATGACGGGGAGGTTGTCTTGCATTCCCAAGTTTATGGTTGCATCCGGGGCGATATGGAGTACAGTCCTGAAAAACAGCGATATATCTGGAGTCTATTCCTATGATCGGAACTTTGAGGGAAACGTACCGGAGGCTGATCGCCGAGACCACCGTCCGCAGCCACCGCTTCCTGTTCGACACGTTTGACGTCAAGGAACGGCTGGTGGGGCTGGTGGGGCCGCGCGGGGTCGGCAAGACCACCCTGATGCTGCAATATATCCGTGACAAGGTCAGCAATCCGGAGGACGCGTTCTATGCCTCGGCGGATCACATCTACTTCAACAAGGTCAGCCTACTGGAGTTCGTTCGCGAGGCGTACACGACGGAGGGAACGAGCCTGTTCTTCTTCGACGAGGTTCACAAGCATCCGGGGTGGGAGCAGGAACTCAAGAACATCTACGATTCCTTTCCCTCCGTCCATGTGGTGTTTTCGGGAAGTTCAAGCCTGGCCTTGACCAAGGGAGGCTACGATCTCTCGCGGCGTGCCGCCCTGTATCACCTGCCTGGGCTCTCCTTCCGCGAATACCTGAACTTCGTGACGGGCGAACGGCACGTCCCATGGACTCTGGACGCCGTGCTGCATGACCCCGGCGGCATCTCCGGGAAGTTGGCCCAGGTGCCGAAACTGGCAGGGTATTTCCGGCGATACCTGGAGGAGGGGTACTATCCCTATGTTCTTGAAGGTGGCGGGCATTTCCATGACAAGGTGCGCGCGGTGGTGGAGAAGACCGTGTACGAGGATGTGGCGACGCATTACCGGCTGAAGACCGAGAACCTGCACTACTTCAAGAAGATCCTTGCCTATCTTGGCACCATTCCGCCGGGCGATACGAACGTCCACAAGTTGGGAGCCAGCCTTGGAGTGGATGACAAGACGGCGGCAAACTACCTGCAGATCCTTCAGGAAACGGGCCTCATCCGGGTGTTGGAATCGGGCGGGCGGGGCCATGCCTCGATCCGGAAGTCCCAGAAGACCTTCCTGGACAACACCACGCTACACCGGGCGATCTGCCAGGGGCTTGGGCAACCGGTGGATTTGGGAACGGTGCGCGAACTGTTCTTCCTGCAGTCCACCCAGAATGCGGGCCATTCGGTTTTCTACAGTAAACAGGGGGGCGATTTCAGGATTGGTGACAGCGTCTTCGAGGTGGGCGGGAAAAACAAGCGGGGATCGCAACTGCCGAAGGCGTCTCGATCGGAATACATCGTCAAGGATGACATCCTTGTAGGCTCGAAGAGAGTCATCCCGATCCACCTCTTTGGCTTCCTGTATTGATAACCATCGCATGGGCGGACTCAGCCACCAGCGAAACTGTTTGGACTCTGGTTGGCTGGAAAGCGGTGTGGCTCATGGCGCCGTCCTGTGCGCCCCACGATCGCGTATCAGCGCATTGGCGGGTCATTGACCCTGTCGCCGACTAGATCTCGTTGTGACCTGACAGCCTCTTGGACAAGGCAAAACCAATCAATAGCATCCCTGAAGGTCAGTGGGAACATGGCAGGGGAATCATTGTGCAAGTCAGGCTGACAAGTCTCTGCGGTAATCTCACCATCAATCGTTCGTATAGCATCCATAGTCTGAGCCTCCTCATGGATGATTCCAAGAAACGGGGGCTTTTTCTTCGGGCCTAAATTTTAGTGGCATTACATGCACTTAACATCGTGACTATTCACTGCCGTCAAGCAAAGAGCCATTTGAAGACAGGAGGAGGCGATGCGGACCGTCAACGAGAGGAGGACCGACATGCAATATGCCAATGAATCAAAACTTACCGCCAGACACCGAATCAGACTGTGGGGCGTGATCACCATTGCCGTCGCAGCCATTGCTGTTGCGTACACGGTGGGATACCGGGTCGGCGTTGCCAAACAGGAGAAGCGCCTACTCAATGAGTTTTTAGTGAACGCGGTCAACCTAGGCATACTCGACGTTGAAAGGCTACGTTCGTTGACCGAGGATGCGGACACGAACAACACGGAGGCCGAAACGGCATCGGCCAATGGACAAGGAGGCGAACCATGATCTTCGTATGGATGTTGTTTGGTGGGCTGGCGATCGGGGTTGGTTTTGCGTTGAAGATTATCCTTGGGTTGATCCTTTGGGGTTCCACCGACTCGTACGTCTGGGCGAAGCAAGAGCAACTGTCCAGGGAGGAGAAGGCATGGCTGAAGACGTTACCTCCTTCGGACAGGGAGGCTTTTCTACTGCATGAGCGTCGGAAGGCTCAGTACATCAAGTTGCGTAATAAGTTTGCCTATGAACTCCAGCGTCGCATTCTGCGTGAGTTCCGTCGGGTCAAGCCGACTATTCAGGTACGGGAAATCCTTAGGCAGCGGATTGCCAATGCCTTATGGGTTGAATGGGACATGAAGTCATGGGATGACATCAATCTTGCCGAGGATGCTCCCTTGGGTTTGCCGCCTTCGTGGGGGGAATGTCCTAATGAGGACAAATATTTGCCGCCCAAGCCATTATGGGAACCGCCTCCGAGGAGTACTTATGCCATCCGCCGGAATCGGGGTGATGTGCGCGTCCGGTGGCAAGGCCAAGTGGTTTCGGGATAGGAGTTCGATCATGTAGGGATATCCTGCCGTCTCAGGATCTTTGAACCGATAGAATGAAGGGCGGCTTTCACTCCTCTGGTGGCTCCGATACCTGCCGTCACTAACAAAGGACTAAAAGCGTTCATTAGCATCCCATAGACCCATAACGGACGGCAAACCGGGGGCAATGCCCCC
>JBAWZH010000087.1:0-10028 GCA_037143135.1 bacterium
CCATCCCTACCAATGATCGGCTCACCAGCTTTCCCCACACGTCAGGATGTCTGAGTTTGCCCATGCCGGAAAAGGAATGGACAGTAGCTTTCGGAGATTTCGCACTGATCGTCCGGCGAACGACTTCGAAAGGCCGGATGGTAGAGTTTGCGGTTGTGCTGGTGGCGTTCATATCCGGGAAATGGCGTGACATCACACGGTATGACACGGCGCACGGAACGCCACACCGGGACATCCTTGGGGTGAATCAGGGCTTGCGTTTCAAGCGGTGGATGGACGATATTGAATTTGCAGAAGCATTTGATTATGCCATCAGCGATTGCACAGAAAATGCCGAAAGCTACCTCGCTGACTTCCTCGCGCACTGACCCGCGCTTTGTGGATGTCAAGCCGGTGCGTGGCACGATGTCTGTTCAGGAATCGGAGCGGATCATGCGCAAGCACGGGCTGCACCCCATGACCGCCGCCGAGCGCAAGACCTTCGCGGCTTTCCTGCGGGATTGATTTGCTTGCGGCGTTCTTTACCGCGCCTCGCCGGATTCCGGGCTATTCGGTTTTTTTGAAACCCAGTCCAGGAAAGTCGTTGCCTTTTTGTTGAGTTCATGGAGCAGCTCAGCCGATATTTCCACGTCACCGGAAGTGCAGGCCATCACTTTGTTGTCGAGCTCCTTGATACAAATATCAGGCTGGAAAAATATTGACATAAAATGACGGCTCATTCCTGGAGCGCATTGAAAATATGAGAGCGCCAGTGCGAGTCATCTCTATGGATGATTCTGATGATTTCCCATCGGGTCAAAACTCCGGGATGTCCGCCGCCATGATTTCTCCGATGGAGGCGCGGTCGCGCACGAGGAATGCCTTGAGCTGTTCGGCGCTGGGCAGCGCGGTGAGGTAGCGGGTGACGAAGAGTTTCTGATCCATGCCCGCCGTGGCGAACTCGACCTCCGCGCCGTCCTTGTCGCTGCAAAGCAGGATGCCCACCGGCGGGTTGTCGCCTTCCGCCCGCATGTTCGCCTTGAACCAGTTCACATAGAAATTCATCTGCCCGGCATCGGCGGGCCGGAAGGCGCGAACCTTCAAATCAATGAGCACATGGCAGCGCAGCAGCCGGTGGTAAAAAACGAGGTCCACCCGGTGGTGCCTGCGCCCTTCGGTCATGCGGAACTGCCGGGCCTCGAAACAAAACCCCCGGCCCAGCTCGAGCAGAAACCGCTGCAAATGGTCGAGCAACGCGGATTCCATCTCGTCTTCCGAGTATTCCGCGCGCTCGGCCAGCCCGGCAAATTCTAGGACGTAGGGATCGCGCAGCATATCCGCGATGCTCTCCTGCGGCTCCTGTTTACGTGCCCGCTCGACCACCGCCTTCTTGTTTGTGGAAAGCCCGGTGCGCTCGTAGAGCAGGCTCTCGATCTGCCGCTGGAGCTGGCGTTTCGACCAGTGGCCACGGATGATCTCGTTCTCGTAAAACGCCCGCTTCCACGGATCTTCGATGCGGATCAGTTCAAGGAAGTGAGCCCAAGAGATCCGGGCCAGTTGATCGGGCTCCAGAGGTGAGGGCAATTCGCCAACCGGCGGTTGGCCAATTCTGCAACCAGTGTTTGCAGAATTGGTTTCCACCGAACCACTGGGCGGCAGTAATCCGGTCGCCACTGGCGCCCAAAGGCCGTCGGATTTCAATTCGCCAACCAGTGGTTGGCGAATTGGCAGGGCTTGCGGGCGCTCAAGGAATTCGCCAACCGCTGGTTGGCGAATCTGAGGATAGAGCATGCAGAACGTGCGGCAGTCCCTCAGTGTGCTAAGCCCCAGCCCTTTGATCCCCTTCGCCTTCAAATCCTCCGCCATCGTCTCCAGCAGCCGCGCCCCATACTTCGCACGGTCCGCCCCGTGCTGCTGGTATTCCACGATGTGGGCACCCACCATCCAGTTCCGAAGAACAAGCGCCTGGTTCGCAACCGTCGCCACCCGCCCGACCATCCGGGTATTGATCGCGGAGATCGCGGTGATGAGCTGGTCGTAGCCTTGCCCGGCCTTCACGGACCGACGGGCTGGAACGGTTTTGCGTTGGGTCTTCTTCATGGTGGGTTTGTGCGCTCGATTGGGATGATTTGATTCATGGCTGTGGCGGAATCGGGCATTGCTTGCGGCAAACTCATTTCTATTAGTGTTTAGATACCTTGACCCGCCAGTTGTGCATCTTACTGGCTAAAGGTTGTTGCATTGAGCGCCTTGGCTCGGAAGGCGGCTTTTCTTTCAACTCAGCTTTTTTTGCGCGTAGCCTCATTCCATTTGAATCGTGAAAACAACAGTGGTTTAAGGCGAGAATTGCAGCATCAACCTTGTCGCAATCCACATTTAACAAGCAGAACCATCCGCAATGCTTGAAGTCGGTAATTGTTGCAATGTTCTGGAGAATATCACTCACGAGCGTTTTGATCGCATAATGCGTAGCTCCTATTGGAAATCCTGTGAGATAGATATTCACTTCCGGTCAAAATTCCGGGGTGTCCGCCACCATGATTTTATCGAGCGAGTGCGGTCGCTGGTCTGGTCGCGCATAAGCCGGTTTGCTTGGAGAAACTTGTCAGACATTCGTTCCATTTCCTCGCGGATTTTATTCGCCCATGTAATCGCGCCACGCTTTGAGCATGAGCTGATGTTTTTTTCGGATGCTGGCGTCCGGATGTTTGATTGAGATAAATGCCAGATTCCCAACGGCTGTCTCGTTATACTCCTCAAAGCCGGCGCTTTCGGCCTCGTTTCCGTAGCCCAAAACAACATAGCAGGCTACAGTGACAGCATCCGCCAACTCCGCGAGCGTTCCTACGGTTTCATTCCCATAAAGCTTTGGCATTTCAGATTGAGCGCAACCCTGTAGTGGATGGTGGCTCTGGACAAAGTCAAACGTGCCTTCCACATCCTCTTTATTGATGTGCTTGGAATTTGCTTTTACCCATGCCTTGTTGTCCACGATTATTGTTTTCGGTTTGAAAAAGTCGAATAGTCCCATAGTAGCATTGTCAAATTTAGATTTGTTAGCAGTAGTTAATAAACGGCTTCTTCAGCTTCGAAGAATCTGGGATTTCCGAAAGTGCTTAGTTGCAATGCCGCCAACCTTTGCGGTTGTCAGGTAATTCCATGTCCCTCCTACCAAAGAAGAGACAATCGGGACGGCATATTTAATGATTGAACGCTGAAGAATCGAGAGTCCGAGTTTAGCGCCCTGCTTTTTTAGAAGCGCAAGAGTTTTGCCGCTTATTTGTTTCTTAACAAACGTCCTAGTAGCAGCCCCGGCTGTTTTTGCAGCCACCTTCCCTGCTTGCTCTGCAACTGCACCACCAAATGCAAATTGAAGAATTAGCAATATGTCCTCGGGATCATCAGGATCTAGTGGGACATCCAGAAGTTTAGCAATATTGGCAATCAAATGCAGTTGAATCCTAACCAAAACCACTGCCTCAGCCGCCAGTGCCGTTGTGGCGATCCCAATTTGAGCTGGTAGATTTAATCCTCCGGACGGAAGCGATACAACTAACGCCATGATTTCATCAATCGAAACAGCAGCTCCAGTTAGCGATCCAAGAATTGCAGCGTTTTTTGCGGCTACAAGAATTAACTTTTTAATAATCGCATCATCGTCTAAACGAGGATATTTCCGCCGATAGTATTGCGCGTTTGAATTAAGGTAGTAAGCCTTGAAACTGCGTTTAACTACGATTAAAAGCCACTCTCCATTTTTGAAGGATGGCCATCCAATGTCCTTTATCCATTCGGTGGCTTCTTGAATATATTCCTTTAATGCTTTTTTATTCTGCTGTTGCTCATTCATATAATTATTAAGTGTGAGGTGTTTAGATTCCAAGAAAGCGGAATGCAGCCGCCGCCAAGCCGCCAGGCACCTCGATTGGTGCTTTGTTTGTATTGAGATAATCGTTTGCAACTAATTTAATCCATTCTCTTGATGACTCAACATACGTAATTTCGACAAGCATCTGGCCGTTACGCCTGTAGGACTTATATTTCAGGACAATAGTCAATGGAGAAAGTTCACCAAGGAGCTCGGCTGTTACTGTTAGGTTTTTCTGCTCAGTGTCCAGTTTAATGGATGAAACTTTTCCGTATTTACGAACGAATGAATTCGCAACCCACGATCCGATCATGCTCAGGATTATATCTTTCATACGGGGGGCGGGCATCCTTCGCGTTCCATTTTCTCACGGAACTTTATGCAGGCGGGTGGAAGTTGCGGATCATCCAGCCCGGCGCGAATCTGCTCCCAAGTGAGCCCTTTCTCCAGCCACCTTTCTTGATAGGTTTCGGTGTATTCCCGCATGTCGTATTTTGGCATGAGAACCTCACCGGTATTGCGAATCACCTGCACCGCTCGGTCATCCCAGAGGGAAACCATTGCGAAATCTTTCCGGTCGGTGATGGCGAGTTCCGGGAGCCCCACCTTTTTCAGCCAGAGGCGGATTTGAACGCAACTCGCCTCGTCGCTTGCGCGAGCGGTGAAAATCCGAACCTCGCGCCCATTGGCGATCCAGCTCTTCACCCGGATCAGCATCGGCATGATCGGCTCGCCGATAAACGACATGTCCCCGATGAATTCCGCCAGCGTCCCGCCGAGGTCAACGCCGATCCAGCCTGGTAGTGTGGTCATATTGGTACGTCTGCGGTTAGCACATCAAAGCACTGCACATCATGCTCTCTATCGTCACGCTGACCTTTTTTTGTGTGTTATTTCATAGTATCTTCACGCAGCATCATCACCCGGTAAGTCAGAACCGTTAACAATCCCTTCGAGAATTTCACGGGCAAGATTTTCTGCTTCATCAACAAGTTGCTCACCAAGCATAAATGTAGCTTGCCAGCCAATTCCCGCGGAAATCAAAGGTCCGACAAAAGGAATCCACTTTGATATTGTTTTAGCAGTAGTTCGCGTTGCAATCTGTCTCAGAAGCACAATGACGCCTTCCTTTGCAAGATATTTCGCGGCAAATTGAGCAATCTTGGCGAGCAAACTGGGAATAGCCTTCGGGCCAAGCAATCTTTTGATGTATTCAAACTGACTCGATGTTAGCCCGTAAATGTTTGCAATCTCGTTTCCTAGTTGAATCAATACGGTGATATCAGCGGCGATATCAAGACCTGGAATTGGATTGAACCCGTTAGCTGCGGAAAGTCCGGCGTAAATTGGAATTTGATCTATCGCTACTTTCCGTTTTTTTTTCAGTGCTTTTTCACTGTATGCGCCCATGTCCGCAACAAAGCGAGCCTTCTTAAGTCCAGATAAGGCGTCAGAAATGTCATCTAGGAGATTGCTAAAATCATATTTTGTTGGATGCCTGGCTGATGTTAAATATACTTTGTCCGGTGATGTTGGATGAAGGTTCTTTTGTATATCTGCTGCTATTATTTTCCTTGTTTCGGTTTCTGAATGGCTGTGATCGTGATCGGCATCGATAATCGCTCGATCAAACATGTTGCGGATAACAAAGCATGGCTTTCCTAACGACGTAAGCTCACGATATAAAAATACATCGTTCTCAGTGAAGCGGTGCGCGGTAATCAGTAAGAAGCAGTCAAATGTGTGAAGTTTGAGTTTTCCAATATATGATGACTTCGGCCAGCTTATGGTGCCGCAGCCAGGTAAGTCGGTAAAAATAATACCATTGTGAGTGAACTCCTGCGCTTCACACGTAGTCTCGACTACGCCAACCGCTGCAATTTTTTTTCCGGCTATCGCATTAATTAATGACGATTTGCCGCTTCCTGATGGGCCGATGAGACCACACTTTACTTCCGTTTTTTCAAAATCTTGTAATTTCTTTCGACATTTCTCAGCAAAGTCTTGAATTAGGTCTTTAGTATTTGTGCTCATGGAATTAGAATTGTTTCAATTTTGGTTTAGATTTATCTGGCACTCTTGTCAACCCAATCCAGAACCGGCCACAGATCATCGGACCAGCAGATTTCGCGATGGACGCTGCCATCCTCAATTGCACGATATTTCCTAGACCACCAGTGCTGCTGGATAATGTGGCCATTAAATTGGTATATGTCGTCCCAATCGTTTCCCTTTCCGATGGCGAGAGGTCCCTGCCACGGCTTGTGCGCCTCGCCTGGCCGCCGAATTTCATGTTGCCATGCGAGGAGCGTCGAGATCGCGGGGATGAGCCGAACGTAAGAAGATTCGGCCAGAGGGTTTTGAGATGTATGTGAACACCGGGTTTCCAGATTCTGAAAACCATTGGGGTGCATAAGCCCTTTCGTTCCCGCCGCATTCTTCCCTGTGGCACTGTAATGGCCCACACGAAGGGTTAAATCGTAAACACTCGAAAAATAGTTGAGCCGAAGGCATGTCTTGTTTTGACGGAAGGATGGAGGTGCAAACTCCGCGTCAATTGCGGCACCAAGAATGACGACGCCTGACAAATGCTCTAGGGATTTGATTTTCTTCAAGCATTTCAGAACGATGGCACCGCCGAGGCTGAAACCAGACAGGATAACCGGCCCGGCGATTTTTTCGACTTTGGCCGCAAGCAACCCCGCAATTTCGGTTGTCCTGCGCATGTCCTCTGCGTAGCCCTGAGCGAGTTTTGTCGGGCTCGTCTCAGTCCCCCATTTGAACTCCTCAATATCAATGCCGTCGAAGAGCGGTTTCAAACTGGCCAAGTATGCCTCTGTATAAATCGAGACAGCTCTCGGCTCGCTGAAACCATGCACATGTATGAGGTGCATTTTTCTATTCTCCATTTTTGTCATATCCGGGCCGTGTTCTCCGGTAAACCTCATATCCGATCACGCCGAGGAAGAGGGGGATTGTGACGGGGTTCGGAAATACGAGGGCGAGGGCGAATGTGCCGGGGAGGGCTTTTTTGAGAGGGGGCATGGGTGTGCCTGCGGGTTGGTCCGGCCCCTTGGCGGTGGCGTTTTTGCGGGGCGCACTCATCGAGCGAGGATGATGCTTGCCGAGAGAACAAGCAAGCCTCCGGTGATGATGGATGCGGCGATGAGCAGGGAGAACCGGATGCGTTCGGCGAGCTCGGCGGCGATCTTGCGCATCCGCACTTCGGCTTCGGCCAGCAGTTCGTCGCGTTGGTTTTGGAGCATTTCGCCCCCTTGGGAGGCGACGGTTTTCAGGAAGGTGTCTTTCAGGTTCATGAGATTTTAGAATTTCTCGACGAATTCCTCCAGGGAATAGACCTTGAACGGCTTGCTTTTTTTGATGAGCAGAACCATTTCGGTCTCATAGCGTTGTCCAAGCAAGACCTCGCCTGGGTCCGTGACGCGAAATGCGTCAAATCCTCTCCGTCGGACACTCTCCATGTATTGAGCGCCGTATTTGAAAGCGATGTTGTGAGGGGTTGGTTCAATGGGTGTCATAATGTGATCCGCCCAGCAGAAAGAGTTTGAGTTTCATCACAAGCCCAGTCCACTTTTGAGAGAACGAACAAGACGGTCGATGCCCCTGCGGGACTGAAGTCCTGTGATCCCGGCCTGCTCCAGAAGCACCAGGAGGAAGGGACCAAAGGCGTTTCGCATACTGCGTATTTCGAGTTCCGTCGTATCGCACAGGTTTTCCTGTTTCCGTGCTCCCTCCAATCGGCTCACGTCCATGCCTTGCAAAAATCCAAAGTTCAGCTCCGAGATCGCGGCCATTTTACGGTAGTTCAGACGGTCGGGGGTATCCGTGGTCCGGTGATAATGCTCCCAGTGCCCACAGCTCAGGAAGAAATACGGGATACCGAGTTTGCGAAATGCGCCGTGGTCGCTCATGTCGCCGACGTAGGAGTTGAGGGTCGGGATGACCTTCAATGATTTTGGATGCAGGGCATGGTCGAAAACCACTGTCAACTCGGGATGGCTCTCCGCTCCCGTAACGAACACCAAACCGCCAAACCCCGGTAATCCGGGGACATCGTGGCCGACAAGATCCATCACGATGACGCCGTGCATTCCATCGCCTAGCATCTGGTGGTCGGCAAAATAGTTGCTCCCCATGCTGGACGAGTGGAAATACGGCGGCTCCTCGGAGTCGAAGATTGCCACGACCAAATCTCGGTCGAGCCCGTTGTTCTCCTTGACCCCCTTGGCAACGGCCAGCGCAATAGCAACTGCGGCCGCATTGTCGTCCGCGCATGGCGCGGCAATCACACTGTCGTAGTGAGCCCCGATGAGAAGCGGAGCCTTGCTGCGGTCGCTCCCGGGGATTTTACCGATGAGGTTCACAAACGATTCCCCGTCACAAGTGAATGGGAGTCGGATCGACTCGTCACGATAGGGCACGCAGCCGATTTCCTCCATTCGGCGAAGTAAATATGCTTCCGCTTCTTCGTGGCCCTTGGTGCCAACCATCCGCCCGCAAGGCTGACAAATGCGTTCAACGTCCTCTTGCAACTGCCGAACAAGTTCTTCGTTGGAGGGGAAAATCGATTGGAATCTATTTTTTGTCATATTTGAAATCCACGCGGGAGAGTTTCGGGTAGCCGTCGGCAAGTTTCAGAAAGTCTTCGACGTTCATATCGTAGATGAGCGAGACGACAGTTTCTGGCGTTCCGATTCCGGCAGCAAGGGCACGTTCGATGATGATGGGTATTGCCGCCTCGGTTTCTCGTCTTGCCCGTTCGCGCACCTCCTCTCCCCGCTTGAGGTCGTCGCTGACGGATGCGGGAACATCGTCATCCACCGGTTCGGGCTCGTCGTTCTCCATCGCTTTGATGCATTCCTCGCACTCCTCTGCTTTGGTCGGGGGTTTCGAGATGTTGAATTCCTTGAGCCGGGACACATGCACGCGCTTTTTCTCGATGCCCGGATAATGTTCGGCCAGCCATTCGACCCCGAGGCGGGCGTAGATCCGGCGCATGTCGGCTGCATGCCGGCGGAGCTGGCGCATGGATGCCCGATACCGACCCAGACGGTCAACCCCGTTGCTGCCCAAAAGCACGCCGCCACATGGATCGTAGAAGGCGACTTTGGTGTAGCATTTCGCCAAAGCGGCAAGCCCGTCCGGTTCCTGCAACTGGATATCGAAAAGCCCTGTGAGAATCCTGCAACGCTTTTCGTGGAAATCCCGGATGGCCGGAAACATTTCCCGCGAGGCCAGCATCCGGGCATAGGCGACAAAAAGCTGCCGGAGCGTCAGGTATTCCGCGTTGGATTGGTTGTTCATCGCGCAAATCCTCACACGGGAAGTAGGTCAACGGGTGTCCTACCAATAATAATCTTGGTGTTTTTCATGCGAGGAGGATTTGGGTGAGGTCGTTCATGAATTTCTCAACCAGCGGGTGTCGGAGGTGGATTTCGCCGGGGAGCGGGGTGAAGCGGACTTTGACGAACACCCCTCGATACGCGGTGATGAGGGTGGCGGTGACGACCGCTCTTATCGCAGATGCGCCCGCTGGATCATGCAAAAAGTCTTGCATCAACATACAGGCTCTTCATGTTCACGCCTTGCGGAAGCGGGCCCAGCTTGTGAAAAACCAACGTCGGCACGCCGTGCGCAAACGAGGCGCGATACGGGCCGAGCGCCGAATAACCGGGGTTCCTCACTGATTTTTTCGGCATGATATGAACAAGAATTCTCTCATCGAAAACCGTGCGCTGAACGTGATTTTAACCGACTGTAGCCCGAACTGGGGCGGGCAGCAATACCGGCTTCTGAAAGGCAGAAAGGGTCGCAGAAAGGGTCGGGCCTATATTTTAAATGTTTCCTGAAGGTATTGCACAAGATCCGGCGGGTCGCCGCCACCACACGCGAGGGCGCGTATGCTCCCCGGAAAAAGGTTCTTCCGGCGTTCCGCAGGCGCTTCGCTGATGCCGGAAATCTTCTCGGCGCGAAGAGTGGACCATTCGACCAGAGCCAGAAATTCCTTGGGCATCCACGTTTCGAGGAGCTGCCGGGCGACCAGTGACAGGGACATCGCATGTCGGAAAAATTGCCCTCGCGCGGACAAGCCCGGGTTCTCGCGCCGGAACTTCAGACATCCTGATGTGTCATCCAGGAAAATGAGGGAGCGAGGAAAACG
>JBAWZH010000088.1:0-10005 GCA_037143135.1 bacterium
GGGAGGCGATAGATGAGCTCCAGCGCCGACGGATGGATTAGTCCAGTCGTTTCCGGAATTTGAGCGAGGCCAGGCCCAGAATCGCGATGCCCCAGAGCAGGAGCATGAGGGCGGGGCGCCACAGTTCAGTCCAACCGATTCCCTTCAGAAACAGGCCGCGCACGATTTCCAGATAATATTGAAGCGGAATGAAGTGGGCCAATCCCTGAATCACGGGCGGCATGTTCTCCACGGGAAAAATGAATCCCGACAGCAGCACAAAGGGCATCATCACAAAAAATGCCGCCACCAACATGGCCTGCTGCTGGGTTTTGACCAGCGTCGAGACAAACAAACCCAGGCCCAGCGTGGTGAGCAGGAACAGGCCGGAGAAGGCATAAAGGAGGAGGAGGCTTCCCCGTAACGGCACCTCGAATACCCCGAGAATCACCCCCAGCGCCAGGGTGATCTCAATGAATCCGATCACCACAAAGGGAAGCAGTTTCCCGATCATGAGTTCCGTCGGCCGCAACGGAGTCACAATGAGTTGCTCCATCGTGCCGTCCTCACGCTCTTTGACCAGCGCCATACTGGTCACGATCATGGTCGTGACCAGAAGTAAAACACCCATCAGGGCCGGCACCATGTGGTAACGGGACAGGAGGCGGGGGTTGTACCAGGCGCGCGACTCGACGGTCACGGAAGGCGTCCGGATGCCCCGCCGCGCCAGGGCCTGGGTTTCAATCGTGACCAGCCGGCTGGAATGGAGTCGCGTGGCCTTGAGGAGATAGTTCAGGCCGTTGACTCCGAAGTTGCTGTCCGATCCATCCACCAGAACCTGCACCGGGGCGGGTTGCCGGTTCAGGAGATGTTTGGCGAATCCGGCCGGGATCACCAGAACCAGCCCGGCCTTGCCGGATACCAGCGTGCTTCCGTCGCCGGTTTCCGGGCCTGTGGCCGTGACGATCTGAAAGTATCCCGACGCGGCGAGCGCCCGGCCATATTCACGGCTCTGCGTGGAGTGATCGTTGTCCCGCACCGTGACGACGATGTCCCGGATATCCGTGTTGGCCGCAAACCCCATCACCAGCAACTGGAATAGTGGCGCGACGAGAAGAATGCCCAGCAAACTCCGATCACGGCGGATCTGCGCGAGTTCCTTGATGAGGAGTACCGTGATGCGGTGCAGTGACATCATGCGGCCTTCCTTGTCCGCAGGGACGCCAGGATGTTGAACACGAGTCCCAGTACAACCAATCCCAGAAGGTGAGGCCAGATGTCCGCGAACCCCGCATTCTTCAGGATGATGCCTCGGATCGCCGCAACGAAATAGCGGGGGATGACGAGCAGGGTGAGCGCCTGAACCGGAAGCGGCATGTTGGGGATCGGGAAGATGAAGCCGGACAGGATGATGGCGGGAAGAAGGGAGGAGAGCACCGCCACCTGAAAGGCCATCTGTTGTGAGCGGGTGAGGGTGGAGATCAGCACACCCATCCCCAGCGCGGCAAACAGAAACAGGAAGGTGGTAAGCCCGAGCAACCAATAGGATCCCTTGATCTCAACCCCGAAGAGGAGCCGTCCGAGGAGCAGCACCATGACCATGGTGATCAGGCAGATGACGACGTAAGGCAGGATTTTCCCGAGAATCAATTCTTCCGGTTTGATGGGCGAGACCATGATCTGTTCCATGGTTTCGCGCTCTTTTTCGCGAACGATGGAGAGCGATGTGGCGACGACGGCGGAGAGCATCAGAAGGAGGCCGATCAAACCCGGCACCAGGAACGTGGCGCTGGTCAGTTCAGGGTTGAACCAGAGACGCGGCTCGGGTTGAACCAGGGGGAGGGCGGCTGGCACGCCTGCCCGGCTCAAGGCCTCGAACCTGACCTTGCGGCTGAGCCGGTCGGCGAGGGCGTCAAAATAGCCGATGGTGGTGGAGGCCGTATTGGCGTCGCCGGCATCGACCAAGACCTGGAGACTGACCGGCTCGCCGCGGGCCAGATCCCGGGCGTAACCTCGGGGAATCATGAGGACGGCCCGCACACGGGCGCGATTGAGCAGGTCGCCGGCCTCGCCGGGCGAGGCCAGACGGGCGGCCAAATCGAAATAGGGATTCTGGAAAAGACTATCCTGCAAGTCGCGGCTTTCCTGTGTGCGGTCTTCGTCCAGCACGGCGACCCGGATATGTTTGACGTCGAACGAGAGCGCATACCCGTAGAGCGTCAGGAGCATCGCAGGCACGAAGATGAGGAGGCCCAATGAGAGTGGATCCCGCCGGATCTGGCGGAATTCCTTTTTCAAGATGGCCCAAAATCGTCTCATGGCACTACGTGACGGCACGATTGGCGAGTTTGATGAACGCCTCTTCAAGGGTGGCGGTGGCGGTTTGACGTTTGATTCCGGAGGGGGTGTCGAGGGCGATCAGTCGCCCGGCGTTGATGAACCCGATACGGCCGCAGAATTCGGCTTCATCCATGAAATGGGTGGTGATGAGGATGGTGATACCGTGCCCGGCCAGGTCGTGAATCAAATCCCAGAAGAGTCGGCGGGCGACCGGATCGACGCCGCTCGTGGGTTCGTCCAGAAACAGGATCGGGGGTTCATGAAGAACCGCGCACCCCAGCGCCAGTCTCTGCTGGAGCGCTCCCGAGAGTGTGCCCGTCAGGTGTTTTTCAAACCCCTTCAGACCGGCCAGGGAAATCATGGCGGCGGATCGGTCATGAAGCCGCGTCCCCTTCAGGCCATAGATGCCCCCGAAAAAAGCCATGTTCTCAGCGACGGTTAGATCCTTGTACAGGCTGAACTTCTGCGACATGTAACCGATGTTCTGGCGAACGCGTTCGGGATCGCGGTTGATGTCATACCCATGGACCCGGGCGGTTCCCGACGACGAGGCGAACAGGCCGCATAGCATCCGGATGGTGGTGGATTTACCCGCGCCGTTGGGTCCCAGAAACCCGAAAATCTCTCCCCTCTCCACGGTGAATGAAACGTGGTCCACCGCCGTAAAGCGACCGAAGACCTTGGACAGGGCCTCGACTATGATCACCGGGTTCATGGGGCCAGTCCTCCCGTGGCGTGCTTCAACGCGGCCTGGGCCAGGAGGATGTCCGCCTCCGCCGCGATACGCTGGGCCGTGGTATGGGTGAGTTTGGATTGCGCCTCCAGCACGTCTGAATGCCGCGTCATTCCATGCTTTAGCAGGTCGGTGGCCACGTCGAGATTTCGCCTGGCCCCGGTCTCGGCATGGCGGGTTGTTTCGAGCCGCTTCAGGGCATGGAGAAGGGTCAGGTGTGCCGTTCGAACCTGACTGACGACCGACTCCTCAGCGGCCTGGAGGAGGAGGGCCTCGCGGGTGGCGCGGGCCTGCGCCTCACCGGTGCGGCCGCGGGTCAGTCCGCCGTCAAAGAGAGTCCACGTCACCACGGCGCCGATCACGGCATCGTCCCGCCACTGGTCATCGGGCGGAAAATCGCGCGGGTTGGGGCGTCCCTGTTCATAGCGGGCAACCAGGGCGAGTTGGGGGCGTGACTCGGCGCGGGCGGCTTCCACCAGGGCGGCGCCGGCGCGGGCGCTGAGGCGCAAGGCAACCAGATCAGCCCGGTTGGAAAACGATTGCCTGAGGCACTCTTCCAAAGGAATAACCGTCAGGTTCCCCGGTTGCAGAGCCGGTTGTTGAGGAGTCTCCGTCTCGCCCCAGTCCCGACCGGTCAACCGTGACAACTCTATCCGGTTCAGTTCAGCCTGTTGATCGGCGTCATCGAGTTGGAGTTGAGTCTGGTCGAGCGAGACATCCACCGCCAGCCTGTCATTGTCCGTGGCCAATCCGGCTTTTTCAAGGTTCACGGTGTCGGCGGCGAGCGCTTTCATACGGGTTACGGCCATCTGAAGCGCTTTAGATTGCTCCAGCGCCTTGCTCCAACTCCAGTAGGTGGTCAAGGTTTGAAGCGTCATATCGGCGACGCTGGAGGTCAGGGACTGGCGGGCCGCCTCCTCCCCCAGACGGGCGCTGAGTTTCTGGTGGGTCGCACGGCCTCCCGTGTAGAGAGGCTGGCTGATGCCGATGGAGGCGGTGAACTGGTTGTCGATCACAGGGATGGAGACCGGACCCAGCACCTGGTTCTCCAATCCTTCAAAATGGTTGGCTTGGGCGCGGACGTCAAATTGGGGTCTCAGGCCGGCGTCTGCCTGAAGCCGCCGCGCGGCCGCCGCCAGGATGTCCTGATCGCGGCTTTTGAGAGTCTGACTATGGGCGATGGCGAGTTTCACGGTGTCTTCCGGAGTGATAACGGCGGAAGCCGCAGGAAAAATGGCTCCCAGACAACAGACCACAGACAACAAACGGCGGTTAATTTTCATCCTGGCGCCTCTTCCTTTTTTTCGCCCATCAGGGCGACAAAAACATCCTCCAATGAGGGCTCGATGGGGGTGAACCGGGCCTCCGCCAATCCATTCTGGTTGAGCCATGCGGCGGCTTCGGCGAGTTCCTCCGCGCCGCGCTTGACGCAAAGGTGAAGGCGGTCGCCGTATCGCACCAGCGCGGTGGCGGGCCAGCGCTGCTTGAGGATCCGATGGAGATCGGCCAGTGAACCGCCGGAAACGGAAACCATGCGCCCCCGGAGTTCGGCCTTGATGGCGTCAGGGGTGTCGAGCCGGATGAGGGTTCCCTTGTCCATCAACCCGATTCGTGTGCACCGTTCCGCCTCGTCGAGATAGGGCGTGGTCATCACAATGGTTATGCCTTTACAGAGGAGATCCTTGAGGATGAGCCAGAATTCACCACGGGAAACGGGGTCAACGCCCGTGGAGGGTTCGTCGAGAAGCAAAATCTCAGGGGTATGGATGAGGGCGCAGGCCAGGGCGAGTTTCTTCTTCATGCCACCCGACAGGGCCTGGGCCAGCCGCTTGTGAAAAGGATCCAGTCTGGTAAAGGCAAGGAGTTCGTCGCGTCGCGTCTTGAACCGCTCGACGCCATGCAGGTCGGCAAAGAACTCGATGTTCTCATCCACGGTCAGGTCGCCGTAGAGCGTAAAGGATTGCGAGAGGTAACCGATGCGGGACTTGATGGCTTCGACATCCCGCCTGAGATCCAGACCGAGGACGCGTCCTTCTCCGGAGGTGGGCGTGAGGATGCCGCAGAGCAGACGGATGGCCGTGCTCTTACCCGCGCCGTCCGGTCCGACCAGGCCGAAAAAATCGCCCGGCTCCAGAGTCAGGTTCAAGTCCCTGACGGCCTCCACCGTTCCGAAGACCCGACCCAGTCCGTGTGTGATGATGGCAGGATCAGTCATGTCGGGATGATAGGTACCCGTCGGCTGGCATTCCGGGTTTGAATACGCCATTGGGATTGGGGAGGGTCACCTTGATACGGTAGACCAGTTTGACGCGTTCGTCGGGTGTTTGGACATTGCGGGGGGTGAACTCCGCCTCGGGTGAGATAAACGTGACGATGCCTTCGTATCGTGTCTCCGAGCCATCGGTCTTGACGGCAACCTTCTGCCCGAGAACGACCCCCGCCAATTGCGTTTCGGGAAGATACAGAGAGAGCCAGACCTCGTCCAAACGGGAGAGGGTTGCGAGCGGCGTTCCACTGGCGACCATCTCTCCCTGCTCCACACTCTTCAGGGTAATGATTCCCGACAGGGGAGCGGTGATGACGCAGTCTGACAGCGCCTTTTCCGTTTGTGCCAGTCGTGTTTTTGCCAGTTCCACCGCCGCCTGTGCGGCGCGGATCTCCTCCTGCCGGTTCCCTTTGATAAGTCGGCTCAATTGCTGTTCGGAAGCAGCGAGGGCGGCGGCGGTACGCTCGACGGCGGCGGCTGAATCATCGCGTTGTTTTTGCGTGACACTACCCTGGGCGAAGAGGGGTTCGATTCGTTGTGAATCCCTGAGGGCGGTATCGGCGAGCGATTGGGCTTCGCGAACCTGGGCGCGGGAGCGGAGGATATCCTCGTCCCGGCTGCCGGCGAGCATCAGATCCAATTGGGCCTGGGTCTGGGCGAGGGCGGCACGGGCCTCATCACGGCGGAGTTGGTAGGCCAGTGGCTCGATGGTGGCCAGTATCTGGCCGTTGGTCACGCTGGCTCCTTCCTTGAGAAGGAGGGTTGCCAGGCGGCCGCCGACTTCCGACGCCACGCGAACCTGGGTGCATTCAATGGTGCCGGAGCCGTCAGGTTTGTCCGTCTTCAAGGCGCAGGACACACAGACGAGGAGGGCGGTCAGGGAGAGGAGGTGTTGATTTGCTTTCATAGTCATGAATCCATGGGTTGCCTAACGTCTATCGTTTTCGAACTTTGAATGCGAGGTCACGCGAAAACACGGGCGCGGTGACGGAAAGCCTTCCTTCTTTGACATCGGCATCCTGACGTTGAGACAGGATCCCCCGCGATGTGTCCCAGAATTCAACGCGGTAGTGGCCATTGCTCATGCCGTCGAGCCGGACAACCAGATTGCTGATCGCGGGATGAGTTTCGGAAGGGGCCTTATCGAACTCGGAAACATCGTAGATCCAACCCAGGGCGCGGGTTCCGTTCTTCAGGGAATAGGATTGGACTTGGATGTTGGGATTTCCGGGCAGGGAGAGTTCCGGATTGCAGGGCAACACGGTTCGATCCCGCCGATCCTCGCCCTTCATGAAACGACTGACGGCCAGAAACTTCGGGTAGTAGTTTTCCTCCTCGATCAGACCCCACCACCAGAAGAGCGGAGCGCCGGCGAGGGGGATACAGGTGGAGGCCCATAGCCCGGCGTGAAGACTGTTTTCAAGGTGTGCCAGACCCTGGGCCGTCGAGGCGCCTCCAAATTCGGTGACCATCACCGGTTTCCCATGGGGATTGTTGAACTGGGCGGTGGCTGACAGGATGTCGGTAATCTTCAGAACGCGGTCATCCTTGTGATAGGCGTCCACCGAGACGTGGGTGATTCCGGGAAGCGAGGTGATATCCTTGTTCTGGGAGGAGTAGTCGCTGGAGAAATGGGTGGTGATCAGATGCCTGTTGGGATCCATTTTGCGGATGGCGTCGGTGGCAAAACGGTGCCAGTTCACGCAGGCCTCGGTGCGGTAGAACCCTTTTTGGGATCCGGTGATATCGAGTTCGCTCCACAGTTCCCAGGCGAACACCCGGGGACTGTAACCCCAGCGGGCGATCATGTAGCGCATGAGCTGACGGAACGCTTTTTGCGCGCGGGGATCGGTGAAAAACTCATCGGGACTATCCAGATAGCCGCCGGCCGCACGGTTGAAGGGATTGGTCGCCCATTCGCTGTCCACAATCATGCTGAACTTGCCATGGTTGTGAATCACCAGGTTCAGATAGATCCCGTTGCGGTCGGCTTCGTCGAGGATCCGATCCAGTTCCCAGGCATGCATGAGGTTGTACTGGCCGAGCCCATGATACCCCTGCCATTGGGGGGACCATTCGAGTCCGAGCGACCAGGAGGCCGTCCAGATTTCAGCCAGGTTCTCTCCGTGTTGTCGCATGGTGGTGAAATGACGGGCGTAGGCGGCGGTTCCGTCGATCCAGCGTTTGGCATAGGGGAATTGGGTGTTCAAGCGCACATCGGACGGCGAACGGATGTTATGGCCGAGGGGAAAAAAACTGTGGCCATTGTCGAACTCGAAATAACGGGGATCCGTTTGGGAGACGCGAACAAAGCCTGGTTGCACGGGAGGTTTCGCGACGAAAACGCCGGGGCCCCAGGTGGCGTCGCCACGGGAGTCATGAACCCGCAGACTGTAATGGTGAACGCCGACCCGGGTCGGCGAGTAACGGATCGTCCAGTGAGGGACGCCCTGGGGAACGATATCCTCGCCCGTGGGCGAGACTGTCCGGTAGTAGTCGCGTGTGTTGAATCCGTCGACCGTCACGGTCTTGCCGTCAGGTGTTTCTATGACAGCCGTAACCGAGACCTCCTCCGGGTCGAACGGGTTGGCATAGCGATCCGGAAGGTCGAAAACGACTTCGAACTTTTCGTAACAGGCCACCTGTTGTTCGGCCGGCCGCACGTCGCGGATGGTGGGCGGCGTGGCGTCGAAGGGCTTTCCCGAGGCGGACGCGTTGCCCAGTGTGCCGGTAACGGCGCCGACCCCGTCGAGGAAGACGCGGATGCCGAACTCGCGGGGTTCCATCAGGGCACGGGCGTTCCAGGCGGCATGATGCCCGCGTGGTTCCCATTTAACGGAGAAAGGGGACAGGTCGATCCGATAGCGATTGGTTTCACCGGGCGAGGCGTACCCCGGAAGTAATTGCTGGTACCAAAGATAGTCCCAGTCCTTCATATAGACCAGAACCTGAACATTGGTGGGGGTTCCATCGGACAAGGCAAGGATCCAGTCCAGGTTCGCCAGATCAAACCAGGTTTTGGAGGGTGCGGTCAAGTCGAAGTCTTTGGAGCCGGGACCGGCGAAGGTGAAGGAAATCAGTGTGGCGTCGGCGGGAATCGGTTCCGAGGAAGTGGCGGGCGCGGGTTGCGCCGAGATCCCCAGGGAGAGCGCCCGCTTTGAATCGGAACTGTCTGCCGCCAGGATTTCGCCGAGTGCGAGACTGGCCAGGGCGACGATGAGGATGGCTGTATTTTTCACAAAAACGTGTCTTTTAATGACATTTGTATTAGTCTTTCCGGCATCTGCACATCATCTCCGGAACAGGCCCGCAACTATAGCCGAAGGAGACCGGCATGGGCAAGTCAAGAGGGGTTGGCACCGGATGCGCATGGAGAACAACGAATGAAGTCACCGTTGATGGATACGTTTGAAGGGATGTTTGAGGTTTCGCTTTCCCGTATGCGGCGCCTCAAGCGCGCCGTGACGGATGAAATGGATGCCGGGTTGGCGGGACGGAAAAGTTCAATCGCCATGTTGCCCGCGTACTGTGATGCGGCCAGCGGACGCGAGAAAGGCCTTTACCTGGCGCTGGATCTCGGAGGCACCAACTTCAGGATCATGTTGGTGAAACTGCCGGGAGCCGGGAAGCCCCCCGCCGTTGTCGCCGAGACTAAGTACCGACTGACCCGCGAACAGATCACGGGAACCGGCGACCTTCTTTTTGACGCCATTGCTGGGTACGTTCGAAAATTTCTGAAAGATGGCGGAGTCACGGCTGAAATGGCGATGGGTTACACCTTCAGTTTTCCGGTGAAACTGGTGGGAATCGACGAGGGTATTCTCGTGAAGTGGACCAAGGAGTTTTCTGCCTCCGGCGTGGTGGGTCGGAAAGTCGTCGCGCTCCAGCGTCACGCGCTCGCCCGGAAAGGCGTGGGGAATGTCCGCATTGTCGCCCTGGCCAATGATACGGTTGGAACACTTCAGGCCCGGGCCATCCTGGATCCGAATTGCGGGATGGGTGTCATTCTGGGCACCGGGTTCAATATCGCCGTGCGTGTGGCCGGACGCCGACTGGGGAAAGACATCGGCGCCTGCTCCGGCGGGAGCATGATCATGAACACGGAGATGGGCAATTTCGACAAGTGTCTTCCGAGAAACCGGTATGACCGCCAATTGGATCGGGAGTCCGGTAACATCAAACACCAGCTTGCCGAAAAAATGATTTCCGGAAAATACCTGCCTCAACTGGTTCGGCTTCTGGTGCTGGATTTGATTCGGAAGGAACACTTCTTTGACGGCCGTGTCCCGGCCGTGTTCCGCGATAAGGAGTCGTTTCTGGGCTGGCACATGGATGTGTTTGAGGCGGGATCGCCCGAGGTGGTGCAGGCCCTTTCACGGGAATTGTTTGGCCGGACACTGACGCCGGCGGAGCGCCGGATGATGGAGAGGGTGTGTCGTTTGGTGTCCCGCCGATCCGCCTGCGTCGCGGCATCCCTGATTACGGGCGGGGTGACCCGTGTTGAGCGTCGTTCGAAAAAACGGGTGACGGTGGCGGTGGATGGATCGCTTTTCGAGAAACATCCCGGTTACAGCCGGATGCTGGCGCAGTTTATCCGGAAGTTGGATGGTTCCCCGGGCAACGGCATCTGTCTGAAATTGACCCGGGATGGATCTGGAATCGGCGCCGCCGTTATGGCCGCTGTGAC
>JBAWZH010000089.1:0-9832 GCA_037143135.1 bacterium
CCCGTCGTCATTTCAGGGAAACAGTAAAGAGCGGCCCCGGAGAATGACTTTTCCGCTTCCTGGTCTGACGCTGAGGATTCAAATGTCGAATGTAGAGGGCGTGACCCCGCGCCCCCCAACTTGAATTGGCCGACAACCTAGCAACCTAAAAAAAGGAAGGTTAGATAATTATGTTCAAAAACAAAACTCTTCTCATTACCGGAGGTACCGGCTCGTTTGGAAATGCTGTTCTTCAGCGATTCCTTCAGACAGATATTGCTCAAATCCGCATCTTCTCTCGCGACGAGAAGAAGCAGGATGATATGCGCCACCATTACCGGAGCGAGAAGCTGCGGTTCTATATTGGCGACGTGCGCGATCCTGAAAGTCTTGCCGATGCTATGGAGGGCGTAGACTACGTCTTCAGCGCCGCCGCGTTGAAGCAAGTTCCGTCTTGCGAGTTCTATCCGATGGAGGCGGTACGCACAAACGTGATGGGAACGGACAACACCCTAACTGCAGCAATGGCGGCTGGGGTCAAGAATGTGGTTGTGCTAAGCACTGACAAAGCTGCTTATCCGATCAATGCCATGGGCATGAGCAAGGCCCTCATGGAGAAGGTCACAACGGCCCGGTCACGGGTGGCGTCTGAAAAGGGTCAGGTATTCTGTGCTACGCGATATGGTAACGTGATGGCCTCGCGCGGGTCGGTAATCCCTCTGTTCGTCCAGCAGATCCGAGCCGGCCTGCCACTGACAGTGACCGACCCGCATATGACCCGTTTCATGATGTCGTTGGATGATGCCGTGGATTTGGTGGTCTATGCCTTTCAGCATGCCAAACCCGGCGATCTCTTTGTCCAGAAAGCGCCGGCGGCCACCATCCAGACGGTTGCTGAGGCTGTCAAACGGGTGTTCAATGCCTCGAACCCCATCCAGGTGATTGGCACCCGGCATGGGGAAAAGGTCTATGAGACGCTCCTGACCCGCGAGGAAATGGCCCATTGTGAGGACCTTGGGAGTTATTTCAGGGTACCGGCCGACAACAGGGATCTGAATTACACCAAGTTCTTCTCGAAAGGCGAAGTGAAGGTTTCCTCATCCGAGGATTACCATTCGCACAATACCCGGAGACTGGATGTGGATGAAATGGTGGAAATCCTCTGCAAACTACCATGTATTCGCGAGGAACTGAACCGCTCGCACAATACTCAAGGGTAAATATGATGTCACGAACTGTTCTTGTAACTGGCGCCGATGGTTTCGTTGGCAGGAATCTGTGCGCAGTACTCTCCACTATGCGGGATCTGCAAATCCTGCGTTACGATCTTGGCAACCCACCGGACGAATTGCCCAGGTTTGCCGCCGAAGCGGATTTTGTTTTTCATCTTGCGGGTGTAAATCGTCCCCAGGATCCGGCAGAGTTCAAGACCGGGAATGCTGACCTTACAAGCCACCTGCTTGACCTACTTCGCGCGGTTGGACGCCGCCCTCCCGTTGTGCTGTCTTCATCCATCCAGGCAGCAATCGAAAACCCCTACGGAGTAAGCAAGCGGCAGGCTGAAGATGCTGTGAAATGTTACGGAGAGGAGACAGGTTCCCCCGTTTATGTGTTCCGCCTGCCCAATGTGTTCGGCAAGTGGTGCCGGCCCAACTACAACTCGGCTGTTGCGACATGGTGCCATAGCATCGCGCGAGATATTCCTATCCAGGTGCGTGATCGTGAGGCCCCACTAACCTTGGTGTATGTGGACGATGTTGTCCGTGCCTTTCTGGACGCACTAGATGACCAGGTGCAACGAAAGGATGGGTACTGCTTCGTTCCCACTTCCTATACGGTAGCACTTGGGCAGGTGGTTGACCTGATCGCCAGCTTCAAACGCAGTCGGCAGGATTTCCTGATCCCTGACCAAGGCGATGCGTTTGCCAGGAAACTCTATGCAACCTATCTTGCCGCCCTGCCTGAGCAAGAGTTCTCCTATCCGTTGAAGATGAATGTTGATGACCGCGGCAGCTTCACAGAGATCCTGAAGACACCCGACAGGGGGCAAGTATCGGTCAACATCTCCAAACCCTACATCACCAAGGGCGACCACTGGCATCACAGCAAGAACGAGAAGTTTCTGGTGGTCAGCGGTCGCGGGGTCATCCGCTTCCGCAGGATCGGCGACACGGCTGTCCATGAGTACTTCGTTAGCGGCGACAAATTGGAAGTCGTGGATATTCCTCCTGGCTACACGCACAACATCGAGAACCTCGCCGACACGGATATGGTCACGGTCATGTGGTGCAACGAGATGTACGATCCTTTGAATCCGGATACCTTTATTGAGAAGGTGTGATAGTATATGCAACGTTTCATGTGGCTCGTCAATACGGGCTACGGAAGCATGCATGCGTAGGCAAGCGCTGCTTTTGAGAGGAGAATAGTCATGAAAGTCGTCAGCATAGTAGGCACCCGGCCTGAAATCATCAGGTTGTCGCGCGTAATGGCCGCGCTCGACCGCCATATGGAGCACATCATCGTTCATACAGGCCAGAACTATGATTATGAACTGAATCAGATTTTCTTTGATGACCTCGAGATTCGAAAGCCTGATTTTTTCCTTGGGGCCGCCAGCGGTTCATCCTCGGCAGCCGAGACTGTCGGCCTGATTATCACGAAGGTTGATCAGGTTTTGGCGGAAACAAAGCCCGATGCACTCTTAGTGCTCGGCGATACCAACAGTTGCTTGGCGGCTTACCCGGCCAAGCGACGCAAGATCCCGGTATTCCACATGGAGTCCGGCAACCGCTGCTTCGATCAACGCGTCCCCGAGGAGATCAACCGCAAGATTGTCGACCACATCAGCGACATCAACATGCCCTACAGCGACATCTCCCGCGAATACCTACTCCGCGAAGGCCTTCCCCCCGATCGCATCATCAAGACCGGCAGCCCCATGTTCGAGGTGCTTCACCATTATCTGCCGAAGATAGAGTGTTCCGATGTCTTGACCCGGTTGAGCTTGGCGAAACAGGAATACTTTGTTGTCAGCGCACACCGGGAAGAAAACATTGATGATCCCATCCAGTTCGAGAAACTGATTGGCGTCCTCAATCGCCTGTCGATGGAATACGGGAAGCGCGTGATTGTCTCCACCCATCCCCGCACCCGGAAGCGGATCGATGCGGAAGAAGCCAAGACAGATGGGCTGGTGGAGCTGATGAAGCCGCTGGGATTCTGTGACTATATCCAGTTGCAGATGAACGCCAAGGCGGGGCTTTCCGATAGCGGCACGATCAGCGAGGAATCCTCGATCCTCAACTTCCCGGCGCTCAACATCCGCAACGCCCACGAGCGTCCGGAGGCAATGGAAGAGGCATCGGTGATGATGACAGGGCTGGAGTGGCCGACGATCCAAACGGCCCTGCGCATGCTGGAGACCCAGACCCGCGGTACCGAACGCCTCTTGCGCGCGATCAGCGACTACGCCATGCCCAACGTCAGCGAGAAGGTGGTCCGCATCATCCTGAGCTATACCGACTACGTCAACCGGGTTGTCTGGCATGAATAGTTTCTGCGCTGTCCGTGAATCAAACAGGCTGTCCACATGCTCGGCCTGCTGGGCTTTCCCTTGAGAGTCGGCGCGTCAAGCCGGGCCGGAGAAAAACGCAGAGAACTCGCCGTAATTCATATTAGACCGTGTTAATTACCTCCTCGGAAACCGAGTTCATCGCGATCTTCGCACTGCTGTGCCTGCCGCTCAGCATCGCCGCTTTTCATGTCATTGGTCTTGCCTGAAAATCAACACAGAACATTTTCCGCGCCGAGGGGTCCACGACTGAATAGGCGAATTTATCGACAAACACAAGGCAGTGACCCGCTGTAAATGAAACACACGCTAACGCAGGAGATACTGTGAAGACACTGGTAACTGGCGGAGCCGGGTTCATCGGCTCCAATCTGGTCAGGCAATTATTGACTCACGGGCATGAGGTTGTTGTTCTGGACAATTTCCTTTCCGGGCATCGTTCGAATTTGGTTCCTTTTCCAGAGGCACGTGTGATCGAAGGTGATACCCGCGACGGTGCCGCTGTCGGCAGGGCAATGGAGGGCGTTGAGGTGGTTTTTCACCTGGCGGCTTCGGTCGGAAACAAGCGATCAATTGAGCATCCGGTTCAAGATGCTGAGATCAATGTGATCGGCACGTTGCAAGTTCTTGAGGCCGCACGCAGATCAGGCGTCAGGAAGATTGTCGCGTCCTCGTCGGCAGGGATCTTTGGCGAGCTAAAGACTCTCCCTATCGAGGAGAACCATCCTGTTGAGCCCGACTCCCCCTATGGATGCAGCAAACTCTGCATGGAAAAGGAGTGCCTGGCGTATTCAAAGCTCTACCCTCTGGAAGTGGTCTGCCTGCGCTACTTTAATGTCTACGGGGTCAACCAACGTTTTGATGCCTATGGCAATGTGATCCCCATTTTTGTTTTCAAGATGTTGCGCGGCGAGGGTCTAACCATTTTTGGGGATGGCGAGCAGACCCGCGACTTCTTGAATGTTCGTGACGTGGTTCAAGCCAACATCAGAGCCGCTCAAACGGTGAGTGTTTCGGGTGCCTTCAATATTGCCAGCGGCAGTCGTGTCACGATTAATTGCCTGGCAGACTTACTGCGAAAGATTACGGGTGTGGATGCCCTCATCACTTATGGGCCTCCACGTCCGGGCGATGTGCTGCATAGCCTCGCAAACATTGATGCAGCGCGCACCGCGCTTGGTTATCAGCCGCAAGTAGCTCTTGAGGATGGACTTGTTGAGTACATCGCTTGGGCTAAATGCGAGTTTCGCAGAACGACACGCTAACAGCCCTAGGATGAATGAACTTAAGCTGCATATGTGGTTTAAGGCGAATGGAAGAAGGCTGCTACATGTTTCGGCGTTTGTTTCATCCATCCGAGCCGCGCAACGACGAACCTACGCATGTGATCCGCGCCTCAGGATGGTATTATTGAAGTCACTCCAGACCAGTTCGTCCGCGTGAAATAACGAAGTGAAATGAGGCTTAGCCTGTCCGTTACAAGGCCAATAGCTACTCGTTGCGAAGCGCTTCACTCTAAGCAGACCCATATGGAATCCTCAGAATCGTACGCAGCACCGGCCCTGGAGCACATTGGCCATATGGCCCGTGCTGGTGCGGGCTGGGCGGTCTGCTTGCTCGTTGCCAGGCAAGTCATCGGCATTGTAACAACCGCGGTTACAGCGCGCCTTGTGGTCCCTGCGGACTTCGGGTTGATTGCAATGGCCGCCGCCTTCATCCAGTTCCTGACCTTGTTTGACACGGGCCTCAAATGGTCGACTGTTCAGGCCAAAACCCTGAATGCCGATCACGTCACCGCTCTTTTCTGGTGGGGAGTGGCAATGGGTGCCGGAATGTGGGGCATTTCGGTTCTCGGCGGACCGGTGCTTGCGTGGTTTTTCAATGATAAAAAGCTGGCACTGATTTGCACAATCATGGGGTCAGGGTTGCTCCTCAGCAGTGTGGCGAGCCAGCCACTGGCCCTGATGAAGCGTCAACTCCGTGTTCGCACGGTCGCCTCGATCGAGACTTTCGCCGTACTTCTGTCTGGAGGGGTTGCCATAGTATCCGCGCTTGCCGGCTGGGGATACTGGGCGCTCGTCGCGCAAAGCATGACGGTATTGCTGGCCCGACTTGTTGCGGCCTGGTCAATCACTGGATTTCGACCAGGGTGGCCGACGATCAACGGGCTAGTACGGACGCAGGAATTGCTTCGTTTCGGCAGTCTTCTCGGGGCATCAAACTTGGTCAGCTACTTTCAGCTGTATCTGGACAGCATTCTCGTCGGCCGGTTTCAAGGCTCTACAGAACTAGGTTTCTATAGCCGCGTGATTTACCTCAAGACACTACCGTCAATGTATGCCGTCTCCGCATTGAATGATGTGATGATTCCCGCCCTCTCAGGGCTCCGCGGGAATATCTCGCGTTTCGCGGAGGCGTATCGCCAGACACTCAAGATGGTATGCCTGGTCGTCTTCCCTGCGGGCGCATGCCTGGGCATTATGGGGAATGAAGTCGTCGCGATTCTGTACGGCCCCCAATGGTCGGCTGCTGTTCCCATGTTACGGTGGCAGGCGAGTGCGGCCATGATGCTGCCAGTCTTCCACACCGGCGCCTGGCTGTTGATTGCCGGGGGACACGGGCGGGCACAGTTCAGGCTGAACGTATGGTTAACGTGCATAGCCGTTGCAGCCTATGCAATCGCCGTGCCTTATGGAGCAATCGGAATGAGCGCTGCAAACGGTCTGCTCTTTACCGCAGTGCTCGCTCCAGCCTTCCTGTGGTTTGCTCACCGGGCAGTCGGAATCTCATTCTGGGTTACTGTAAAGGACGTCTGGCCGATTTTGCTGGCCACATTGCTGGCCACGCTAGCCGCGGCAGGAACAGGAACCGTTGCCCGTTGCGCAGGTCTCGGGCCGTTCTGGGAGTCTACTGCGAAGCTGCTTGTGGGCGGAGGCTTCTATACCTTGCTTGTCTGGAAGACGCGTTGTCTCCCGAAAAGCATTCTTATCCGAATCGACGGACTGAAGAAGTCGCTTGGTTTGGGGACTTGATGCCCTGCCGTAATCGCTTGGTTTGGGCATTCAGGCGTGTTGCATCGCCAGTCACACGGAGTCATGCAGAATAGTCGTACACCACTGTTTCGTAACACAGCCAGTCGCCCGAGTGTCGCTCGTTGGTTCTGGTGGCCATTGCGCGTGTTCGTGATTTATATATCAGGGACATTGCTCCTTCATCTGTTCGGTCCTGTCGTCTATCCAGACGATGCGAATACGCTTGACACGGTTTGCTTCATCATTGCTGCAATGGCTTTCTTTGCGATGGGCTATTCGGGAGGCAGATCGGTTCCCGCCCCATCCTCTCCTTCTCGCGCACTGTTAGGCTTCATGCAGATAATGTTCAGGGTTGGAGTAATCGCAGCATGCGTTCTCGGGGGGCTTATTCTCGTGGAAGGCATTCGAAATGGAGTCAGTCTCGAAAGCATCATAAATCCCGGAACTCGGTACCGCGAAACCATGACTGCGGCGCGTGAGTATGTTGACGGATCGACTTCCATGCTTGGGCAATTGTTAGTTCTTTTGGCTCCATTATCATGGCTGGCAATACCCATCGGTCTGGTCCGCATTCGGTCCCTGTCGAGAACGATGCAGATAGTCGTACTCACAGGTTTCTGCCTGCCCATGCTGAGTACGCTGTTAGCCCTTGGCACCTTCAAGCGCACTGGAGACGCGACGGTTCTGGTAGCCAGTACGGTCGCCCTCATGGCTTGTCGCCGGGAACTCCGCATGAAGACTCTCAAGTGGGGCATGGCCGTCGGTGCTGTTGCATTCTTGAGCTTCTTTGGGTTTCATCAGTATTCTCGATTGGAGGCATATGATGCGACAGGCATCGAGACCTTGGGGCAGATGCAGCTTGACCGAGATAGCTTCGTTTTCAAGGTGCTGGGACAAGACGCTGGGACAGGTGCAGCGCTCGCGCTTAGCTACATGAGCCAAGGTTACTATCCTCTAGGGCTCTGTTTGCAACTGCCATTCGAATGGACCCGCGGACTGGGTCACTCCTTCGCGGCCATGGGCTACGCGGGGCAGTATCTGGGAGCGACTGATGTGATCTTCGACACCTATCCCCTGCGGCTCGAAGCCCTCTCTGGGCACTCCGGTCTCCAGGTATGGCACACCATCTTTCCGTGGCTGGCTTCTGACCTTACCTTCCCCGGATCTCTTCTCTTCATGGGCCTGTTGGGCTGGTTCTACGCACGCGTATGGATGGAGGCTACGCTTTACCTCAACCCAGTCTCTATAGCCGTCTTTAGTTACTTGAATATCATGCTGCTCTTTGTCCCGTGCAACAACCAACTTTTTCAGCAGCGTGAGTCCGCCATTGCCATGTATGGCATTCTCCTGCTCTGGGTGTGTTGCCACAAGGCCTTGAATAACCCATTTGCTATTGACTTCATCACGAACGCCAGCTATGCAAGGCGTTTGAAGCAGAACCGTCCAACAGGGTAACCCCTTTGTCCTTGACGAGATCCATGCGCTCGCCGCACAAGCGTAGGCCCCCGTCGTCCAAGGAACGTTTGCCGATTCCAAAGAGCTTCATATGAGTAAGCAAGTCACAATAGAAGAAAATCCGTTGCCTCGCGTCTTGGTCATATCTCCGGCTCTCTCTTTCACTGGGAATAATGGGTGCATCTACGGCCCGCTGTTTCAGGGATGGCCTCATGATCGGATCGCACAGATTCACACCGACGCACAGGAACCGAGCCCAGAGCTATGTACCCGTTCGTGGCGGTTGTCGCTTGATGATGTGCCGCTCGATGCGCGATTCAGGCCATTGCTGACTCGATTGTTTCATTCGGGCAAGTCAGGATGCACAGCAGGTCAAGGTGTCGTTGTCGGCGGTCTAGAGCACCTTTCTTTCCAGGCTCGCGCAGTCACCAAAGCTCACTTGCTTATCCGGGCATGGATGGACCTTGTGCCGTTCAGACTGTCCCGTGATTTCTGGGAATGGGTTCATGATTTTCGCCCCGAGGTCATCTTCAGTTCCACAGGCAGCATCCGCATGATCAGGCTCACAAGTAGCCTGGCCCGGAGACGCTGTCTGCCGATTATCGCCGATTTCCGTGATGATTATCCAAACGCCTTGTACCGCGAATCCCTTCTGGCTGCCTTTCCCCGGCGTGTGTTGATGGGACAGCTTGCCCGCATGATGGCATTATCTCCGATCATTACTGCCGGTAGCGAACCCTTGGGCAAGCTCTACAGCAAGCGATACGGCATACCTTCATCAACCTTTATTCCGCCAGTACAGCACTCCGAGATCCACGCCGGGCAAGCACCAGCGCCCGTCAGCCACAGTGAAGGAATAAAATTTGTTTACGTTGGAGGGCTGCACCTGAACCGCTGGCAGCAGTTGATCGAGATTGGAACGATTCTTGCCAAAGTCCAGACGCAATCGAAAGCCGAACTCGTCATCTATGCCCCGGAGAGCCATCTTCGGCAACATCAGGCGGCGCTTCTGGCGCAACCATGCATTCGCGTCGCCGGGGCTCTTAAGCAGGACGCCGTGTTCCCGATTTTGCGCCAGGCGGATGTGCTCGTGCATGTGGAATCCTTTGACCCGCAGATTCAACGATATACATGGATGTCGGTCTCGACCAAGATTCCCCAGTACATGGCTGCTGGAAGGCCAATTCTGGCCTATGGCCCAGCCGCGTTGGCTTCGCTGCAACACATTGAAGAGACCTCGTGCGGCATCGTGGTAGGCCACCGGGATTCCGCCGAACTACTGGCCGCCGTGCGTCGTCTACAGGACGAACCAGGTTTGCGAGGATGTTTGGGAAAGAAAGGCTGGCAAGCCGCCCAAGACAAGCATGATGCCGATAGAGAACGAGAGCGATTCCGCCAACTGGCACGCGCGATTGCCGTTTCTGGGCGCGCTCCAAAACCTCGTAAGTAGTGACAAGTCCCGGAAGGACTGATGCGTGACGAATGCCTTTCATTTGTTTGAAATACGTCGAGGATCCGGGAAACTCCTGTTTTGGAAAGAAGGACCAATGAAAGATGATTTGATGTTGTTCCCCGGTGCTTGTTGGCCCCCGCATCGCGACTTAGTCGTTGCAATTGCCAGGGAGGCTGAACGCCTGCGCCAAGCTTGAACGGCTGGATGTCGACACACCTGCCCTCGATGACGAGTACCGGTCGCAGGATCTGGGCTTGATGTAGGCGCATCTGGAAAGCAGTCTCGGGATTGCCGTGTATCATGTCGTTTGGGCGCTGTCAAACGTACCGCGACCTTTGC
>JBAWZH010000090.1:0-9823 GCA_037143135.1 bacterium
TATCATACTCCCCGAGATATTCGAATCTTTACTGTGGACGCGCCGACTGGATTAGGCTCCCATAAAAAGGGGATTGAGAATCGCGCCCATCTCCCTATAATGTCCGCCTATGACTCAATCGACCCCTGATAATAAAGACTCTCTTGTTATTGATTTGAATTTTGTTCCTGGTTGGGCGCGCCAGCCGCCCGAGCATCGTTCCTTCTCGGCGCCATCAGGCGACGTGCGGGAACGAGGCGAAGGCCGGGAGGGCGACTCCCGGCGCCGGGATCGTCCTGATCGGCCTTCCTCGCAGGATCGCCGTCCGGGCGGCGCCCGCCGTCAGAATCTCCGGGATCGTCCGCGTGGCGAGCCCGAGCCCTCCCGCGCGCCTGCCGAACCGTTGGATGAACGGCTGGCCACCCTGGAGGTCTCCTTTCTGCCCGAACGACGGGGTCTGGCGCCGCTGGCCGGTAGATTGGCAAAGTCATTCCGAGCGTATTCCCTTTTCGAGGTGGCGGCGCTCTTCCTCAGTAAACCGGACTATTATCTGATTAAAATCGAGACGCCGCCCACGCTGGAGAATTTTTCGTTTTTCCAGTGTGCCGAGTGCAAGGCCATTTTCCTGAGCCGCGAGGCCGCCAGTTCCCACGTGTTTTCCAAGCATTTTGAAAAATTCTGCCACAAGGAACAACAGGAGGCGGAATCGCCCAAGGGTAATTTTATCTGCGTGGCAAAATGCGGTTTGTCAGGTGTTCTTCTGGGTCCTCCGAACTATCATGATTACACGGACAAGGTGGCCGAAATCCACCGCACCCGTTATCCCGACATGCCTTTGGACGCCTACCGGAAACGCATTGAGACGATGCACGACGCGGCGTTGATCGAGCAGTGGAAAGAGGAGATGCGCAAGGTCACGGTTTACCGTTTTGGCGAGGGCGAGAAGGCTGTGACATTCAACCGGTACTCGGAGGCGGAATCCTATTTCCGTGAACACGGACTCGTTGAGACCGTCAAGGAGTCGAAGAGCGTGGTGGTGTCCGGGGTCGTTGCCCATGCCATGGAACAGGGGCCGCTCCGCCGCGTGATTGAGGAGGCCTGGCAGCGCGAGTCCCGTTTCCCGCTGAAACTGTCGGTCATTCTGCGGCTGGCCTTCCGTCACCTGGGGCTGCATACGTTCAAGGCGGCTGGCGGACATACCTTTGTCACCTCGGTGGCTCCGAACGCCATTGATCCGGCGCACACCGTGGAGGTGATCCGCGAAATACTCGACTTTGTTTCATCCAAGCCGGGGTGTACGCAGGCCGAATTGGCTGCGGCGTTGAATCCGGCGACGGCTCCGGTTCCGGCCGACGGGGAGGTTCCCGCGCCGGTCGTGGCCATACCCAAGGATGTGGAACTGAAACGACAGTTGCAATGGCTTATTGAAAAAGGGCATGTCATCGAGTTTTCCGATGGCCGGATGGCTGTCCCTACCGCTGCCGTGGCGCGGGTTCAGATGGCGCGTCCGAAGGGACGAAATCGGAAGGCATAAAGAGAGGAGAGGCCGGATCATGACGAGTAGAACCATTCTGGCATTTGTGATCATGGGCGTTCTGGCATTTTCTGCCCGGGCCGACAATACCGTCTATCTAAAGAACGGCCGTTCCCTGTCAGCCAAAACACTGGAATGGAAGGAAGGCGCCCAGGAATACGTGATTACGTCGGGCGATACCACGATGCCCATTCCCCGTGCCCAGGTGGCGAGGGTGTCGGTCGATAAACCCGCTGATTTCGACCAGGCGGCAGGCATGGTTAAGTCCCGCCAGTACACGCAGGCGATTCCGATCCTCGAGGGCATTGTGAAAAAGTACAGGATGCTCAATTGGGACGCGGAGGCCGGAGTATTGCTTTCCCAGGCTTACCTCGAGACCCATGATGCCAAGAAGGCCGTTGCGGCAATGGAGGCCCTTTTTTCCGTGGTCGGGCGCGACCGGGTTTCTCCCTCGCTTCAGAGGATGTATTGGAAGGCGCTATTTTCGAGTGGCGCGAATGCCCAACTCAGGAAGGAACTGGACAAAGTCATAGGAACGGGAACACTCGAGATGGTGGGCGTGGCCTACCTGCAACGAGGCAACATGTTTCTCAAGATGGGAGAGGAAGAGGACGCCCTCTCCGATTTCATTAAGATAACCACCCTTTTTCAAAACCAGAAGGCGATCCAGCCGGAGGCCCTGTTTCTGGCGGCTGAACTCCTTGACAAAGCGCGGGATCCCCGTGGCGCCGAGTTTCGGAAAAAACTGGCCTTGGACTATCCTGGCAATGAGTTTGCCCTCAAGGCTGCGACGAAGGCCCCGCCGCCTTCCGCCGTTGCTCCCGTCCCAGTCCCTGTGAATCCCGTTCCGACGAAAACCCCTGCGCCTGCTTCGACAAAGAAACCCTGATGTTCACTTCTTTATTTAATCGTTCAGTTCAGGAGACCAAGTCATGAAGGGTAAAATCATTCTCGCCGCCATGATCGGAGTGGGGTTGCAGGTCGTACCGTCGGGCCGGGCGTCCGCCGAAGAACCGATTGCAGACGTTTTCATCAATGCCTTCTCGAGGCCGCCGGAGTCATCCCGGAATGACAGGCATGATGATGACCGATATGAACCGCGTCGCCATGATGAGTCTTCGCGGCCATCAGGGCGGGATCGATATGAATCGCGCCGCCATGATGAGTCCTCGTCGCCATCACGGCGGGATCGAAATGATCCTGATTCCGTGGTGCGTCGCGCATACCAGGATATTCTGAATCGGGAACCGGATCAGGCGGGGTTGCGCACCTATCGGAGCCGGATCATCGACGATCATTGGAGCGAGCAGGATGTGCGCAGTGACCTGCGCAAGAGCGACGAGCGCGCCGGACGAACCCCGGCCGCCGCTGAACTGATTGTACGCCGGGCCTATCAGGATATTCTGGGCAGGGATCCTGACGCCGCAGGCCTGGCAACGTACCGCGCGAAACTTCTCAGCGAAGGCTGGTCCGAACGGGATATTCGTTCCGATCTCAAGAATAGTCCGGAATACCGCAACAAACAGAACAAGAAGTGAACGAGCGGATAACGGACGGAACGGATGGCGCCGGTGAATTGGGGCGGCGGGAGGTGTTGCGGCGTATTCTGGTCGCCTGGATTTTCGGGGCGGCGTGGATGTCGATCACGACGGGCGCCACGTTGACGCGGTATGCCAAATCCCTTCATGTCACCGAGTTCGGATTCGGGATTCTGGCCGCCATCCCCTTCCTCGCGGCCTTTGCCCAGTTGCCGGCCTCATTCCTGGTGGAGCGTTACGGACACCGCAAGACGGTGTTTCTGACGGCCAACCTGATTCACCGTTTTCTCTGGCTGATGATCGCGGCGCTTCCCTGGCTGGTGTCGGTGGAACGCGGTTCGGCGGGGTTGATCACCCTGATGTTGGTGTCGGCGTTGGCGCAACACACAACCGCTCCATCGTGGTTCTCGTGGCTGTCGGATTTGCTCCCCTCGCGGATCCGGGGCCGGTATCTGTCCCGCCGGATCCAGGCGGGACAGATCGTGAGTCTGATCCTGACGATAACCGTGGGAGTGATTCTGGACTGGGCGGAGGGGATGAGCGGCCTTGCCCTGAGCCGGGTGCTCAGTCTTCTGCTGGCGGTAGCGGCCTTGTCCGGCATGGCCGACATCCTTTTCTTTGTTCGTATTCCCGATCAGGGCGGGCATGACAGGAACCAGCATTACGGGTGGAGAAATCTGTTTGTCGAGCCGTTGCGAAACCGGTCCTTCCGACGCTATCTCGGTTTCACGGCGATGATGACTTTTTCGGTCGGTTATGTGGGACAGTTTTCCTGGCTGTACGCGTTTGATGTTGCCCACATGTCGAACGTCAAGGCCAACTTCCTTCTGATTACCTGTACCACGGTCATGGCGATGGCCGGGGTTCCGTTCTGGGGCCGGATGATCGACCGGCTGGGCCGTAAGCCGGTGGCGTTGATCGCCACCGCGTTTGTGATCCAGGGCGGTGTGCTTTGGATTGTGATCCGGGAGGGCAGCGTTATGCCGGCCTACCTCGGAATCCTCGTGGCGGCCTTTGCCTGGCCCGGCGTGGAACTGGCGTCCTATAACATCTTGTTGGGACTGGTTCGACAGGAGCGGGGCGGCGGCCGTAACACGGCCTATGTTGCCCTGAACAGCGTGGTGGTGGCGGCGGCGGGGACGGCCAGCGGGTTGTTCGGCGGAGCGCTGGCAGGGTGGCTGAAGGATTGGCACGGCGATTTTCTCGGCCTGCCCATGACCTATCACTGCCTCCTGTTCCTGATGTCCATGTTTTTTCGCTTTTTCGCCCTGCTTTGCCTCAGGGGCATCGAGGATCCGCGCGCCTTTCCGGCCCGGCAGGCGATTCAATACATGGCCGCCGACATGTATTCAAATATCCAGAATGCGTTACTGATCCCGATCCGTCTGGCAGGCACATGGAGTTACAAGTTAAGGGTGAAGCGTGATGAGTGAAAAGAAAATGAACACGCGCCTTTTCCCATCACTCCTCACCCGGCCCTGTTCACCCTTCTCAGCATTCTCTCGGTGGTTTCCCAATTGACGCATTCATCGGTGACGGAGACGCCGTAGCGCAACTGGGAGAGATCGTCGGGAATGGGCTGGTTTCCCTCGAGCAGGTTGCTCTCGACCAGCATGCCGATGAGGGCGGTGTTTCCGGCTGCACGCTGGGCGAGCGCGGAATTCCAGACCGTCTCCTGCATGGCGAACTGTTTCCCGGCGTTGCCATGGCTGCAATCCACCATCACCGCCGGAGGAAGATGGCGGGCGGTCATCCGCCGACCGGCATCCCGGACGCTTTCCTCGTCAAAATTCGGACCGGCTTTTGAACCACGCAGGATCAGGTGGCCCTCTTCATTGCCGCGGGTGCGGACAATGGCGGTCTGGCCGTCCTCGTCGATGCCGAGGAAGGTGTGCGGATGCCGGGCCGATTCCATGGCGTCCACGGCCACCTGCACATTTCCATCGGTGCCGTTCTTATATCCGATGGGCATGGAGAGGCCGCTGGCCATCTGGCGGTGAGTTTGGGATTCCGTGGTGCGCGCGCCGATGGCGCCCCAGGAGATGAGGTCGGCGATGTATTGGGGGACGATGGGGTCGAGCATTTCGGTGGCCGCAGGAAGTCCCATGGCGGTGATGTCCAGTAGCAGGCGGCGGGCGGTGCGTAGCCCGCTCCCGATGTCCGCGGATCCGTCCATGTGGGGGTCGTAGATCAGACCCTTCCATCCGATGGTGGTCCGGGGTTTTTCGAAATAGACGCGCATCACGATCAGCAGTTTTTTTTCAAGTTCTCGGCGAAGCCCCGCGAGGCGCTTCGCGTACTCCCGGGCGGCCTCGGGGTCATGAATCGAACATGGACCGACAACCACCAGCAGGCGCGAATCCCGCCCGCAGAGGATATCGCGGATGGCCTGGCGCGTCTCAAGGACGGCTTGCAGGATGTCCGGGGTGGAGGGCAACTCCGTTTTCAAGGCACGCGGGGTGACGAGCGGGGTCAGCTCGAGAACATTGAGATTTTCGGTGCGCAGGGCGGGATTACATTTCATGGAGAGTGTTGTCCCGCCGCAGGGCGTGGTGGCCAGCGCCCTTGCCCCGCTTGTTTTTGTTTTCGGGGAGAATGAAGGGATCCTCCTTTTCCAAGCGGTCGCCGAGTTCCGCTTCGATGGCGTCCGGACTTTCGCCGGCCTCCAGGCGGTTGAGCGCCTCCTGCATCCCTGCGCCCAGTTCCATGCCGGTCATACTGGAGAATTTACGCATCAGGCCGGCCGCCTGGCGCGGATCCTCCTCGCTGATGCCGTCGGCCTCGCGGGCCAGGGCATCCATGGCGCGCTCCATTTTCGACTCGTCGATGGGGAGGGCGGGTTCGCCGCCCGTGTCGTCCCTGGCCCGGCCTGTCTGGGAGAACAGGGAAATCTGCTTGTCGAGTTTCACTTTTTTACAGTGCGGACAATTCGGCCTCTTGTCGGGCTGGATCGAGCGCGACAGGAAGTTGTAGATCGTATTGCATTTCCGGCAGTAGAATTCGTAAATCGGCATAAGACGCTATCTCCTTCATCCACCAATTAAACTAAGCCCCCTGCGCCCGATGTCAATCTTGAAAGGGATCCGTCGCTATGGACTGGACATCATCTGCCGCTTCTGGCATGTAATCCGCCATGAAGCGGGATTGGATGGTAAAAGAACATCGAAGCGGGAGTTGGACGCCGGGATTGACGGAGGCTGAAAAGAAGACCGTGTTTGCCATAGCGAACGACACCTTGAAATGGTGTGTCAATGGGGGGACGGGAGCGTTTGATCTCAGTCAGCATGAGATTACGCCGCTATTGAAAAAAGAGGCGGCGACATTTGTTACGCTTAAAATCCGTGGAAATCTCAGGGGGTGCGTCGGCTCATTGGCCCCGGTTGAGGCCTTGTATCGTTCCGTTCATAATAATGCCGTCAATGCGGCTCTGCATGATCCGCGGTTCAGCCCCGTTCAGACCGGAGAATTATCTCGCATTGAGGTGGATGTTTCGGTTTTGAGTCCGATCCGTGACATTTCCTCCATATCCGACTTCAAGATAGGGCAACAGGGGATCATTCTTGAGAAGGGTGGGTATCGGGCGGTATACCTGCCTGAAGTCGCGACCGAACAGGGTTGGACGGTTGAGGAAACCCTGTCTTCACTCAGTATGAAGGCCGGATTGCCTTCCGATGCCTGGCGCGAAGGGGCGTCCTTCGAAGTATTTGAAAGCGTGGTTTTATCAGAGATATGAACCGTTTCTTACACTCACGGACCAATGTCGCGTTGGGCAGAATACCGTCGGCCAAGAAATGGTGCGCGGGAATGAGCGCATCCCGTTCCAGCCGCGCACCGGCGCCACTTACCAGGGAGGACTATCGGACGTTGTCTGAAAATTCGCCCGATATCATTGACCGGTTTGACCGCGCATTCCGCCATCTTTACATCAATCCGGCGGGAGCGCGCATTCATGGAGTTGAGCCCCGGCAACTGATGGGTAAAACCATCCGGGAGACGGGTGTCCCCGAGCCTTACAGCAGTCTTTGGGAAGGCCGGATCCGCCAGGTATTTCAAACGGGGAAACCGTTGGAATTGCGGGATACCTTTCAGGGGAAGAACGGAGTCGGCTATTACGAATCGCGGTGTATTCCTGAACTTGCGGCAAACGGAAAAGTGCGGTCAGTTCTGGTCGTCACCCGCGATATCACATCCCTCAAACGAATCGAAGAGTCGATGAGGGAAAGTGATGTTTTGTTAAGAAAAATCCTTGAACTGTCCCCGATTTCCATGGCGATCGTCTCGATGGATGGAAAGATTGAGTATATCAACAGAAAGGCGATTGAAACCTTTGGGTACTCGCCCGAAGATATCCCCACGATGGATGACTGGTGGAAAAGGGCCTATCCGAATCAGCGCTACCGGAAGAGTGTCATTGAGCGTTGGATGGGGAGTGTCCAGATGGCGCTCGTTGAAAACCAGGAAATCAAGGGGAGTGAGTACCAGGTGACCTGCAAGAATGGCGCCGTGAAGACGATGTTCATCTTCGGTGTCCCCGTCGCCAGCAAGGTGTTTGTCTTGTTCAATGATGTTTCCGCCTACAAAACCCTGCAGGGTGAGTTGGAGGAGGCCCGGGATGGGTTGGAAAGCAAAGTCAAGGATCGCACGGCAAAACTCCAGGCTTTGGCGGAGGAGATCATCCGGGTCGAACATCGCGAGCGATTGCGGATTGCCCACGTCCTGCATGAGGATCTCCAGCAATGGCTGGCGGCGGCCAAGTTCAGACTCGGGGAACTCGGGGATCACACCCTGACGAAGCCGGGCGAGGAGGCCATGGATCGGGTACGGCACCTTCTGGACAAGGCGATTGACGTTACCCGGTCACTGGCCGTTGACCTTCGTCCGCCCGTCGTGCACGAACAGGGATTGAAGATGGCGATGCGGTGGTTGGCGTCGGACATGAAGAATAAATTTGATCTGTGTGTCCAGATCAGGGGGCAGGGTGTCTCCGACCGGGTCGCGCAAGAGGTTGGAATGTTTGTTTTCGATGCCGTGCGCGAGTTGCTTTTGAACGTCGTCAAGCATTCAGGACTCAAAACGGCGATCATCCGGTTCAAGTCGGCGGGGAGGGGTCGGTTTTGTGTCGAGGTCATCGACAAGGGGCGCGGGTTTGATCCGTGTCGGAACAGGCCAAGCAAGTTCGGCCTGTTCAGCATCCGCGAACGCGCCGATGTGCTGGGTGGCTCTATGAACATTGTCAGTGAACCCGGTCGGGGGGCTTCCGTCGTTCTGACGCTTCCCTTCAAGGAGAATCGGAGCCAGGTTTACAAAGGGACGGACGCCCCGGTTGACCGGAAGACGTGATGATACTACAGTGACCCCATGGAACGACGCAGTGGATTATGGATCGCCTCAACACCGGCTCGGCTCTGGAGAGTGCAGGGGCGTCCCATTGCGGCGACGCGCATCGCGGACGTCAATCTCCGATTAGACGAGACCCTTGACCAATTGTGGGAGGGATTTGGGGGCGGTGTCTCGGAGAGGGGGTGGGAGGCGCTGGCGCTTTTGAAAGGGAGCGACCGTAGCCGGGCGTGCCATGCGCTCTTCAATCATGAGGAAGGATGCGGTTTCCATTACGGCCGGATTCCTGTCGGGGCCTCGAATCTGGCTCTTGACGCCTATTCCCTTGATGACGCTCCCGGCGATTGGTCGATGAAGCAATTTTCTGTGGAGCGGGATCGGAAGCGCCTGATTCCCTTTATCCGGATACCCCTGGAACGAATCCCCAAGTTCAAAATTGTGGCGTGTCCCTGGAGTCCCCCCGACTGGATGAAAGCGACCCCGGAGGCCGACGGAGGGCGACTGGCGTGGAATCCGGTGATGCTCGAGTCGTATGCGCTTTATCTGGCGCGGTTTGTAGAGGAATACCGGAGTGAGAAGATCAGGATTGATCATCTTCTGGTGCAGAACGAACCGACGGCAGGCGGCCGTCAGTCGGGATGTTTCTGGACCGGAGCCCAATTGCGTGATTTTATCCGGAACACGCTGGGTCCCATGTTTGTGAAGCGGAGGATTACCACGAAATTATGGTTGGGGGCCCTGGGTTCGAGTTCGTATTCCGACACGGCCCTGACCGTTTTGAGCGATCCGATGGCGTTGCAATTCCTGAGCGGGGTTGCCTGCCAGCATGGCGCCCGGGATATGCTGACCCGTATCCGCCGCGCCTTCCCCGATATTCTTCTGATGCAGTCCGATTGCGGGGAAGGGGATGGCCGGAATACCTGGGAACAGGCGCATGGCGTCTTTAACGTCGTACAGCGGGCCATCACGAGTGGCGCGGGAATGTGCCTGTATGACAATATGGTTTTCCCTGAGGGCGGAAGGAACCGCGAGGGTCTGGGAATGAATTCGCTGATTACGGTAAACCCGGAGAAGCGCACGTTTGCCCTCACGCCGGATTATCACGTGTTCCGCCATTTTTCATGCCTGACGGACCGGTATGCCGTCCGGTTGGGATTAAGCGGGGATTGGGCTGATCGTGCGGTCGCTTTTTTCAACGAGCAGGACGAAAGCCGGGTCTTGGTGGTTCATAACCCCGACACGAAACTTCAGCGCGTGGTCTTGGATGACCATGGCCGACGGTTGATCATGGTGCTTCAGCCCCAGTCGTTCAACACGGTGGTGCTGTAGAAAGAAAAACCCCCGAACCTTGCGGGGCGGGGGTTTGATGAAACGGTGAGGGCCGTATTCGGATTAGCGCTTCGAGAACTGGAAGCGTTTCCGGGCGCCGGGCTGA
>JBAWZH010000091.1:0-9759 GCA_037143135.1 bacterium
AAGTTGAAGTTGCAGATCCTTGAGATGAGCGCCGATGTCGAGGAAGCGGTTCGCGAAGCCGTTCAGTCCATTGAGGAACGCGACCCGGACAAAGCCCGGAAAGTGTTGGAGAATGAAAGGGTAACCAACGCGCGTGATGTGGATGTGGAGGAGGAGTGTCTCAAAATCCTAGCCTTGCACCAGCCTGTTGCCGCAGACCTGCGCTACCTGGTCTCCGTGCTCAAGATCAATACGGATCTGGAGCGCATCGGGGATCTGGCGGTTCATATAGCCGAGGGATCCCTTGCCCTGTCCGAACTGTCTCCCGTTGACATTCCCACCCAATTGGGGGAGATGGCCGCCAAATCACAGTTTATGCTCAAGAAGGTGCTGGATGCGTTTGTCAACCTGGATGTCGTGGCGGCGCGCGAAGTGCGTCTGGCCGATTCCGAATTGGATGCCCTGAACCGGGCGATGTCCTCCCGCCTCCGGGCGGAGATCGGGCGCAGTCCGGCGTTGGTGGAGCCGTTGATCAAACTCATGCGTATCGCCAGCCGTCTGGAGCGGATTGGCGACCATGCAACCAACATCGCCGAGGACTTGATCTATCTGATTGAGGGGAAAATCGTCCGGCACACCAGCGTGACGCAATCCTAGAGGGACGATCTGCCGGAGTGCGTTTCCTGATCGGGATTGCGTTTTTTGCCGTGGTCTGGCACCTTGCTTGCCTAGGGGTGATTGTTTTCTGAAAGGATCCCATCATGGTTGTTCGAAAAAAAGCGCGTTGCATCGGAATTCTGACGGCGGGCGGTGACTGTCCCGGGTTGAATGCCGCCATCCGGGGTGTCGCCAAGGCCGCCCTTCACCATGACCTGAAGGTGATCGGGATTCTGGATGGATTCCGGGGTCTTGTGGAAAACCGAACGATCACCATTGATGACCAGCATGTGAGCGGCATTCTGACGCTGGGCGGAACCTTTCTGGGCTCCAGTCGGGATAAGCCGCATAAAATGAAAATGGGCGACAAGGTCATGGACATGACCGAGGTGGCCATTGCCAATGCCCGCCGGTTGCAGTTGGATTGCCTGGTCTGCCTGGGAGGCGGGGGAACCCAGAAGAACGCGTTGCATCTCCACAAGACTGGCGGCATCAATGTGCTGACGCTTCCCAAGACCATCGATAACGACGTGGCCTTGACCGACATTTCCTTCGGGTATGATACGGCCCTGGGGATTGCCACGGAGGCCATTGACCGGCTCCATACCACCGCCACCAGTCATCATCGCGTCATTGTTTGTGAAATCATGGGGCACACGGCGGGATGGCTCGCCCTGGGGGCCGGGATTGCCGGCGGGGCGGACGTCATTATGATTCCTGAAATCCCCTATGACCTGGACGTCATTGCCGAACATCTTCGTAACCGCCGTCATCATGGCAAGCGGTTTTCGATCATCGCCATTGCCGAGGGGGCCGTTTCCAAGGCCGAAGCGTTGGTATTGGCCAAGGGGATAAAATCCGGGAAAAAGAAACCCGATCCGTTCGCGCCCAGTGTTGACACCAATGGGATTCATCTGGTGAAGGAACCGATGTCAAGCCGCGTGGCGCGGCAGATCCAGCATTTGACCGACTTCGAGGCGCGGGTGACGTCCCTCGGACATGTCCAGCGGGGAGGGACGCCGTCGGCAACCGACCGGTTGTTGTGCACACGGCTGGGCACCAAGGCCGGACAGTTGTTGATGGACGGGGTTTTCAATGTCATGGTGGCCGTGCGCGGGGATGAGTGTGTCCCGGTTCCGCTCGAAAAAGTGGCGGGCGTGGTCAAGAATGTCCCCCTTAACCATCCCTGGGTCAAGACGGCCCGGCTGGTCGGGACCTGCATGGGCGATGTCCCGGGGTTGTGAGATGACGACGCCCCGCGCCAATCCCCGGAGAACCCGCAGCAAACCCGCGCCCGGATCCCGTTTTTTGGATCGTGATTTGAACTGGCTGGAGTTCAACCGCCGTGTGTTGAACGAGGCGCTTGACGAGAGGATCCCGTTGCTGGAGCGGGTCAACTTTCTTTCCATTTTCACATCCAACCTGGACGAATTCGTGATGAAGCGGGTTTACGGGTTGCGCGAACAAATCTGGGCGGGAGTAAAGAATCAAGAGTTCGGAGAGAAGACCTCCCAGGGGCTTCTTCACGCCATTCATGCCACCATTCAGGAGATGTTGAACGTGCAGGCAGAGGGCTATCACCGGGCCATCAAGCCGGCGCTGGCGGCCCAGGGGATTCATCTTCTGGGATGGGAAAAACTCACGGACGAAGAAAAACGGATCGCGGCCCTTGTTTTTGACAAATCCGTGTTTCCCGTTCTCACGCCCCTTTCGGTGGATGTCGGCCATCCGTTTCCGTTTATATCGAATCTCTCGCTGTCTCTGGGAATGACCCTGAATGACCCTGCAACCGGCCGGAGTTCATTCGCGCGGGTGAAGATTCCCGACACGCTGCCGCAATGGATCCGGATCGAGACGGACGCGTTCAAGGGGGCCTATCGGTTTGTATCGCTGGTGGATTTGATTTCCCAGCATCTGGGCCGGCTGTTTCCCGATATGAAGATCAGTGGAATCATGCCGTTCCGGGTGACCCGGAATGCTGAGGTGGAGGCCGACCTGGATGATGTCCAGGATTTGCTTCAGGCCGTCGAGGAGCAGGTTCGCCAGCGCCGCATGGAAACCGTGGTGCGATTGGAATACCCCCGGGGCGCCGATCCCGTCAACCGGCGCATTCTCATGGATGCCCTCGAACTGGGGGACGAGGATGTGTACGAGATGCCGGGGCTGGTTGAATATCGCAGTCTGAAGAATATCGCCACACTTCCCTTCGCGGATCTTCGGTGCAATCCCTGGATTCCGCTGGTGCCGCGCCGGCTGCAGGGGGGGGATTCCCGGATCTTCGATGCGATCCGGGCGGGGGATCTCCTGGTTCATCATCCTTATGAGTCGTTTGACGACACCGTGTTGCGTCTGATCAAGGATGCCGTGGCCGATCCGGATGTGCTGGCCATCAAGATGACCCTGTACCGGACCGGGAAAGACAGTCCGTTTGTGCCGCTCCTGATCCGCGCGGCGGAATCGGGAAAGCAGGTGGCCTGCCTGGTTGAGTTGAAGGCCCGGTTTGACGAGCATGAGAACATAGTGCTCGCGCAGAAGATGGAGCGGGCGGGGGTGCATGTGGTGTACGGGGTGGAGGGGTTGAAGACCCACACCAAGACGACCCTGGTGGTTCGTCGTGAAGGCGGGGAATCCCGGTGCTATGCCCATATCGGAACCGGAAACTATCACCGCCAGACGGCGCGACTGTATGTGGATGTGAGCCTGTTGACGTGTCGGCCGGATTTGACCGCCGATATTGCCGACCTGTTCAACTACCTTACCGGTCGCAACCGGAAGGAGGACTACCGGAAACTGTTGATTGCGCCGGCCAACATGAAGCGGCGTTTTCTGGAGATGATTGCACGGGAAGCGGAACATCACAAGGCGGGTCGGCCCGCCCACATTCTGGCCAAGATGAACCAGTTGGAGGATCGGGATATTTGCGGCGCCCTGTATGCGGCCGGCCAGGCGGGGGTTCCGGTCGATTTGATTGTAAGGGGTTTCTGTACCCTCAAGCCGGGGGCGCCCGGACTGAGCGAAAACATCCGGGTGATTTCCGTCATAGGCCGGTTTCTCGAGCATTCGCGAATTTACCACTTTAGAAACGGGGCTGAGCAGGAGGTGGATGGCGAGTATTACATTGGTTCAGCCGACTGGATGCATCGTAATCTTGAAAGCCGGGTGGAGGCCATCACGCCGATCGAGGACCGGGATCTTAAGGCGGAACTTCACCAGATTCTGAAGATTCACCTCTCTGATCAACGCAGCGCCTGGGATATGAAATCCGACGGAACCTATATTCAGCGCAAACCTGCTGAATCAACCGGGACTCCTGCGCATGAGGGCTCCCACGACGTGATGATGCGGCAGGCGATGCAGCGACACAGAACGCCCGTGTGCCTGTAGTTGGCCCTGTTTCTGGTAAGAAACAGGATTTTCTTGCCCCTCCCGTTCCTTTTCCGCTACTGTACCGAGGTTTCAGCAAGCGGCAATGAGTTTGATTCCAAACATGGGGAGATATTAAAATGGATTATGGGTTGACCGAAACACAGGTAATGATTCGTGACCTTGCCCGCCAGATCGCGCAGGAGAAGATTAAACCGATTCGCGAGCATTACGACGAAGCGAACGAATTTCCCCATGAAATCGTGAAGGTTTTCGCTGACGCGGATCTGTGCGGTGTCTATATCGGCGAGGAATACGGGGGTCTGGGTGGCGGAATTACGGAATTATCCGTTTGTGTGGAAGAACTCTCCAAGGTGTGCAGCGGAATCGCCCTGGCCCTGGCGGCCACGGCCCTGGGCACATTCCCCATCATTCTGTTCGGCACGGATGAGCAGAAGAAGAAATATCTCCCCCGTATCGCCTCGGGCAAGTCCCTGGCGGCCTTCGGGTTGACCGAGGCCAATGCCGGCTCCGATGCAGGCGGGATCAAGACCACGGCCATCCTGGATGGCGATCACTATGTGCTGAACGGCACCAAGCAGTGGATTACCAATGGCGGCGAGGCCGAAATCTACACGGTCGTGGCCATGACAAACAAGGCGAAGGGCCCGCGCGGCGCCTCGGCGTTCATTGTGGAGAAAGGCACGCCTGGTTTTACCTTCGGCAAGAAGGAAAACAAGATGGGAATTCGCGCCTCCGCGACCCGTGAACTGGTGTTCCAGGACTGCCGCATACCCAAGGCCAATTTGCTCTCCAAGGAAGGCATGGGCTTCATTGTGGCGATGAAGACACTCGACAGTTCCCGGCCCGGGGTGGCCGCCCAGGCCCTCGGCATCGCCGCCGGCGCCCTGGATGAGGCCGTCGAATACAGCCGCCAGCGCCGCCAGTTCGGCAAGCCGATCTGTTCGTTCCAGGGAGTTCAATTCATGCTCGCCGACATGGCCACGCAGGTGGAAGCCGCCCGCGCCCTGGTCTATGCCGCCGCCCGCCATATTGACAGTGGATCGAAGGACATCAGCAAGGTCTCGGCCATGTGTAAACTCTTTGCCTCCGACACCGCGATGAGGGTCACCACGGATGCCGTCCAGGTTCTCGGCGGGTACGGTTACATGAAGGAGTACCCGGTTGAGAAGATGATGCGCGACGCCAAGATTACGCAGATCTACGAGGGAACCAACCAGATTCAGCGCGAAGTGATCGGGTTGGCTCTGATCAAGGAGTCTGCCGCCGCGAAAAAATAACGTGTCCGGTTGTTTCGGGCTGGCGTCCTGAATGGCCGCCGACCCGATGTGCCAATGGCCATGGAGTCTGCCGAAAACATTCTCAGGCGAATTCGGATGTTCGTAACCGACGCCGATGGCACCCTGATGGGGCGACGCCCTGAATTTGATCAATATCGCTCCTTTCGCGCCAAGATCAACGACCTCCGCAACGCGTATGGCGCGGTCTGGGTGGTCTGTACGGGTCGAAGTCTGGGCGGCTATAAACGTATTTTCGGCCCCATGAATGTGTTCGGGATCAAGCCGGACTATGTGATTGCCTGTCATGCGTACATCTACGAATGCAAGTCCTGGGGCTTTCTGCCGCATTGGCTCTGGAACCTTCGGATCGTGTGGTTGCAATGGAAAGACGACGTCGCCTTGCGCCGCGCCATGCCGAGGATGAGGCGGGCCGTCCTCTCCCGCAACCCTTTTGCGAAAATCGCTTTTTCGACACGGGATCGGCTCTGCTTTCGTTTCGAGGATGAGGGCGCCGCCAATTTCGGGGCTGAGATTCTCCGAACCGAGGCGCGATCATCCAAGTATCTTCAGGTATTTCAAACTCCAGGCGAAGTCGAGGTTCGGGTGATTCCCTTCACGAAAGGCCTGGCTGTCAAGGAACTGGCGCACAATCTGGGCGTGGCCAACGCCCAGATCCTGGTGGTCGGCGATGGACATAACGACATCAGTATGATCGAGATGAAACCCCCTTGCCACACGGCCTGTCCCGCCAATGCCGCCGCCGAGGTCATCGAAGCCGTGCATCGAACCCATGGCCATATTGCCTCGGAGCCGAGTCTGGCCGGGGTCATGGAAGTCCTCGCGGCGTATGAATCGGGTAAGGTTAATGATCGTCTCCCCGAAGGGTGGAATGGCTTTGACCGTCCTTCCGCGAAACCGAGGCCATCCAGCGGGATCAGCGGATTGGGCACGGTTGTGGTGTTGTTCCTGGTGCTTTACACGACGCTTCTGGTGATTGGCTCGTTCTGCGACCTGCCCGGTCGGCACTCTCTGATGAAACCCTATGAGAAACTGATCGACATGATAAGTCGGGTCATTGACCCTGCGAGGAAATAGACTGGAATGACAACGAAAACAGGATTTGTCGGAGCCGGCAAAATGGCCGAGGCCATGATGACGGGTTTGATTGAAAAGAACGTCTCCTCCTCCTCCGATATCCTGGCCTCGGATGTCAGCCCGGAGCGGTTGGCCGACCTCAGGGCGCGGTACGGGATCCGGACCACTCTGAATAATGCCGATGTGGCCGCCCATGCCGGGATTGTCATCCTGGCCGTGAAACCCCAGCAACTGGATCCCGTTCTGCGGGATTTGTCACCGGCTCTAACGGCCAACCATCTTGTGATTTCGATTGCCGCCGGAAAAACCACGGGCCACCTGGAATCCCTGGCGCCCCTGTGCCGGGTTGTGCGCGTCATGCCGAATATGGCCTGCCTGGTCGGCGAGGGAATGAATGTTTTTACGCGCGGTCTCCGGGCCACGCCACAGGATGCGGAAACCGTCTCCCGATTGCTGGCCTGCAGCGGACAGGCCTTGGAACTTCCGGAGGCGCTGTTTGATGCGGTGACCGCCCTGAGTGGTTCCGGCCCCGCCTTTTTCGCCTATCTCCTCGACCGGCTTGTGGACGGCGCCGTGAAGGAAGGGTTGCCCCGCGAGCAGGCCCTGTTACTGGCCGCGCAGACGATGGCGGGAACGGCGCGACTCCTGATGATCCGGCGGATGGAGCCCGCCGATCTTGCGGCGTCCGTCACCTCGGCGAAGGGAACCACGGCGGCGGGCCGCGACGTTTTGGAAAACAAGGAAACGGCCGATGTGTTAAGCCGCACCATCCAGGCTGCCGCCCGGCGCAGCCGCGAGTTGGGTCGTGCCTGAACTGGACTGCAGGAGGATTGATATGGCCCGAACGCCGCCCCAGACCGCCACCGCTGAAACCATGTCGCGCCAGCAGCGCGATATTTCCGTCTCCGAATTCTTCCTTAAAAATCGCCATCTGTTGGGGTTTGACAGTCCCCGCAAAGCGCTACTGACCGCCGTGAAGGAGGCCGTTGACAATTCTCTTGACGCCTGCGAGGAGGCGGGGATCCTCCCGGAAATCAGCGTGGAGATTACCCAGACCGGCGACAAGCGGTTCCGGATGGAAGTCACGGACAATGGACCCGGCGTCATGAGGCAGCAGGTTCCCCGGATCTTTGCCAAATTGCTCTATGGTTCCAAGTTCCACCGGCTCCGGATGTCACGCGGCCAGCAGGGAATCGGGATCAGCGCCGCCGGAATGTATGGTCAACTGACGACAGGCACGGCCACGCGGATTCTGTCCCGACTCCCGAAGGGAAAAACGGCCCACCATATCGAGGTTCAGATTGATACCCGGAAAAACACTCCGACGATCCTGAAGGATTCGGAATTGGAGTGGCGGCCCGCCTTTCCCCGTCCGTCGTACGATGGCGCGTCCGGCGCCGCAGAAGTCGGTTCGCATGGCACGGCTGTGGCGATTGAGATGGAGGCGCAGTATGTCCGGGGTCGCCTCTCCGTGGATGAGTTTTTGCGACAGTGCCTGGTGTCGAACCCGCACCTGCAACTGCATTACCGGATTACCCTGCTGAACAAAGAGGTTGATGGCGACGGACAGACGGCCCTGCCCCTGGTGGAGGGACAGTGGATCAGTTGGATGCGGCTTGCTGACACCCTGCCGACCCCGCCGGTGGAGATCAAGCCGCACCCGCACGGCGTCGAACTGGGAATGTTGATGCAGATGCTGCGCGACACCGGATCCCGCACCCTGCGCGGGGCGCTGGCGGAGGACTTTTCCCGTGTCAGCAGCCGCACGGCGCTCGATATCTGTGAGCGGGCCGGGTTGGATCCCAAGGCCAATCCGCGCCGGATTGCCAACCGCGAGATTGAGACCTTGTTCAAGGCGGTGAATGAGACCAAACTGATGCGGCCGCCGACCGACTGTCTCTCGCCGATTGGCGAGGCGCTGATTGCCGGGGGGCTGGCCAAGGAAATTCAAAGCGAGTTCTGCACGGCCGTCACGCGGGATCCCACGGTGTACCGCGGCAATCCCTTCCAGGTAGAGGTGGGGATGGCCTTTGCGAAGGCCGGTGAAAACGCGGGCGTGAACGCCGATGACCCGGTGCGCGTTCTGCGGTTCGCCAATCGCGTCCCGCTGTTGTACATGGGCGGCGCCTGCGCCATCACCAAGGCGATTACCGGGGTGAATTGGAAGAACTACGGTCTCGCACAACCGCGTGGCGGACTTCCCGTGGGATCCGTGGTCATCCTGGTTCATATCGCCAGTGTCTGGGTTCCCTTCACGAGCGAGAGCAAGGAAGCCATCGCGCACTATCCCGAAATCATCCGGGAGATCACCTTCTGTGTCCAGGAATGCGGTCGCCGCCTGTCCGTGCATCTCAGCCGCCGTCACCGTGAGAACGAGGTCGAGCGCAAGCGGTCGTATATTGAAAAGTATATCCCGCACCTGGCGCTCGGATTGAAGGATATCCTGGATCTGCCCGACAAGGATGAGGCCCGGGTGGTGCAGAACCTGCGCCGGATGCTGGAGCGATCCCATTTGGAGACGTAAGGAGAATCATGGCTAAGAAAACGACCAAGAAGAAGGCGGATGCCGGCGAAGCGGTGTTAATGACGACCCGTGACGGCGTGGCCCAGAAGATTCTGGGGGTGGGTCGGGATGTGTATGGCGACATTATCAAGAAACAGAAGAAGCCATCGTTGCGTTTCCCCATCCGGTCCCTGAGTAACGTGAAATATGACCCCAAAACGGGATATTTTGAAATTCGGGGGAAGACCGCGACCCGAACCCTGAGTTATAATACCGTCAAGACCTTTGCCCAGTCCATGCGGCTCCTGGCGACCACCAAGAAGGATCTGCTCGATAAGAACGACATCGCGGGAAAGCGCGAGATCTACTACAACAGCAAGAGTTGGGGCGAGTGCCGGTTTGACGAACAGCCTGAAAGCGACACCTTGCTCGACGATATGGAGGCGATGCTCGGGGTTAACCGCGAACAGATCGGTTATATTCCCGAGGAGCGCGGCGGCGATGTGGCGGGCCCCCTGACGGTCATCGACCAGAACCCCTCGACGCGTGAAATCGTGAAGATCAACTGCGGAAAACTCGGCACGGGGGCCTGGAGCATTCCCGCCCGCGTCGAACACCTGAAGTTTGAGTCCGACGCCAAATTCATTCTCGTCATAGAGACGTCCTCACTCTTTCAGCGCCTTGTTCACCACCGGTACTACGAAACCGCAAAGTGTGTGCTGATTTCCATGAGCGGAGTGCCCACCCGCGCCTGCCGCCGGTTTATCCGGCGGTTGGCGGACGACCGGAAACTGCCGGTGCTGGTATTTACCGACGGCGATCCCTACGGATACTGCAACATCTACCGGACGCTGAAAGTGG